>JANOIR010000041.1:0-8125 GCA_031407765.1 Vicinamibacteraceae bacterium
CGCGTCGTCGAGGCGGCGGGGCCGAGCGAGGCGCTGGCCATCGCCTCCGAGGGCACCGAACCGTTCGACGTGGTCGTCACCGACGTCGTGATGCCGGGATTGTCTGGCGGCGACCTCGCCGACCGGCTCGAGCAGCTGCGACCAGGGGTGCCGGTCCTGTTCATCTCGGGATACGCTGATGCCGACGTCATCGGCCGCGGCCAGCTGCGCGCCGGCCGCCAGCTGCTGTCGAAGCCGTTCACCGGCGCCGAGCTGGCCTACCGGGTGCAGGAGCTGTTCGCCGCCACGCGGCCGGGGCCGTACCGCCGGCGTCAGTGATTCATGGTTCACCCTGCCCTGCTCGCCGCGCCCGTCCTCGTCGCGGCGATGGTCGCCACGACGACCCTGGAGTCGTCGCCGGAAGCCAGGCGGATGGATGACTCCCGAGTCGTCGTCTCGGCCCCGGCGCCGGCCGCCTGTCGAGGAGAGCAGCTCCCTGCCGTGACGCGCCCCACCGCTGCCGACGCGCGCCTGCCCGTCCGTCCGATGTGGTTGTGGGACTCGCCGAAGGTGCTGCTCGACGCCCAGGCCCGGGCCGAGCTCTTCGCCTTCTGCGCCTGCCAGGGCATCGACGCGATCTGGATGCAGGTGGCGCTGGAGCGCGCGCGCGCCGCCGACGGCACCCCGGTGCTGCAGCACGCGGCAGCGTGGCGCGTGCTGCTGCGCGAGGCGCACGCCGCCGGCCTCACCGTCGAGGCGCTCGAGGGCGCGCCGATCTACGCGCTGAAGACGCACCACGGCGAGGCGCTCGCGGTGGTCGACGCCGTCGTCGCGTTCACCAGAACGGCCGCCGATCACGACGGCTTCGACGGCCTCCACTTCGACATCGAGCCGCACGCGTTGTATCGCTGGCGGTTTCCCGAGTCACGCGAGCGGATGGCGGCCGGGCTCGTCGAGGTCGCGCTCGAATCGGCCAGGCGGCTCCGCGCGGCGGGCCTGCGCTTCGGAGTCGCACTCCCCTTCTGGCTGCAGGTCGCCGACGCGCAGACGGGCGAGCCGCTCGGCATCGTCACCTGGGAGCGCACCCGCCAGTCCGCCGCGCACCACTTGATCGATCGGATCGACTACGTCGCGATCATGAGCTACCGCGACCGCACGACTGGGCCCAACGGCGTCGTCGCGATCGCCAGCGACCTGCTGACCCACGCCGCGGCGCCGGGCAAGGCGCGCGTCTATCTCGGCCTCGAGACCGCCGCCGACAGCGAGCGCGTATGGTTCGTCATCGGCGAGCCGCGCGAGCGGGCGCTCGCCCGGATGCGGGCCCGCGGCGAGGACCCCGACGAGCTCGATCCGATCGAGGGCTTCCGCCGATCGATCGCCGACGACGGCACCCGGCTGCACCACGGCCTGCGGATCCCCGCCGGCGTCGCGCTGGACTCGCCGGCGCTGCTCGGCGCGATGCGCGAGCTGGCTGCGTCGTACGGGACGCCGCTCGCCGACCCGCCGGCGCGCGAGTCGGCCGCGGCACTATCGCTCGCGCTGGGCACGCTCGATCAGTCAGGCGACTGGCGGGGGCTCGTCGCGACGCCGATCCCCGGCGAGAGCGGGCAGCGGTGGGCCGGATTCCTCGGCGTCAGCATCACGCCGCCCGGCATCACCTTCGGCGGCCAGTCGCCCGGGGATCTCCGGCGGGAGATCGCTGCCGCCGCCCCGCTCCTCGCCGGCCAGCGCGCCTTCGCCGGCTTCGCCCTGCACGACTACGAGCACCTGCGCCCGCTCCTCGCCGGCCGCGACTGAGGCGGCCTGACGGCGGGCCTCGGCGTCGGCCTCGACCAGGACGATTTCGCCGCCGACCAGCGCCGCGCGGATCCAGGTACGGGCGAAAGCGTGCGCCTGCTGCGCGACCAGACCCGCCATGATCGAGAGCCACGTGTCACCGGCGAGCCAGCCGCGCAGCGCGAGCAATCCTGCTCCGGTGATGGCGAGCAGCATCCCGAAGGCAACCGCGAGGCGCAGGACGCGCGGCGCGTGGCGGAACGCGATACCGAGCGCCGCGCCGACCGCGACCATGGCCCGCCGCGTGCCGCCGCGCACAACGTGGATCCGCGCCAGGTCGACGAGCAGCGTCGCCACGAACGCGCCGACCGCGACGACCAGGCCGCCCGCGGCGAGAGCCAGGGCCGGCGCCGGTGCGGCGGCGGACGCGACGCCCGCCGCGAGGGCCGCCGCACCGGTCGGGATCGCGGCTGCCGGCCAGACGATCAGCGCGACGCGCAGCAGCGGACCGTAGTGGCGCACACCGTCCGCAGCGAAGCGCGCGCCTCGACCGGCCGCGTCGACGTCGGGACCGCGCGTCAACGCGCCGATCAGCCCGCCGGCCAGGAACGGGTTGAGGAGGACCGCCAGGGCGGCGCCGGCCATCGCCGCCATCGCGATCATGCGGACCGCGAACGGCGAATCGCGCAACAGCTCGACCAGCGTCCCGACGTGGGGTGAGCCGAGGAGCCGAGCCGCGTCGACCTGGACGCCGAGGGCGCGGCTCCACCACGCCCAGGCCGGCGTGACCGCGACGGCCGTGACGATCGTCACCACGACCCAGATCGCCACCACCGCGAACACGCCCTGCCGCGACACGCGGGCCCAGCCGTCCCGCACGACACGCACGGGCAGCGCGCCCAGGCCTGGCGGGCGGGACGCTAGAAAGCCAGCCATGCCAGGACCTGTTGCACCGCGAGCATCCAGCGCGAGGTCATCGCCACCGGGGCGCGTCGATCGGGCGCCGCCAGGCGTCCGTTGTTCAGCCAGGACACGTCGAGGGCGACGTCACGCCCGGGGTCGACGTCGACCCATTCGAGTCGCTCCGGGTAGGTGAAGGTGAAGCGCGTCCAACGCGCCACGCCGTCCCAGGTGCGGCGCTCGATCGGACGACCGGCGAACTTGAACGCCACCACGATCGGGATCTGCAGATCGCCCTCGCGCCGCACCGTGACCGCCGCATGGCCCGGCGCCTGCGTGATCGCGCCGAGGGCGTAATCGATCACCGCCGGCGACTCGATGGTCTGGCGGAAGAACGGCGTCAGATCGCGGCCTGCGACTTCGCTCGCCACGCGGTAGAAGTCGTCGCTCGAGGGGTGGCCGAAGCGCCAGCGCTCGGCGTAGGTCCGCATGACGCGGGGCATCGTGCCGCTGCCGATCAGCCGCTCCAGCGTACGCAGCGTGAGCGCCGGCCGCGAGTAGCTGTTGAACCCGTAGCCGGTGTCGTAGGTCCACGACGGCTGGCGAATCATCTCGGTCCCCCGCGTGCGCGAGAGGCCGAGGCGCTGGTAGCCGAGATCGCCGAGGCGGAGCCCGGCCAGCTCGAGGAAGGACCGCTCGGGGCCGAGCATCTCGTCCAGCAGTCCGCCGGTCGCCCACTCGGTCATACCCTCGTCGAGCCACGCCTCCTCGAACTCGTTCGAGGCGAGCATGCCCTGGAAGTACTGATGCGCGAACTCGTGCCCGACGACGATCTCCGGCTCGAAGACACGATCGAACGGCCATCTGTTGAACAGGCTGAAGGTGCCGGCGGTGATGAAGGTCGGGTACTCCATGCCAGCGGTGCCGATCGCGGCTTCGGGTGGATCGACGATCGTCAGCGTGCGGTACGGATAGCGGCCGTAGGCCAGGCCGAACCTGGCGATGGCGCCCATCGCCGCGCGCAGGTAGCGCTCCGCCTGCGGCAGGTGATTCGGCTGCATCAGCAGACGGACCTCGACGTCGCCGAGACGCAGCTCCTCGAGCGTCCGACCGAGGCGGCTGGCGGCCTCGCGATAGGCCTGGCCGCTGACCTGGGCGTCGGCGTCGAAGCGGCGCGTGATCTCGACGAAGTGCGGCGACGCCGTCCACGCGAAGTCGTGCACGTCGCCTTGCTCGTAGGTGTGGGTGGCGGTGCCGTCGCGATGATCGACTCGCGCCGTGCGCTGACCAGTGGCACCGACCACGAACCGACGCGGCAAGGTGATGGCGACGCGGTAGTGGCCGAAGTCGGCGTAGAACTCCGAGTCGGCGTGGAACTGATGGGCGTTCCAGCCGCCAGCGGTGCGGCCGCGCAGGCCGGCCGGCTCGTAGACGGCGATCTTCGGAAACCACTGGCCGACCAGGAAGTAGTCGCCGGCATGGCCGGTGCGCGCGTAGGCCTTGGGGAGCTCGGCGCGGAAGGCGATGTCGAGCGCGACGCTGCCGCCGGGCGCGACCGGCTGCGGCAGCCGGATCCGCGCCACGGTGCGATCCTGTCGATTGCCGTCGTCGGGCGCCTCGAAGCTCAGAGTTGGCAGCAGGTCGGCGCCGCCGGCGATTCGCAGCGCGGTGACGTCGATCCGGCCCCAGCCATCCTCCGCCATCTCCACGCCGCGCAGCTGGCCGCGCGACTCGCGCCAGAACGTGCTGTCGCGATCGCGGAACGCGTTCAGGTAGAGATGGAACCAGAGGTCGGGAACGGGGTCGCTCGACGGGTTGCGCCAGATGAGGCGTAGCGTGCCGTCGAGGCGCTTGGCGTCCGGATCGAGCCGGACGGCGATATCGTAGTCGGCGACGCGCGGCGCCTGCGCCGGCAGCGAATCGGCGTCGAGACGCGCCGGCATGCCCACCCACACGAGGACCGCGGCGAGCGCGACGGTGACGAGTGGACCTCGCATCGTCGTCGGGGTCAGTCGCGTTTCAGGATCAGGCCGGCGAGCGGCGGTAGCGTGAGCACCAGCGACTGCGCCATGCCCTGCGCCGGAATCCGTTCCGTGTCGAGCCCGCCGGCGTTGCCGATGTTGCCGCCCCCGTAGATTTCGGCGTCGGTGTTGATCAGCTCGCGGTAGCGGCCCGGCTCGGGCACGCCCATGCGGTAGCCCTCGCGGACCACCGGCGTGAGGTTGAAGATGGCGAGGACTTCGTCCTTCGGGTTCTCGGCGCGGCGGATCAGCGAGAGGATGCTGTGCGCCGCGTCGTCGCAGTCGATCCAGCTGAAACCGGTGGGGAGGAAGTCCACCTGGTGCAGCGGCGGCTGCTCGCGGTAGATGCGGTTCAGGTCGCGCACCAGCTGCTGCACCCCGGCGTGCGGCGCATCATCCGCCCAGGCCCACGGCAGGGCGTCGTCGGCGTCCCACTCACGCCACGATGCCAGCTCGCTCCCCATGAACAGCAGCTTCTTGCCCGGGTGCACGAACATGTAGGCGTAGAGGGCGCGCAGGTTGGCGGCTTTCTGCCACGAGTCGCCCGGCATCTTGCCGATCATCGAGCCCTTGCCGTGCACCACTTCGTCGTGGCTGAAGGGCAGCACGAAGTTCTCGTTGTAGGCGTAGAGCATCGAGAACGTCAGGTGGTGGTGCTCCCATTGCCGATGCACGGGATCCTTCGACATGTAGGTCAGGATGTCGTGCATCCAGCCCATGTTCCACTTGTAGGTGAAGCCCAGCCCGCCGGCGTAGACCGGCCGGCTGACCGCGGGCCACGCCGTCGACTCTTCCGCGATCATCATCACGCCCGGGTGCTCGGCGTGCACGATCTCGTTGAGGTGGCGGATGAAGCCCACCGCTTCGATGTTCTCGCGCCCGCCGAAGCGGTTCGGCACCCATTGCCCGGCTTGGCGCGAGTAATCGAGGTAGAGCATCGAGGCGACCGCGTCGACGCGCAGGCCGTCGAGGTGGAACTGCTCGATCCAGAACAGCGCGCTGGCGACGAGGAAGTTGGCGACCTCGTGCCGGCCGTAGTTGAAGATCAGCGTGCCCCAGTCCTGGTGCTCGCCCAGGCGGGGATCCTCGTGCTCGTAGAGGGCGGTGCCGTCGAAGCGGGCCAGGCCGTGCGCGTCCTTCGGAAAGTGGCCGGGCACCCAATCGAGGATCACGCCGATGCCTTGGCGGTGGCACTCGTCGACGAACCAGCGGAAATCGTCGGGTGAGCCGAAGCGGCTGGTCGGCGCGAAGAAGCCGGTGACCTGGTAGCCCCACGAGCCGCCGAAGGGGTGCTCGAGCACCGGCAACAGCTCGATGTGCGTGAAACCCATGTCCTTGACGTAGGGCACCAGGCGCTCGGCCAGCTCGCGGTAGCTGAGCGAGCGATTGGCGTCCTCGGCGACACGTTGCCACGAGGCGAGGTGCACTTCGTAGATCGAGACCGGGCGGGAGAGGCTGCCGTTCGACGCCTCGCGCGTCCTCACCCAGTCGTCGTCGCGCCATCGGTACTGCGGGATGCCACTGGTCAGCGCCGCGGTGGCCGGCGGCGTCTCGAACTCGCGCGCGTAGGGGTCCGCCTTGAGGAAGGGCGTGCGATCGAGCTTGCCGCGGATCTCGTACTTGTAGCGTTCGCCGGCGCCGAGGCCGGGGACGAACAGCTCCCAGATGCCGTTGGGGTCGAGCCGGCGCATCGGGTTGGCGAGGCCGTGCCACTGGTTGAAGTCGCCGACGACGCTGACGCGGTCGGCGTTCGGCGCCCACACCGCGAAGTAGGTGCCGGTGGCCGAGCCGATCTTGAGGGCGTGCGAGCCGAGCCGCTCGAAGGCGCGATAGTGGCGGCCCTCGCCGAGCAGGTGCAGGTCGAGCGCGCCCATCACCTGGCCGTAGCGATACGGGTCGTCGATCTCGTGGGCCTGCCCTTCGAGCGTGGTCACCCGCAGCCGGTAGTCGAAGATCTCCGTCTCGCCGACGAACTGGGTCGCGAAGATGATCCCCTGCGGCAGCCGCCGCATCTCGACCACGGTCTGCTGGTCGCCGGGGCCGAGGCGCACCACCTCGACGCGGGCGGCCGAGGGCTGCACGGTCAGGATGACGACCCGGTTGCTCCCGCCGGTGTGGACGACGTGCGGGCCGAGGATGGCGAACGGATCGCCGCTCGTCCCCTGCGCGAGGGCGTCGAGAGCGGCGTTCAAGGCGTCGGGGGTCAGCAGCATGGGCGTCAGCGGCGTCGTGTGCGCGTCATCGTATCGCAGCCGAGGGGGCTCGCTCCGCCGGAGACGGCCGGGGTGTCGCCGCCCCATCGCGGCGGCGCCGGGCTGTCGGGCGGTTCGTCAAACGTCCGCGCCGGACGGCCGGGTACCGCGTAGACTGCGCCGCCATGTCCACAGCTGACGGGCTTGGCCGGAATGTCGCACCCGACCGCGACCTGGTCTTCGACATCCGCAGCGCGGCCGGTCTGGGCCGCCTGTTCTTCGCGCTGGCTCTGATCGGCTTCGGCCTCGAGAACATCTCGTTCGGGCACTACGTCGTCGCGCGGGCGACACCGTGGCCGCCGGATCCGCTGCAGCAGCACCTGGTCGCCTACGTCACGGGGGTCCTGTTCCTGGCTTGCGGCGGCGCCATCCTCGCCGGGCGCTGGACGCGCGAAGCCGCCATCCAGGCGGCGGTGCTCATCCTCGGCTGGTCGCTGTGCCTGCACTGGCCGAAGACGATCGGCGGCGATACGTTCAGCGGCAACTGGACCAACGCGCTCAAGGCGGTGGTCCTGGCTGCCGGCGGCGTCGTGCTCGCCGCCCGTGCCGCCGGACCGCCGAGCGCGCTGCTGTCGGCACTCAGCCGGATCGCACCGCATGCCGCGGCGCCGTTCTTCCTCCTCGCGGGGATCCAGCACATCCTGTTCGTCCAGTTCGTCGAGACGCTGGTCCCGCCGTTCATCCCGTTCCCGCGCTTCTGGAGCTACTTCGCGGCGGCCGCGCTCCTCGCGGCCGGCTTCGGCCTGCTCACGCCGCCGGTGCGGCGGCTGGCCGCGCTCCTGACCGGCTGGATGGTCTTCTCGTGGGTGTTCCTGGTCCACGTCCCGCTGGTCGTCCGGCTCGGACCGCTCGAATGGCAGGGCGTCTTCGAAGCCCTCGGGATCAGCGGCGTCTGCCTGCTGCTGGCGGGACCGCACGCGTCTCCAGTGGCGGACTAGAGTCCCCTCGAGGCACCCCCGAGCGCTATCATCCGGTAGGCGCCCATGAAGACGACCGTCGAGATCGCGGACGACCTCCTGGCCGCGGCGCAGCGAGTCGCCGACTCGCGTGGCGTGACCGTGCAGGCGCTGGTCGAGGAAGGCTTGCGACAGGTCGTGGAGGCGGCGCGCGAGCGGCCACGCTTCCACCTGCGCGATGCGTCGTTCGGCGGGTCCGGCATCGATCCGGCATTCGAGGACGGCAACTGGGAGCGGATTC
>JANOIR010000042.1:0-1918 GCA_031407765.1 Vicinamibacteraceae bacterium
AGGTCGAGCAGCACGCGCGCGTAGGTCGAGGGCCGCGTGCCGAGCGCCAACACCGCCTCGTCGCACGCCTGCTCGCGCGCGAGCGTCCCCTGCCGCGCGGCAACCCACGCCAGCGGATGGAACCAGTAGCAGGAGAGCGCCAGCCGCGCGGTGAGGTGCCGCAGCGGATCGCGCACGGCCAGGTGTGCAATCTCGTGGGCGAGGACGATGTCGCGGCACTCGGCGGTCCAGTCGAAGGCGGAGGCCGGAAGAAAGATCGTCGGCGACAGGACGCCGGCGGCCATCGGCGTGCCGACGTCGGCGCTCGCCAGTAAGCGGACCGATCGCGAGAGACCGAGGCGCGCGCCGAGCGTGTCGGCGGCATCGCGCCACGCGGGATCGCGGATCTCGTCGGCGGCCCGGGACAGCCGGTGCACGCGCAGCAGCGACAGCGCCAGCCTGGCGACGGCAGCGCCCGCGCCGGCGAGCCATACCGCCAGCAGCAGCGTCCAGACCCACTCGGTCGTCGTTCGACCTGATGCCGACGCACCGGCCGCATCGCTCGGCGCCGCGTGCGAGGTGTGCACCGCATTCGCAGCGCCGGTCCCCGGCGAAGCCAGGGCGACGTCGGCGAGCGGCCCGGAGCGGGCGAGCGCTTCCGTGGCGCGTCGCTCGATCGTCGCAGGCGTTGCGGTGACGCTCGGACGCGGCGCCAGCGTGGCCCAGGAGGGCAGCGGCACGTCGACCGCCGGCAGCGCAAAGGGCAGCAGTGGGAGTGCGAGCAGCGCGGCGAAGGCCAGGGTCCACAGCCGGTGGCGGATGGCGGCCGGAGCGCGGCGCAGCAGGAAGACGGCGAGCATGGTGGCCGACAGCAGCAGGCTCGCCTTCACCAGCAGGAGCGCGGACATGTCAGCGGCCCTCCTTCACGGATCGGTCGATGAGCTCTTTCATGCGCCGCCGGGCTGCTTCGTCGAGCTCGGCCGGCTGGATGTCGAGGAGCGTGGCGAGCGCGCTCTCGGTCGAGCCGCCGAAGAACGTGCGCAGCACGTGCTGCAGCGCCGATCGCCGCGCGGTCTGACGAGACACGGTGGGCGAGTAGTCGTAGCGCGGCCCGTCCTGCTCGATGCGGAGGTGGCCCTTGGCGACGAGGATGCGCAGCGTCGTCCGGACCGCGGCGTCGGTCGGGGCCTCCTGCATCGCCTCGCGAACTTCCACGGCGGTCGCGTGCCCCCTGGCATAGACGATGTCGAGCACTTCCTGCTCGCGACGGCTCAACAGCGGCTTGCGCTGGCCTGGCGTGCCCTGAATCGCTCTGGCGCGGACCATTCGCTCTCCTCCCGTTCCGTTCACTCGAACCTGCGCCACGCTATCAGGGTGATGTTGAAAAAGCAACAGTCAGTTGAAAAACCCACATCAGACGCTGTCGCGCCCGTCATGCCTCGTGTGCTCCGGCGATAGCAACCCGGTAGAGGGCGATCGCAGCCCGATAGAAATCGTCGTCGCTTCCCGGTCCGACATCCGTCTGCGCACCCTGTCCGTAGGAGGACACATTGGCTCTGGAGGCGCGATGACATTCACATGGTCTGCGGCGACGATCGCCGTGCTCTTGCCCTTGACTGCTGCGTGCAGTCGAACCGCCTCGAGGTCGGAAACCCCTGGCCTCGATCGCTCCTGTCTGCTCGTCGTCGCGGCCCCGGCGGCCGGCGATCCCGACATTTCGAAGCTGCAGGAGGACTTGCGCGAACGTCGCGCTGCCCCGCGCGCGGCCGAGCAGCTCGGATATCGCTTCGTGGCGCGAGCGCGTGTGTCCCACGATCCGGATAGCTACGCCGTGGCGGAACAGGCGGCCGCGTGCCTCGAGTCGATGCAGCCGAACGACCCGGCGGCGCTGCTGCTCCGAGGCCACGTCCTGCACCAGATGCACCGCTTCAGCGAGGCG
>JANOIR010000081.1:0-9156 GCA_031407765.1 Vicinamibacteraceae bacterium
TGTCGGTGATTGATTTCACCGACAGCACGACGCCAACCGAGATCGCCTTTTTCGACCGCGGTCCAATCAGCGACAAGGCCGAGGTCCTCGGCGGCTACTGGTCCACTTACTGGTACAACGGCCGGATCTACGGCACCGAAATCGCCCGTGGTCTGGACGTGCTGGAACTATCGCCCAGCAAATATCTGACTGCGAGCGAAATTGCGGCGGCGAAACTGGCGAATCAAGGCGGCACCTTCAACCCGCAGCAGCAGTATCCGGTCAGTTGGCCCGATGCGCCCGTCGTGGCGCGCGCCTATATCGACCAACTGCAGCGTGACGGCGGCTTCACCGCGGCCAACGTCGCCACGCTTTCGGCCATGCTGGACAAGGCGCAGGCGAGACTCGACGCCGGACAAAAGGACGCGGGCGTGGCCGCCGAGCTGCGGACCCATGCCGGGCATCTGGCCGGTGCTGCGGCCGGCACACGCAAGGCGATGCTGGCGAACGCATTGGAAGCGATCGCCGCCAAGCTCAGCTGATTCAGGCGGCGCTCACTGCCTGGTGCGGATCGGCGCTCGCAAGGTCGCTTCCTTGTGGTCCGCTCACGGCGCCATCGCGGCAATCATCCCCTGGCGCGTGTAGGCGATGGGCACGATCCGGTAGCGGTACACCATCGCGTGCTCACCCACGAGGTATCCGTGCTGCGCATCGGGAAAAGTCAGCGCCCGGGTCCGCGCCGGCAGGACGAGAGGCCGCGAGGTGAAGGTACGACCGCCGTTGAAGGAGTAGCCCGCGCCACCGCTCTCGGCGATCCCGACGATGATCTTGCCCTCGCCGACCCCGAAGAAGCCCGGCCACTGGCGCTGCTTGGCGGACCTCGTCCAGGTCGCGCCGGCGTCGGCGGTCCAGTAGACCTCCTCACCGCCGGACAGCACGACGATCCCGTCCTTCTCGGTCCAGAACATGACGGCGGTGACCTCGTACTTGGTCTCCGGAATCACCGACGTCGTCCACCCCTGTCCGCCGTTGGTCGTCTTGGCGAACGTCGCCACCCGCGTGGCCATGGCGACCTCGGCGCCTCCGCCCGCGAACCCCACGGTCGGTGACACGAAGTGGGCCGCCGTCATCAGGCATTGCAGCTTTCGCGGGAGCCCGTCGAGGGTGGCGTCGACGCTGCAGCGGCTCTCCGGCCTCCAGGTCTTGCCGCCGTTGCTGCTGCGCTGCTGCGTCGACTGGCTCGTCGAGTCGCGATTGTTGAATTCCAGGCCGTTCTGCGGGCTCAGGAACCACACACCCCGTGACGTCCCACTCAAGGTGGACAACTCGGCCCACGTGCTGCCGTCGGACGTGCCCAGGAGCTTGCCACCCCCGGTCATCGCCCAGCCGTGCGTTGCGTCCAGGAAGCCCACCCGCACCAGGTCGTCGTCGGTCGAGGCCGGGTCGCCCCCAAGCTGCACCTGCCAGGTAGTCCCGCCGTCGGTGGTGGCCAGGATCGTCGACTTGTCGCCGACGGCCCAGCACGTCTCCGGCCCGACGCAAGCGATGGCACTCAGATCGATGTCTTTGCTGAACGGCACCGGCTCCCAGATGGCCTTGAACTTCGGTGTCGCAGCGACCCCGGCGGGCTTGGCCCCCGGTTTGGGCGGGGGGGCCTGGGCGGCCCCCATCGACACGGCGAGGACCAAACACACTACGGTGGCCTTGATCGTCATAGGACCCCCAGCAGATTTGCGGCCGACGCGCTCCCGAAGAGCGTTCAAGCGTGAGCAGCGCCACTCTACGCAGTTCGGCGGGGGCGCGCAACTGTTCAGTTAGGCTTTCCAACCCTCAGGGCGTGAACCATGAACATCGCGCCAACGCTCATGCGGCATAGCTAGTCCGTCCGCCAGATCGGATCATCAACCCATCCACCCGCCGCTCCAGCATCAGACGCGCTCTCGCCGCGACGAGGTCGGAGCGTCGGTGATGCGTCGCCAGCAGCACGTCGTATCCCGCCATGCGAAGGGTGTCGGCAATGGCTTGTGCGAGCGCGCTCCCCGCCGCTGCAAGGTCGGGCACCAGCACGCCGATCGCGAACGCCCTGCCTCGGCGTAGGGACTGGGCAAGGACGTTCGGACGATAGTGCAGGCCGCGCGCCGCGGCCAGGATACGCTCGCGAGTCACGGCGGGAATACTCTCCGCACCAGCTCTTGCGTTGAGCACGATCGAAACCGAGGTCGGAGAAAGGTCCAAAGACATCGCCAGGGTGCGAAGCGTAGGACGCTCGGGCGGCCCCGAACGAAGCGCAGAAGAGCGACGGGCAGAGGCAGAGAAGCCGACTGGACTGGTCGCCGCCGGCTCAGCGCGTGACCCATCTCTCATCGAACATCCCCGCGTCATCGACATGGTATACGTGAGCGACTGATGGGTGACCCAACACACTCCCCTGAACGTCGTGCAGGCAGTCGAGGCGAATTCCTCGATCTGCCTCGACTCCAGGTAGCGGCACGCCAATTGGCTACGGCGCTCTTTCAGCTCGAGCCGACGGGCTCCCGATGGCAGCGCGGCCGTCACTTGCATCGTCTCGATCGCCAGGCGCGCTCACTGGCCGAGGTGTATCGCACAGTGGCCGACGACGTGCACCGCGGCGAGACCATCTCTCCTGCCGCCGAATGGCTGCTCGACAACTTCCATCTGATAACCAACGAGGCTCGCACGGTCCATCACGACCTGCCGCCGGGCTATTATCGCCGGCTACCTCATGTGGCGGGCAGCGAGTCGAGCCGGTTGGAGGCAATGGCCGACGACCTGATTCGGCACAGCGACGGTCGACTCGACGCCGACCGGCTCCGGGGGTACGTTCAGGCGTTTCAGTCAGTGTCCCCGCTGACGATCGGCGAGCTCTGGGCCTGGCCGAGCGTGCTCAAAGCCGCGCTCATCGCTCATGTGGCGAGACTCGCCGAGGGCATCCGGCGCAGCCGCGACGAGAATGTCCGCGCCGACGCGTACATTGCGACGCTGGACGAGGGCTCGTCATCACGGCTAGGGAGCCCCGTCGCCGATGCGACCAGCCTGTCCTTCATCGTTCGCCTGCTCCAGCGCATCCGCGAGTACGGGCCGCATGTCGCCGCTCTGCGAACGGACATCGATCAGTGGCTCGCCCTCCGGCAGATGACGCCGGAGGACGCCATTCGTATCGAAGGCCAGCACGAGGCCGCGGATCAGGTCTCGATGGCCAATACGATCACCAGTTTGCGCTTTGCCGGCACACTCGACTGGAGTCGATTCTTCGAGAGCGTGAGCCAGGTCGAGCACATCCTCCGACGCGATCCGTCCGGCACATACGGGCGCATGGACTTCGTCAGTCGCGATCAGTATCGGCGCGTCGTCGAGCAGCTCGGTGGCACGGCCGCAGGGAGTCAGGTCAGGGTCGCGCTCGATTGCGTCGATGCCGCCCGGCAGAGCGGGAATCGTGGCGGTGACCCGCGACATTCGCACATCGGCTACTACCTGGCCGGCGCAGGGCGCCGGGAGTTCGAGAGGCTGATCGCATTCAGGCCTCGCCTCTGCGAGAGCGCGCGGCGCGCACTGCTCGCCCACGCGTCCGGCTTGTATCTCGGCGGCATCGCGCTGCTGACCCTGCTCGTCATCGCCGTCGGCATCGCCTATGCCGTCTCCCTGGGACACGGCACGGCGGGCACGATCACGCTGATTACACTTTTCGCGCTCATCCCCGCCAGCGAGTTGGCGACGAGCGCGGTGCAGCGCCTGTTGCCGCGGCTGGTCGCGCCGCGGGTGCTCCCGCGTCTCGAGCTCGACAGCGGAGTGCCCGAGGATGGTCGCACGATGGTGATCGTACCGACCTTGTTCGGCAGCGTGCACGCGGTCGACCATTTGCTCGCGCACCTCGAGATTCAGGCGCTCGGCAACCTCGATCCCCGCATTCACTTCGCGCTCCTCAGCGACTTCACCGACGCCCTCACCGAGCACCGGCCGGACGACGCCGACATTCTGACCGCCGCGCGAGCGGGCATCGACGCCTTGAACAAGCGCCACTCCAGCCACCGCGGCAGCCGCTTCTACTTGTTCCATCGCGATCGCCAGTGGAACCAGAAAGAGGGGATGTGGATGGGATGGGAGCGCAAGCGGGGGAAGATCGAGGAGTTCAACCGCCTGCTTCGCGGCGCCGGCGACACCGGATTTCGACACACCGCTGGCGACCTGTCGATTCTGGCCGACGTGCGGTACTGCATCACGCTCGACACCGACACGCAGCTCCCGCGCGACGCCGCCAAGACCTTGATCGGCATCGCGCTTCACCCGCTCAATCAACCGCAGGTCGACCTGACGTCGCGGCGGGTGACGGAGGGCTACGGCATCCTGCAGCCCCGGGTCAGCGTCACGATGTCGAGCGCCGCGGGCTCGGTCTTTGCGCGGGTCTACGCCGGTCATACCGGCGTCGATCCGTATACCACTGCGGTTTCAGACACCTATCAGGATCTATTCGAGGAAGGTCTGTTCGCCGGCAAGGGCCTCTATCACGTCGACGCCTTCAAAGCGACGCTCGACGGCCGCGTGCCGGAAAACGCTCTCCTCTCTCACGATCTGTTCGAAGGTTTGCACGCCAGAGCCGCACTGGTCACCGACCTGGAAGTGGTGGACGATTTTCCCGCGACGGTGCTGGCGCACGCTCGTCGACAGCGCCGATGGGTACGCGGCGACTGGCAAATCCTCTGGTGGCTATTCCCGTGGGTGCCGGCGACCGGCGGAGTCGAGCGCAACCATCTGCCTCTGATCAGCCGCTGGAAGATTCTCGACAATCTGCGCCGGAGTCTACTCGCACCGTCGCTCCTCGGCCTGCTCGTCCTCGGCTGGACAACCCTTCCAGGCCGGCCGTGGTTCTGGACGACGTTGACGCTGGCGGTGCTTGGGATGCCGGTGCTGCTGACCCTCGCGCGCCTTGCCACGTTTCCGTGGCTGCGGCAACCACTCACGGTGCTGCTCCGTCGCCTCGCCGAGGATCTCGAGACCTCGTTCGCGCAGGCCATCCTTACGCTGATGCTCTTGCCGTACCACGCGTGGGAGATGGGGCACGCCATCATCCTCACGCTGATCCGTCTGGTCATCACGCAGCGGCGCCTGCTCGAGTGGGAGACGGCTGCCAGCGTCGCCGTCCGGCTGTCGACCGTTGACGGCCGCACGGCGTTGCGCACGTTCATCGTCGAAATGGCGGCGAGCCCGCTCATCGCGATCGGCATCCTCGCCACGGTCGCCGCCGTCGCGCCGGCCTCCCTCACGGTCGCGTTGCCATTCGTCGTCCTGTGGGCTGCGGCGCCAGCGGTCGCGTATCTCCTCAGCCGCCCGGTGGCGCCGCCGGTCTGGGTCCTCAGCGCCCACGACCGGCGCCGCCTCCGTCAGATTGCGAGAAGGACGTGGCACTACTTCGAGCTGTTCGTCGGCCCGGAGAGCCACTGGCTGCCGCCCGACAACTTCCAGGAGACGCCGGACGGCGGCCTCGCCCGCCGGACGTCGCCCACGAACATCGGCATGGGGTTGTTGTCTACGCTGGCGGCGCACGACCTCGGGTTCATCGACACCAGCGAGCTCGTTGAGCGAGTGGAAGCCGCCCTGGACACTATCGAACGACTGGAGCGCCACGAAGGACATCTGCTGAACTGGTACGAAACGCACACGCTGGCGGCCCTGTGGCCGCGATATGTCTCAACGGTCGATAGCGGCAACCTCATCGCGGCGTTGATGACACTCGACGTGGGTTTGCACGAGGTCGCGCCAGGACCGACCGGAGGCGACGCTCTTCGCGCCGGCCTCCACGACGCCGCAGAGTTGGTGCGCACATCGCTTCCCGCGATCGCGCGGGCGTTTGCCGCTACGCCGACGCTGTCATCCGCCATCGCGGTCGTCGTCGAGACCGTGCAGCAGCGGCTGGCCCTGGCTGGCGAACGTGACGTCGAGACCGCGTTCGTCGACGAGCAGGGCGACGCGCTCGATCGGCTACTGACCGAGTTCGACGACCAGTCGGTCCCGAATCACGAGCTCAAAACGCCACCGCCGTTGTCGACGGTCAGGGCGTTGCGCGCGGCGCTGCGTCGGCTCTCGCGCCGACCGGCCGCCGTGCCGCGGGATGCGCTCGTCCAACTGGGTATCCGGTGTCGCGCATTGGCTGACGGCATGCGGTTCGGCTTTCTCTACGATCGCACCCGTCAGCTCTTCGCAATCGGCTATCGGCTGCCCGATGCCGACGGTCCAGGACGGCTGGATGCCTCGTACTACGATCTGCTGGCATCGGAGGCCCGACTCGCCAGTTTCGTGGCCATCGCTGCCGGCGACGTGCCGAAGGCTCATTGGTTTCGCCTCGGCCGGCTGGCGGTGAGCGTCGATGGGGTCCCGACCTTGCTGTCGTGGAGCGCGACGATGTTCGAGTACCTGATGCCGTCGCTGCTGATGCGAACGTTCCCGGAGACGTTGCTCGACCAGACCAGCCGCCGCGTCGTGCGACGTCAGATTCAGTATGGGCGTCGGTACGGTATCCCGTGGGGAATGTCGGAGTCGGCGTACAGCGTCGTGGACCGCCACGGCACCTATCAGTACAAGGCGTTTGGCATCCCGGGACTGGGTCTGAAGCGCGGGCTGGCCGACGATCTCGTGGTCGCTCCGTACGCCACCGCGCTGGCGCTCCACGTGAACCCCACCGCCGCAGTGGCCAACCTCGACAGCCTCGCCCGCACTGGCGGTGAGGGTCCCCTCGGCTACTACGACGCCATCGACTACACCCCTCGCAAGACCTACGAGTCCGACGAGCCGACGCGAACCTCTGCCCTCCCGCAGGGCGTGGTCGTGCGCACCTACATGGCGCACCACCACGGCATGACCCTCGTCGCCTTGGCCAACGCGTTGCTCGCGGATGTAATGGTGGCGCGGTTCCACGGTGAGCCACGGGTCAAGGCCACCGAGTTGCTCCTGCAGGAACGGGTGCCACGTGAGGCGGCGGCGGAACCGCCGCGGCCCGCGGAGGAGAGTCGGCGGGCACTGGTCGCGCCGATGTCGCGCCTGCGGCGCTTCCGATCGCCGCATACCTTCTATCCGCATGCCCAGTTCCTCTCCAACGGCTCGTACGTAACGGTGATCACCAACGCCGGCGGCGGCGCCAGCCATTGGCGGGGACTCTCGGTCACGCGCTGGCGGGAGGATCGAACCACCGACCCCGGCAGCTATTTCATCTATCTCCGCGACGTCCGCTCGGGCCGGCTCTGGTCGGCGACGTACCAGCCCATTGCACAGGAACCCGAAGAATACCTGGTCACATTCTCGAACGAGCGCGCGGTGTTTCGTCGCACCGATGACGGCATCGAATCTCAGCTCGAGGTGGTGGTTTCCGCTGAAGAGGACGTGGAAGTTCGACGTCTTTCGCTCACCAACAAGAGTGACCATACGCGAGAGATCGAGATCACGAGCTACGCCGAGATCGTCCTCGGGCGGCAGGAAGACGACGTGGCGCACCCGGCCTTCGGCAAGCTGTTCATCGAGACCGAGTACCTGCCGGACAGTTCTGCTTTGCTCTGCGGTCGCCGGCCACGCGCCGCATCCGAGGCGACGGCCTGGGCCTTCCACACGCTCAGCGTCGATGGGCGGGCGCAGTCGCCGACCGAATGGGAAAGTAGCCGCGCGCGCTTTCTGGGCCGGGGCCGCGGCCACGACCGTCCCGTCTCGCTGGACGGTCGCGCGCTCTCGGGTACGACTGGCGCGGTGCTCGATCCGGTCGTCAGCCTGCGCCAGCGGGTGCGGCTGCAGCCCGGTGGATTCGCGCGCCTCTCGTTCGCCACTGGAGCCTCGTCCGATCGCGAGACGGCGCGGGCACTGGCGCAGAAGTACCACGACCCCGGGGCGGCGGCGCGCGCGTTCTCCATGGCCTACACGCACAGTCAGATGCTGCTGCGCCATCTGGGCATCAGCAGCGAGCTAGCCCGCCAATACGATCGGCTCGCATCACGTGCGCTCTATCTGGATGAATCGCTGCGAGCCGAACCGCCGACGTTGGCAAAGAACGGTCGCGCCCAGGAAAGCCTGTGGGGTCATGGTGTGTCGGGCGATCTGCCGATCCTGCTCGTCAAGGTCGTTGAGGACGACGACTTGGCGCTCGTGCGCCAGGTGCTGCAGGCGCAGGAGTATTGGCGTCTTCAGGGCCTGAAGGCCGACGTCGTCCTTCTGAACGAGCATCCGATCAGCTATCTCGATGAGATGCAGGAGCATCTCACGGTGCTGATCGACAGCGGGCCGTGGAGCCCGTGGAAAGACCGTCCGGGCGGCATCTTCCTGATTCGCGGCGACGGTCTGGCGGACGCGGACCGTGTGCTGTTCGAGGCCGTCGCCCGTGCAGTCCTCGTCGGCGATCGAGGCGAGCTGTCCCAGCAACTCGATCGAGTGGCGCCGACGCCGACGACGCTCGACCTTCCGATCCCGCAGCGGATCGTTGAGAACGAGGACTCACCCGCGATCGAACTCCCGTCGCTGACGATGGCGAATGGGATCGGTGGATTCGCCAACGGGGGCCGCGAGTACGCCGTCGTGTTGCCCGGAGACGTCGACACGCCGGCGCCATGGATCAACGTGCTGGCCAATCGCGAGTTCGGAACCGTCGTCACGACTTCTGGCGCCGCGTTCACCTGGTCTGGCAACAGTCGCCAGAACCGGCTGACGCCCTTTGCGAACGACCCTGTCTCTGATTCGACCTCGGAGGCGATCTTTGTCCGGGATGAGGAAAGCGGCGAGGTATGGGGAGCCACGCCGGGCCCGCTGGCGCGATCGCCACAGACCACCTGGGTTGTCCGACATCGCGCCGGGGTCACGAACTTCGAACGGACCGCACGGGGCCTGCGCCAGCTGCTCGAAGTCTTCGTGTTTCCCTCCGACCCGGTGAAGGCGTCGAGGCTGACACTGATCAACACGTCCGGGCTAGCCCGAACGTTCAGCGTCTACAGCTACAACGAATGGGTGCTCGGCCCGCCTCGGATGGGGCACCAGCGGCATGTGGTCACCAGTCGCGACGTGCTGACCGGCGCGCTCGTCGCACACAATCCGTACAATACGGGGTTTGCCGACCGGGTCGCCTTCTCGTGGGCGAGCGAACCCGTGCGGTCGATGACCGGCGACCGGACCGAGTTCATCGGCCGCAACCGC
>JANOIR010000103.1:0-9575 GCA_031407765.1 Vicinamibacteraceae bacterium
TCGTCCGCGTGGCGACGCTGATGCCGGTCGCGGCATTGGTGACGACCACGATGGCCTGGGCCAACACGGCGCCACCGCTGTCTCTGACGACGCCGGTCACCGTGGCTGTCTCCTGTTGCGCGACGGCCTCTACTGCGCCGAGGACGAGCACGCACAGCGAGGCACACACCCAAAGCAACCAGCGTTCGTACATACGCACAACTCCTCCTTCGTGAACCGGGGCCGGTCGCCAGCGGCCCGCGTTTCGCGGAGGGTATGCGCGTCGTGTAAAGAAGGCGCGACGCCCAGAACGATCTCAGCGGCGTCGGCCCGCTCGGACGCCTGGCTACGGGGCTAGCTGCGGTGCGCTTCGCGGCTTGGGTTCTGGCCGCCTCGTGAGGACGTCGATCTGCTTCGTCACAGAGCGCACACGTTCGGCAACGCCCGCGAGATTGGCTGCAGTGGGCTGGCGCAGGCTGGCGGCAGCTGCGGCCACCTGCTCGCGAAGCAAGGTCAATCGCCCCTGAAGCTCCGCGTCGAGGATGGCAGCGGCGATCCTGTCGATGCGGCTGCGCACGGCTCCAAGGTCGGCCGCCAGCACGTCGGGATCGAGGTCCTGGGGCACGAAGACGAGTCCTATTGTGGGACCGCGTTTCGTCCGGCGGGCGGCGTCGTTACTGCCGTCGCCTCCGCGTAGGCTGCGTCGATCCGCGCGATCTCCGACGCCGAGGCGCCAAACGACCCCGCATCGAGCACAGCCGACGCGATGTCAAGGCTGGCCGCGATCTCGGGCGGCCGCTCCCCGAGCGTGGCATTGTCCAGTACGAGCTGCACCTGCGCCTCGATGCGCGCCAGGTCACTGGAAATCTCTTGGGCGGTCTGGGCGCGGTGCTCGACGTGTTCGGCACGCTTGCGGAGGATCGCGAGCGTCGCGGCCTTCGACTCTCGGGCCGCGGGGGAGAGGGCCGGACTCGCGAGCTCACGCACGAGGCTACTCAGGTCGGCACGGACCTTCGCGGCGTCGGCCTCGATACGCGCCCCCGTGACGTGCTGGCGAGCGATCAACAGCTTCAAGTAGAGCCACTGCAGGTCGCGAAGCGCCCGGAGGTTCTGTTCGAGCAGGCCCGCGGACGACGCGTCCTGCGCGCGCCAGAGCGCTTCGACGCGACGGCACTGCTCCCGCAAGCTCTCCACGGCGCCACGACCGTCGGGTTGCAGCTGCGCGATCAACGGGGGCCAGCGGCTTTCGAGATCGCCCGCCTGTTGGAGCGCGGCGGCGCCGCGGGCGTAGCGCTGGAAGCGTGGGTTGGTGGCGAGGACCGTGAGGTAGATCGTTTCGAGCCCCAGCCCGAGCGGCCAGAAGCCGTGATTGCCGAACCCGAGGACGCCGAAACAGGCCAGCGTGACCACGTTGAGCGGCATCGCGCCCAGGCCGGCGATGGGCAGGCGCAGCCAGAATGCGGCCTTCAGCGCCTGGAGCATGACCCTCCCGCGGCAGGCGCCCGCGGGGCCGTCATCGACCGACCCCGCGCTGCCAGCTGCCGAGCAGGTTCGCGATGACCGTGGCGGAGGGCGCTTCGCACGACGTCGTCAGCGCGACGCGCAGTCCCGAGGCACTGGACTGCACGAAGGGACTCTGCGGCGACTTGATGGAGACGGCTGGGTTGCCGGGCCGAAAGCCATGGACCAACGCCTCGCGCTGTACCCGCTCACTCATCAGGAAGTCGAGGAAGTCGCCGGCCGCCTTGCGCTGGGCCTCGGAGCTCCAGCTCGCCTCGAGCACGTAGTAGGGGTTGTCGTTCCACATGTTGAGATCGGGGTAGACGATCCGCAGCGGGCCCCAGCGCCCTTCGGCGTTCTTCAGGAAGTCTACTGCGACGCTCTCGTAGACAAACACGGCGTCGTAGGACGACGGCCCGCGCAGGACCATGTCCCGCATCAGGTTGCCGGTGCTGTTCGAGAGGCCCGAGGTGCCGCGCTCGGTGGTCCGCATCCATTCCTGGAACGTGTCGCTGAGCACATCCTTCAGCTCGAGCCCGCCACATTTCTTGTGGTAGTCGAACGCCATCAACACCAGCGTCATCAGGCCGCTGTTCGACTGGTTCGGGTGCGTGTGTCCGAACTTGAAGAGCCCCCACTCGCTGTGGCCGGCGATGCCGGTCCAGCCACTCTTCTCGGCCATCGCCTGGCCGATCGTCTGGAAGCTGACGGTCGGGTACTTCTTCGTGAACGCCTGGTAGCGCTCGTCCCACATCACGAAGACCATCGGTGTGAGCGCCAGCGCGTCCTCGCGGAGGATCGGCGCCTTGCCGTACTTCAGCGTCCACTCGGCGACGAACGTCTCCTTGTAGAGCGCGCTTGCCGGCGACCAGACCTGGATGCGCGTGTCGCCGTTGACGAGGGCCTGCGCCGCCTCCAGGGAGCCCATCGGGATCAACTGGACGTGGACGCCGCGGCCCTTCGGCGCCTGGGCGAACTGCTCGACCGCCCACTGCAGCCAGCGCTGCTTCTCCGTGCCGTACGCGATCCCTACCGTCACGCCGTCCCCTGGGGCGACCGGGTCACTGGCGGATGCTGGCCCGCTCGCGATGGTGCCGGCCGACGGCGCCGAGGACTTCGCGCCGGGGCCGGCCAGGTAGTAGTACGCGCCGTAGCCGCAGAGCGACACCACGGCCGCGATGAACAGCTTGCCCAGCAGCGTCAGTCCCGGCTGTTCGTTCGACATGACGGGGGCTCAGAAGAACGTGGAGATGTCTTTGAAGACTTCACGGATGTTGGACGGCTTGCCCTCGTAGTAGCGGCCCTGCGTGGCGTCGGCGATCGCACGCAACGGGTCGGCACTGGCGTCCTTGCCGTAGCCGATGGTGAAGATCCGGATCGCGCCGCTCTCGTTGTTCGGCCGGATCTTCCGCAGGAGCCCGTCCAGGTTGGTTGTGCTGTTGCGATCGGCGCCGTCCGACAGCACCACGACGGCGGTGATGTTCGAGCCTGCCGGGGCGCGCCGCAACGCCTCGTAGCTCTCGCCCACGGCGTCGTAGAGCGACGTGCCACCGTCGGCAAAGAGCCCGCGCACGACGTCCAGCACGCGGCCGCGCGATTGGGCGACGGGCGCCATCGGCGTCGCCCAGGTCACCTGGTTGTTGAAGGTCACCAGTGATATCGCATCGGCATCACCCAGCGCTTGCACGAACGCAGCCGCCCCGTTGCGCGCGGCGCCGATCTTGTCGTCGTCCTGCATGCTCCCGGAGACGTCCACGGCGAGCACGACCCGCGCGCGCTTCTTGACCTTCGTCCACAGGTCCAGCGTGCCTTGCAGTACTGCCGGATCGGGTACGTCCAGAGTCGTCTGGGGCTCGCGGGGATCCACGCCGTGGGCCGCGTCGATGGGCGCCGCCAACGGGAGGCTCGGGTCGGCTGGGCGGAAGCCGAAGGTCATCGCCCGCTGCTGGCGTGTCTTGTCGAGCAGGAACGCGATGAATGCGTCTGCGGCCTGACGATGCCCCGGAGTCACCCAGTCGCGTTGCACGATGCCGACCGGATGATCGCTCCAGAACGTTCCTTCGCGCGGGTAGACGGCGACAACAGGGAATGCGAGGCGGTACTTTGGATCGTGCGCCTCGATGACCATGTTCTCGTAGAGCACGGCCGCGCTCAAGTACGAGGGGCCCTCGCTGAACATCTTGCGCCCGAAGAACCCAGTAGAGCTTCCGTAGTGGACCACCGCCTGCTCGACCCCGCCGACGAAGGCGGCGGTCTCGGGCCGGGCCAGATCCGCCAGCGTGAGGCCGGTGACCTTGTTGTTGGCGGCGTAGGCCTCGGCGACCAACGCGCTGAGGCCGCTGTTGCTGGCGCCGGGATGCGTGTGCCCGAACCGGAAGGCCCGCCATTCCGGATGGCCGCGCGAGCCCCAGCCGGCCGGGTTGCGGGCGAGATCCAGGATGTCCGCCCAGCCGATGCGCGTGCCGCTCTTGGCTAGCGCCTCCGCCATCGGCTTCCACATCGCCACCACCACCGGCGACAGCACCAGATTCTGCGTCGGGCCGACCAGGTCCCGGCCGGTTTTCACCTTCGACTGCGAGTTCCCCAGCTTTATGAAGGCGGCCGAGGCCGGGCTCGTCACGTGCGGCTGCCGCGTGCCGGCAAGAATCTCGTCGATGCACTCGCCGGAACCCATGGCGAACGCCTTGACCTGAATGATCTTCCCGTCCGGCAGGCGACGCCGCGACGCGTTGAAGGCGCCAACGCTCTCGTCGATCCACGCCTGCTTCTCGGATCCGTAGGTGAACGTGAGCTCGAGGCTCGGCTCGCCGGGACCGACCGGCGACCCAGGCGACGGCGACTCCGTTCGCGTGCATCCAGTCGCGGCCGCTAGGCACAGGGCGAGGGCCAGCAGGCGACGGCGGCGGAATCGGCCCACGGGGCCAGTCTAAGCCCGGCCGCGACCTGGCCATGTAAACACGGCGCGACGAATGTGTGACGCGATCTGATCCATTCGACACCCGGCTCATCGACGCGTAGTATTTGCTCCTCGCGGCAGGCCCGATGCGCCCGGACCACGCCGGACAAGTGACGAACGTGTCAGACGAACACGAGAGCGCCTCGACCCATACCCGCATCCGAGTGGCGGCGCCAGCCGTCGAGCGGCGGGAGATCGGGCACTACCTGGTGCTGCTCGAAGGCGCCGAGCCGGGGCGGCGGATCCTGCTCGAATCCAGATGGCTGGCCATCGGGCGCGACGCGGGATGCGAGGTCGTGCTGGCGGATCAAGATGTGTCGCGGCTCCACGCGCGCATCCGGGTGACCGACGACCGTGTGCTCGTCGAAGATCAGCGCTCGACCAACGGCACCTTCGTGAACGGCCACCTGATTGAAGGGCCCACCGTGCTGGGCGAAGGCAGCTTGCTGGCGCTCGGACAGCAAGTGCTCAAGCTCGAACGGCGTAGCAGGCGCGAGGTCGAACGGGCCGAGCAGATCACGCGGGATCTCGATCGAGCCAGCCAGTACGTGCGATCGCTCCTCCCCGATCCGCTGATCGACGGACCGATTCGTACGGATTGGCTGTTTCAGCCGTCGGCACTGCTCGGAGGCGATGCGTTCGGCTACGACCGCCTCGACGACGACACCTTCGTCATTTACCTCCTCGACGTCTCCGGACATGGCGCCGGTGCGGCGATGCATTCGGTGAGCGTGCTCAGCGTCCTGCGTCAGCGTGCGCTCCCGGCCGCCGATCTTTGTGAACCTGCCGAAGTGCTCAGCAGCTTGAACACGATGTTCCAGATGGAGCGCCACGACGGCATGTTCTTCACGATGTGGTACGGCGTCTACCGCGTGTCACAGCGGACGCTGCGGTATGCCTGCGCCGGTCATCATCCGAGTTATCTCCTCTCCCCTGATGGCACCGACGGCCGTATCGCGAGGGCCCTGGGGACGCGCGGCCTGATGATCGGCGCGACGCCCGACGCGCGCTTCCGCGTCGAGCAGACCGTCGTCCCGACAGGCAGTTCGCTGTATCTGTTCAGCGACGGCGTGTTCGAGATCGTCACGAGGAGTCAGCAGCAGTGGCGGCTGAAGGATTTCACTCCACTGCTGGACCAGCCTGGCGACCACGGTGCTGCGCCCGTGACCGAATCGCAGCGACTGTACAAGGCGATCAAGGCAGCGGCGCGGCCGGGGCCCCTCGACGACGACTTCTCGCTGCTGGTCGTAACATTCACGTAATATCCTCGGCATACTGTTGCGCTGCCCAGGCCGCTCCAGGCCGACGGCAAAGGTGCAGGCTGCTGCCCGGGAGGTCTTGTGGAGATGGAAGTCAGGCAGCTCGGTGACGACCGGGTGAGGGTGGCGTTCACGGGCCGCCTGGACACACCCGGCGTCGGTCGCGTCGAAACCCCCTTCATCGCCGCTGTCGTATCGAGCGGACGCCATGCTTTCGTCGATTTGTCGCAGGTGGAATTCATCGGCTCCCTGGGAGTACGGATGTTCATCTCCGTGGCCCGAAGCCTCAGTCGAAAGAATGCGCGCCTGCTCCTCATCGCGCCGCAAATGCAGGTTCGCGAGGTCTTCGACCACGTCTCGCTGAGCGAGATCATCCCCATTTGTTCCGATGAGGCAGAGGCGCAAAGCGCCCTCGCCTGAGCGAGCCGGTCCCGTCGAGGCGGCCATGCCTCACCACACCCTTCGCTTCGGCGCCACCAGCGCAGGCTTCGAGCGGGCCGCCGTGGAGTTCAGGGCGGCGCTCGATGTCTGCGGCGCCCGGGGCCGGGCGCTGCACAACGCCGAGCTGGTGTTCGAAGAAATCGTCTCCAACGTGATTCGACATGGCGGCGCGCACGCGCTCGACGTCTCCCTCGCGGAAGAGCCAAACGGCGATGCGATCGTGCTGACTTTCGACGATGACGGGCCACCCTTCGATCCGCTCGAACGGGCAATGCCTCCCCTTCCGACGTCCATCGAGGAGGCCCCCCTTGGCGGCCTCGGCCTGCTGCTGGTCCGGAGGGCTTCGTCCCGGCTGCGCTACGAACGCACGCCCGACCGCAAGAATCGCCTGATCGTCGCCATTGCCTCCTACCGCGCACCGTGAAGCCGACGTTGGGCGTCGCCTTCCAGTTGCTGCAGAACGACTAGCACGGCCTCGGTCAGTTCAGATGCAATGATCTGGGCCAGAACGCCCGGTGTTCCGGTGAACGTCGCCGAGATGTGGCGTATCTGGACCGCGAGCGCTCGGATCTTCGCTCTGGTGAACCGGTCGGTCACATCGCCATGCAGCGTCCGAGCGCGACGCTGAAGGTCGCCAAGAAGATGCGCCAAGACGTCGGGCGACTGAAGGTTCGTAGTCATGGGGGCCCCCAAATTCTAGATGGGCTTCATGACAACTCGACGACCTCAGGCGGCTGGCGCCCCCCGCCTCGGCGCCCAACCTCACGGCCTCGCTAGCGCCGGAATCGCACGTACGTCAGTTCCTGGTCGGTGGGCCGATGCTGTCGCAGTTGCCCGTCACCGGTTTCCAGCCAGCGTCTTCTTCACGAAGAACGAACACGAGGCACATCGATCGGGCGATCGAGCGAGCTGTCACGGCTGCACCCCTGGGGGGAGCAAGGATACCGCCGAGAGCAAGCCGGCGATCACTTGCTGCAGGCGCCGGACGGCTTCCAGTCAGAGGGTATGCCCCTCGGCTGCGCCGCATCATGGATGACCAGGGCGAACGCACGCCGGAGCGTCTTGCCAGTGACGTTCAGTTCCATTGGAACATTCGATGGCACCGTCATGGTTCCTCCGACGCGGCCCCTGGTGGCGCCGGCCGGCGTCTCCAGACACTGCTCTCCTGCCAGCACGTACCAGGCTTCGGGGCCCGGGTGTGTATGCACTCTGGAACTGTCTCCGGGCCGCATGACAGCGTAGGAGAGCACGGCAGCATAGCTTTGTGCTGCGGGAAGCTGCAAAGGCCCGACGACGGCTATGGATTCACCGCCACGCGGCGCATTGTTTTGGGCCCCGAATTCGGAGAGCCACGCTCGCCCGTCTTCCTCCACCACGATTCCGCTCGCACTCTTCGCCGCGTCCGCCGCCTTCCTGGTCGGAAACGCGCGCAGATGCCAGTAGACGGATGGGTTGCTGAAATGGAGTCCGGTGACCGTGCCGACGTTGAAGCAGCCGAACTCCGGTCGCTTCTCGCCCGGCGGCACGTCCACGCAGGCCACTTCGCCCAAGTGGTCGTGTCCGGCGGTGCCGGGCACCTGAGCCCACAGGTTGGAGATTGGCACGATGTGAAAGGCGACCAGGAACGGTACGAGTGCCGCGACGCGTGGAATGCTGACCATGTCCGATCCTCCGAGAAAATTGCTCATTCGCAGCAGTTCGGTACACGGTCCGTCTACGAGCAGTTGCAGATCAGGTTATCACTGTCTCCGATCGCGAGGCGCGCGCCGTTCCAAGCTGAATTGCACGCGGGGAATGCCGTGTGTAGCCGGCGCTCACCTTCCTGCACATCGGGTTCAAGGGGACGATGCACTCCGTGCGGTGTGCATTAACGCACAGCGTCCCCTCTCTCTCGCCTGCTATTTCTACGACACCGAATACTGCTTTCGCCGGCCCGACAGCATCCTGCGGGGCCTCTTCGCCCGCGGCCGCGACTGGCCGCGCCGTGATTCGACACCGGGTCGTTCGACGACCGCGAGAAGGAGTAGCCCATGAATGACGAGACAAGAACCGACGTGACGGGCCTGACCCGCCGGGACGTCCTCAAGGCAACCTCGCTGGCCGCGGCGTTCCACACCACCGGCGGCGCCTTCGCCGCGTACGCGTCGGAGCGGATCCGCGTCGGTCTCATCGGCTGCGGCGGCCGGGGCACCGGCGCCGCCGTCGATTGCGCCCATGCGTCGCCGGACATCGTGATCACGGCCCTCGGCGACTTGTTCCCCGACCAGGTCGCGTGGGCGAAAGGCGAGCTCGGGAAGCAGCTGCCGGCCGACCGGGTGACCGCGACACCCGAGACCTCGTTCAGCGGGTTCGACGCCTTCAAGAAGGTCCTCGCCACGGACTGTGACCTCGTGATCCTGGCCACGCCACCTTTCTTCCGCCCCTCCCACCTCGCCGCGGCGATCGAGGCCGGCAAGCACGTCTTCACCGAGAAGCCGGTGGCGGTGGACCCGGCAGGGGTACGCTCCGTGATCGCGACCTCCGAGCTCGCCGAGAAGAAGGGCCGGGCGATCGTGGCCGGCACCCAGCGGCGGCACCAGGCCCACTACGTCGAGATCATGAACCGCATCCGCTCCGGTGACATCGGTGAGATCGTCTCCGGCCAGGCCTACTGGAACATGGGCGCTCTCTGGCTCGACCGGGCCGCGGACAACTGGACGAACCGCAGAGCCAAGCACTGGTCGGACATGGAGTGGCAGGTCCGGAACTGGCTGTTCACGACGTGGGCGTCGGGCGACCACATCGTCGAGCAGCACGTCCACAACCTCGACGTCATGAACTGGGCGCTCGGCGCGCACCCGGTCAAGTGCGTCGGCATGGGCGGTCGCGCGGCGCGCACCGAGCCCATGTTCGGCAACGTCTTCGACCACTTCGCGGTCGAGTACGAGTACCCGAACGGCGCGCGAGTCCTCAGCTTCTGCCGGCAGACCAACGGCGCGGCGGAGAACGTTTCCGAGCGCGTGGTAGGGACGAAGGGCTACTCCTACACCGACGGCACGGACGGGTACATCAAGGGCGCGAAAGCGTACGCGAGCAAGCAGGCGTCGCCGAACCCCTACGTGCAGGAGCACATCGACCTGATTGCCAGCATTCGTGCAGGCAAGCCGCTCAATGAAGGGCGGCAGGTGGCGGAGAGCACGCTGACCGGGATCATGGGCCGCATGAGCGCCTACACCGGCCGCGCGCTGAGCTGGGACTGGGTGATGAACGCCTCGAAGCTCGACCTGACCCCGCCACACATGGAGATGAAGGGCCTGCCGCCGCTCGAGGTGGCCGTCCCCGGCAAGACGGCGCTCGTCTAGCAGCCCGTGGTGAAAGAGCCGCGGGGCACCGAGACGGGCGAGGCGCCCGGCGATCCAGGCGCGAGGAGGGAGAATATCGGGAATATTCGACCGACGAGC
>JANOIR010000125.1:0-2248 GCA_031407765.1 Vicinamibacteraceae bacterium
GGCGTCACGCCTCGACGCGCCGGACCACCGGGCGGCCGTCAACTGCAGCAGGTCGGTCCGCAGCAGGCCTCGGCCTTCTCGGCCGGCTTCGCTGGCTTGGCGGCGCGCACGAACGCGCTGACGACACGGCCGTCGATCTCGCGCGCCAACCGGTCCGCGTCGAGGCCTTCGCTGCTCAAGAAGGTGCGGGCATCGTCGAAGCTGTACTCACGCGTCACCTCGACATCGACGCCGATGAAGCCGGCCGCGGTGAGCTTGCCGCGATAGTCGCTCTCCGATAGCGCGCCGGCGACACAGCCAACCCACTGCTCCATCGACCGGCGGATCTGCGCGGGCAGCTCGCCGCGGACGACGACGTCGCTCACCGCAAAGCGGCCGCCCGGCTTGAGGACGCGGAACGCCTCGGCGAGCACGCGATCCTTGTCGCCGGAGAGGTTGATCACGCAGTTCGAGATGATCACGTCGACCGAGGCGTCGGGCAGCGGGATCCGCTCGATGTCGCCGCGGAGGAACTCGACGTTGGTCAGGCCGCTCTTCTGCCGGTTCTGCTCGGCGAGCGCCAGCATGTCGTCGGTGGTGTCGAGGCCGTACGCTTTGCCGGTCGGACCGACGCGGCGCGCCGACAGCAGCACGTCGATGCCGCCGCCGCTGCCGAGATCGAGCACGACCTCGCCGGCTTTCAACTCGGCCAGCGCGGTGGGGTTCCCGCAGCCGAGCGAGGCGCCGATAGCGTCGGCCGGCACGTCGCCGATCTGGGCGGCGTCGTAGAGATCCGTGGACACGGGATCGCAGCCGCACCCGCAGCCACTGCTGTCGGCGGACGGCGACGTGCCGCACGAGGCTGTCCCCGTGCCCGTCAGCACGCGTCGCGCCGCCTCGCCGTACTTCTCGCGCACCGCCGCGGTCACGTCGGTTCCGCTCAGGTTCTCCGTCTGGCTCGTCGTGGTCATCGTCATCTCCTAGTCGATTGTGATTGTCAGTAGCAACTATCAGGGCTGAGAAAAGCCGAGCACGCGCCCGGCCGATGGGTGGTCGTCAGTGGTCTTCGGGTGCGCAGCAGGACGGGTCGGACGAGGGGCCGCAGGACGTGCCCACGCTGACGCCCGACATGAATCGCTTCTCGGCCGCCGCCGCCAGCCGCCGGATCACCTCGACCACGCCGTCGCGGACGGCCGGGTCGAGATCCTGCAGGACCTCGTGCTGCTGCGCGATCAGGCCGCGCGTGATCTTCGCGTAGAGCTGGCGGCCGCTCCGGGTCGCGTCGATCGCACTGGCGCGCGCGTCGGCCGGATCCGGTCCCTGCGACAGGTAGCCCTTGCGCACGAGCGTGGCGACGACGCGGCTGGTGGTGCTCTTGTCGAGGCACATGCGCTCGGCCAGCGCGCCGAGTCGAAGGGGCCCGTGCTCGGCCACCGACTCGAGGGCGTAACACTGGGTGACCGAGATGTCGTGGCAGCAGATGCGGTCGCGGTCGCGGAACTGGTAGACGCGGACCAGGTCGGACACGGCGGCATGGAGCGCGGCGGCGTCCTGGGCGAGGTCGGTGTCGGTGGCGGCCGCACGTTTCATTGTCAGTAGCAACTGTATCCGGCCGGGCGGGCGCGTGTCAAGCGCGGCGCGCGGGAGCCCCTCGCGGGCAGGCTGGTAAGATCGTCGGCGCATGTCCGTGACGCTCGATCCGTCTGCTTCGACCGACGCCCTCCGCCAGGAAGTGGCGCGCCGCCGCACCTTCGCCATCATTTCCCACCCCGACGCCGGCAAGACCACGCTGACCGAGAAGACGCTGCTCTACGCCGGCGCCATCGAGCTGGCCGGCGCCGTCCGCGGCCGCAAGGCGCAGCGCGCGGTCGTCTCGGACTGGATGGACGTCGAGCGCGAGCGCGGCATCTCGATCACCTCGGCGGCACTCGAGTTCGAGCTCTACGACTGCAAGGTCACCCTGCTCGACACGCCCGGCCACAAGGACTTCTCCGAGGACACGCTGCGCACGCTGCTCGCCGTCGACAGCGTGGTGATGGTGATCGACGCCGCCAAGGGCATCGAGACGCAGACGCGCAAGCTGTTCGAGGTGTGCCGGCTACGCAACGTGCCGATCGTGACGTTCATCAACAAGATGGACCGCGTGGGCCGCGATCCATTCGAGCTGCTCGACGAGGTCGAGAAGGATCTCCAGCTCGAGGTCACGCCCGCGAGCTGGCCGATCGGCATGGGGCGCGAGTTCCGCGGCTGCTACGACCTGTTTCGCGAC
>JANOIR010000151.1:0-11340 GCA_031407765.1 Vicinamibacteraceae bacterium
GGTGTTGATCATGCGCAAGTCTGAGAGCGTGCGATCGAAGGTGGCTCTGACCGGTGTCAGGTCGCGAAAGGCCAGGTCGGGTTCGAGCGCCGCGATCGCGGTGCGGATGGGGTCGAGCAGGCTGGCGGGAGCGACGACGGCCACACGCACGGCGATGGCCACGGTCGACCTCGGCTCCTGGGCGAGCGGCTGGTAGAGCTGGAATCGAGTCGGCACCGCGGCCAGATCCAGCGAGCCCACGTCGCTGGCGACACCGATGATTTCAGCCCAGGCGGGCGCTCCCGGGCCGCTCTGGGCGATCCGGCGTCCGATCGGATCGCCGTTCACGAAGAGCGCGCGGGCCAGGCCGTCACTGATGATCGCGACCTTCGGCGAGGTCGCCGTGTCGGCGTCGGTGAAGGCGCGGCCGCGCAGGAGGCGCGTGCCCGTCACACGGAAATACTCCGCGGTCACGCCGTTGATGCGGGCCGACGGCTCCTGGCCCTTCGCCGGCGGCTCGCGACCGTCCACGATGTACGTCCGCGGGCCGGGCAGTCCGAAGTACGGGACAGCGTAGCTCAGGCTCACGGCGTCGACACCCGGCAGCGCCTTCAACCGTGCGATCGTCTGGCGATGAAAGGTCTCGGTGCGCACGCTGTCGGCGGACGCTCCGGCCGGAAGCGCCAGGCTTCCCTGGATCACGCCGTCGTACCGCCAGCCGTACGGCTGGCGCAGCAAGTTGTCGGCACCGCGCAGGAAGAACCCCGCGCCCGACAAGAGCATCATCGCCATCGCGAACTGCCCGACGATCAGCAGGTGCCGCAGACGCCGGTGGCCACGCCCGGCTGTGGCGCCGCGAGCGCCGCTCTTCAGCGCGTCGTTGACGTCGACGCGCGTGGTGAAGAGCGCGGGGGCAACGCCAAACACCAGCGTGGTCGCCAGTGACGCCGCCAGCGCGAAGCCCAGCACCCGCCAGTCGAGGGCCAGGTCGAACGAGGTCCGGGTCCGCAGCCAGTCGGAGGTCCACGACGCGACGAGCAACGCGCCCAGGCCCCCCGCGCTCGCCAGCAGGAGCGACTCGAAGGCGAGCGGCGTGAACACCTGCAGCCGCGAGGCACCGAGGGCCGCCCGCAGTGCGAACTCGCGGCTGCGGGCCAGGGTCCGCGCGAGCAGGAAGTTGGCCAGGTTCGAGCAGGCGATGAGCAGCACACAGCCAGAGAGTCCGAACAGCATCAAGACCAGCCCTCGACCGGAGGAGTCCAGGCTCGAGTGCAACAGGTCTTCCGTCCGCCAGGTCACCTGATCCTGGCCGGCGGCACCCTCCTTCGAGAGACCGGCGCCGAAGGCGGCGACGACGGCGTCTCCCTGCCCGGCCGAGACACCCGGGCCGCGCCGGCCGACGACGTTCAACCGCAGCGTACCGCCAGGGGTTGGTTCGGCACCCGCGAGCCCCAGGGGCCGCAGGAGACCGACATTCGAGAAGGGCGTTCGGCGCTCGGTGGCCCACGGCGGCAGGACGCCGACGATCTCGTGGGGTTCGGCGTCGAGACGAATCGTCCGGCCGATGATGTCGGCCGCGCCCCCGAACCGGGACTGCCAAAGAGCGTGACTGAGGATGACGACGCGATGGCGGCCCGCGGTCTCTTCGTCGGCGCGGAAGCCGCGGCCGAGCACCGCGCGGACGTCGAGCACGTCGAGGAAGTCAGCGGAGACGCGAAGCAGGCTCAGCGTCTCCGCCGGTCGGCCAGGCTCGGACACCGTGGCGGTCGCGCCGGAGTATCCGGCAAACGCGCCGAAACCGGCGCCGGCCCGCCTGAGCGCGAGGAAGTCGGCCGGCGCGAGCCCGCCGCGGGGGTTCTGCGGCGTGGCCCGGTACAGCCGCACCAGCTGCCCCGGCTGGGGAAACGGCAGCGGCCGCAGCATGAGCGCGTTGGCCAGGCTGAACATCGAGGTGTTCAGGCCGATGCCCAGCGTCAGCGTGACAATCGCGATGGCAGTGAAGCCGGGCGCCTTGGCGAGAGAGCGGAGGGCGTAGGCAACGGTCGATCGCATCGCGGTTCCTACTTCCGAAGGGCGACGAGCGGGCTCACGCGCGCGGCTCGCACCGCGGGGACGACGCAGGCGATCGTCGCGACCCCCGCGAGCCCGAAGGCTACCAGGCCCAGCGCCACGGGACTGGTCGGGCTGATCTCGAAGAGCACACGCGACAGGACCGAGGACGCCCAGACGGTGCCGGCCACGCCCAGCGCCACACCGCAGGCGACCAGGCGCCAGCCTTGTCCGAGCACGAGCCGGAGGACGTCGCCGCGCATCGCGCCGAGGGCCATGCGGACGCCGAACTCGTTGGTGCGCGCCGCCACCGCGTAGGCCATGACGCCGTAGAGCCCGATCGCCGCCAGCAGCAGCGCCGCGAGGGCGAACAGCCCGGCGATGAGCGCCGGCGTGCGCCGCGGCTGCAGGCTGTCGGCGACGCGCGCGTCCATGCTGCGGATGTCGGTCAGCGGCAGCTCCGGATCGATCGTCCGCACCAGCCGCTCGAGCGACGGCGCCAGCCCCTCGGCGCTCGCCGCGCTGCGCACGATCAGGAAGTACGTGCGGGCCATGGTCTGCGCCCACGGGTAGTAGATCACGCCGGGCGTGGCCGCGTCGGTGAGCGAGCCGAACTTCACCGGCGCGACGACCCCGACGACGGTGCAGACCTGGACGTCGGGGCCGGGCGCGGCACCGCGATGGATGCGGCCGCCGACGGCCTGACCGTCACGCCACTCGCGCCGCGCGAAATCCTGATCGACGACGCAGGCGCACTTCTCGCCCCGGCGGACGTCCGAGGCGTCGAGATAGCGGCCGGCGACGAGCGGCACGCCGAGCGCACGGAAGTAGTCGCCGCCGATACCGACCTGCAGCGGCGTCGCCACCGGCGTCCCCGGCGGCGCGGTACGCCCTTCGATGCTGACCGCCTGCGTGTCGGTGCCGCCGGTCACCGGCAGCATCGACGCGACACCGGCGGCCGAGACACCGGGCAGCCCGGCCGCCTCCGCCTCCAGGCGGTCGAAGAAGCGCGTGAACGATGGGCCATCGTGGTACCCACTCCACGGCAGCGTGAACTGCGCCGCGGTCACGCCCGCGGTGCGGAAGCCCGGTGACACGGCGACCGCGCGCTGCAGGCTGACGCCGAGCAGCGACGCCGCCGCGAGCAGCACGAAGGACAGCGCGATCTGCGCGACGATGAAGCCCTGACGCAGCCGCTCGGCCCCGCGATCGCCGCTGACGCTTCGCGACTCGGCCTGCAGCGTCGCGGCGAGGCCGCCGCGCCGCGTGAACAGCACCACGGGAAGGGCGACGGCGCTGCCGACGACGATCGCTGACGCCAGCGCTGCGGCAACCACCCGCGCGTCGAGCGCGACCCGGGCCCCGAGCGGCAGGCGATCGGCGCCGAGGAGCTGCAGTGCGCGCACGCCGAAATCGGCGGCCACGAGGCCGAGGCACGCGCCGGCTGTCGCCACGAGCAGCGTCTCGATCGCAACCTCGATCGCCAGACGGCGCCGGCCGGCGCCGAGCGCCTGGCGGATGGCCCGCTCGCGGGTCCGGCCGGTGGCGCGCACGAGCCACAGGTTCACGAGGTTCACGCCGCCGATCGCGAGCAGCACGAGCGCGCCCGCCTGCAGCAGGAGCAGCGGGGTCCGGATGGCCTCGACGTGCTGCGCGTGCAGCGGCGCGACGACACTGTGGAACCCGGACTCGGCGACGATCGTCGCCTGCGGGAACTCGGGCGCGCGGGCGCGATCGTCGGCGTCGACCTGCGCCTGCGCTTCGGCGAGGGTCGCACCGGGCCGCAGGCGGCCGATGAGCGTCTTGTGGGCGCTGTGGCGCGCGTTGACGTTGCGCTCGCCCTCCTCGGACGAGAGCGGCATGTACACCGGCGCCTCGAACGACAGGAAGCGGAAGCCAGGCGGGAGCACGCCGACGATGCGGCGCGCGATGCCGTCCACGCGCACGGCGCGCGCCAGCACCTGCGGATCGCCGCCGTACTGCCGCTGCCAGTACTCGTACGAGAGCATCGTGACGTGATCGGTCTGATAGGTCAGCTCCGCCTCGGTGAACGCGCGCCCGAGGATCGGGGCGACGCCGAGCGTGGCGAAGAACTCGGGCGTGACGCGCCCGAGCGGCTCACGGGACGTGGCGCCGGTTTCGCCGATGAGCGACGCCGTCTGATCGATCGCGGCGATCGAGGCGAATGCTGGGATGCGGCCCCGGCGCTCGTAGTAGCTCGTCAGCGACGCGCCGTCGGCCGGCAGCGACAGCTTGGGGTAGGCGTGGTACATCGTGACCAGCCGGTCCGCCTCGGGGTACGGCAGAGGGCGGAGCAGCACGGCGTCGACGAGCGCGAAGATCGTCAGCGTCGCGCCGAGGCAGATCGCGAGCGTGGCGAGCGCCGTCACGGTGAAGACCGGGGCGGCGCGGAGCGAGCGCATCGCCAGTCGGATCGAAGTCATCGGGGCACCTCGTGCAAGGGAACACGCGACGCTCAGTCCGCCCGGAGCGCCACGTTGGGATCGACACGCACCGCCTGGCGCGCCGGGAGCCAGCAGGCGACCAGCGCGAAGCCGATGAGCACGCCCGTCACCACCAGCGCCGTGGCCACCTCGGGCGCCGGCAGCGAGGGGGCAATGGCCGCCAGGGCGCGGGCGACGGCGTAAGTGCCGACGAGGCCGATGGCGACGCCGGCGAGCGCCAGGCGCAGGCCCTGGCCCAGGACGAGACGCAGCACGTCACGGGCCTGGGCCCCCAGCGCGAGGCGAATCCCGATCTCGTTGATGCGCTGCCCGACGAACCCGGCGATGACGCCGTAGATCCCGATCGCGGCGAGCAACAGCCCCAGCAGGGCGAAGCCCGCGAGCAGCCAGCCGACGAGCGCGAAGTTGGCCAGGCCGCGGCTGATCACGTGCGTCGCCGACTGGATTTCCTGCACCGGCTGATCGGGATCGATCGCCGCCACCGCACGCTGAACAGCGGCTGTCATCGTCTCGGGTGGCAGCGTCGATCGAATCGTCACCGCGAAGGAGCGGTTCGGCTCGCGGGCCAACAGCCGGTAGGCCTGGAAGCGCGTGGTCGGCGCGCTCAGGTTGGTGGCGAAGCTGACGTCCCGAACGACACCGACGATTTCCTGCCACTCCATCACCAGCGGGTGGGCGATGCGCTTGCCGATCGGGCTCTCGCCGGGCCAGAACTGGCGGGCCATGGTCTCGTTGATGATCGTCGGGATCGGCTCGCGGGTGAGGTCGGCGGCCTCGAAGGCACGCCCCTCGACCAGGCCGATCCCGAGCGTGTCGAAGTACTCCGGGCTGACGAAGTTGACGTCGCGGGGGGGCTCAGTGCCGATGCGCGGCACCGGTCGACCTTCGATGATGAACCGCTGGCCGGCGGCGAAGCCGTTGAAGGGCAGGTTTCCGGACAGCGCGACGCGCTCGACGCCGGGCAGCGCGGCGAGGCGGGTCTGCAGCCGCTCGTGGAAGGCGCGCCGGGAGTCGTTCGTCTCGTAGGTCGCCGACAGCGTCATCGAGCCGGTCAGCAGCTGCTCCGTGCGCCAGCCGTGGTCGCGCACGGCGAACCGATCGATGCCGCGGATGAAGAAGCCGGCGGCCGACAACAGGACGAGCGCCAGGGCCACCTCGGCGACGATGAGGCCGTGCCGCAGCCGATGATGGGCCCGGGACGTCGAGCCACGGCCGCCCTGCTTCAGCGTGTCGTTGACGTCGCCGCGCGATGCCAGCCAGGCCGGCAGCAGACCGAACAGGACGCCGGTGAGCACCGACGCGCCCGCGGTGAAGGCGAGCACAACGCGGTCGATCGGCATCGCCAGGCCCAGCTGCCCGGCGATCTCGACGCGTGATGCAAGGGCATCGGTCGTCCAGGCGGCGACCAGCAGACCAAGGCCACCGCCGGCGAGCCCGAGCAGCACGCTCTCGACCAGCGACTGGCGCATCACGCGGAGCCGCGACGCCCCGAGCGCGGCGTGGAGCGCGAAGTCGCGAGCCCGGCCGACGTTGCGCGCCAGCTGCAGGTTGGCCAGGTTGGCGCACGCGATCAGCAGCACGCAGGCCGCCAGCCCCATCGTGAACCAGGACAGCAGGCGAACCGTCGGATCGGCCCCGGTCGCCGCCAGCGGCAAGACGCTGACGCCGCTCTCGGCGTTCGGTCCGGGAAAGTCGCGCGCGAGCCGCGCCGCGATGGCGCCCATGCCCGCCTGCGCCGCGGCGACCGAAGTACCCGGTTTGAGTCGTCCGACGATGGCGAGGAAGTTGCCGCCCCGGTTCTGCCGCGTCTCGGCGTCGAAGGCCATCGGACGCCACGCCTCGACCGTGCCCCAGAGCTGCCGATCCTCGAAGCTGGCCGGCATCACGCCGACGACGGTGACGCGCTCGCCGTCGATCCGCAGGTCACGACCGATGATGGCGGGATCCGCGGCGAAGCGCCGCCGCCAAAGAGTGTCGCTCAAGACGACGACGTTGTCGTGCCCCGGCTGATCATCCGTGCGGGTGAGCGCGCGACCGAGCGCTGGCTGGATACCGAGCACCGCAAAGAAGTCGCCGGTGACGGCCATCCCCGCCACGCGCTCGGCCGGATGGCCCGCCTCCGCCAGCCCGAATGCCGGCCACGACGCGGCGGCCAGGCCGGCGAATACCGTGTTCTGATCCTGATGGTCGAGGAAGTTGGCCGGCGAGTGCGGCAGCGCCTGGGACCGCGCGGTGGTGCGATAGACGCGCACCAGCTGTCCGGAGTCCGGATACGGCAGCGCCCGCAGCAGGGTGGCGCTCAGGACCGAGAACATCGCCGTGTTCACACCGATTCCCAGCGCCAGCGTGACGAGCGCCGTCGCCGTGAAGACCGGGGCGGCGCGGAGCGAGCGGAGGGCCAGGAGAATCGCGTGCGCGGGCATGCCTGCCGGTCAAGGCAAGACTCGTGCTCACGGTCTCGGCGCGGATTCGCCGCGCGGAGGCCGTTACCAGGCGCCGCCGGGCTCGTCGACCCGGGCGATTGCGGGACCGGAGTGCCCGGCGGCGGACACTTCGACGGCCGACGAACGTATCGGCCCGGCTGCGGATAGAATGCCGCCACCGGAGGCCTGACCCATGACCCGACGTGCTCTGACGCCTGCTGTTCTGTTCGCTGCCGCTGCCCTCGCCACCACGGCCTCCGCGGGCATCCAGTCGCCCGCGGCGCCTGCCACGCCCGCGCCGATGCCGCCCACCGCCGCGCCAGCGGCGCCGCGTCCGGCCCCCGACGAGTCGAAACGGGTGAAGCCCGACGACATCGACGCCATGCTCGCCAAGGGCGACGTCGTCGTGCTCGACGTGCGCGAAGACTCGGAGCTCGTCGAGACCGGCACCGTGAAGGGCGCGATCCACATTCCGCTCGGGCAGCTCGAGGCCCGCTTGGGCGAGCTGCCAAAGGACAAGGTCATCCTCACCGCCTGCCGCGGAGGCGGCCGCGCCTCGCGGGCGCTGACCCTGCTCGAGTCGAAGGGGTTCAAGACGGCGGGGTTCTGCGGGCTGGGCGACTACAAGGGCCAGCGGGTCTACCCGAAGGCCAAGGCGTAGCGCGGCGTTCACGAACCCGACATCATGGCTGGCGCCTCGGTCCTCTTCCTCGGCACGGGTGACGCCTTCTGCAACGGCGGCCGCCTGCACACCGCGTTTCACGTCGCGGCGGACGGCTACCAGGCGCTGATCGACTGCGGCGCCACGACGATCGCGGTGATGCGCCACCTGCAGATGGACATCGCCGCAATCGATGCCATCCTCGTCAGCCACCTGCACGGCGATCACTTCGGCGGGATCCCGTTCCTGCTGCTGGACGCCTGCTACAACGCGCCGCGCACCAAGCTGCTCACGATCGTCGGCCCGGCCGGCACGCGCCTGCGGGTGATGGACACCCTCGGCTGCCTCTATCCCGGCGCGCCGGCCAAGGTCGAGAGCCTGCTGCTCCGCTTCATCGAGTTCAAGGATCGCGAGTCGCTCGCGGTCGGTCCGCTCGGCGTGCTGCCGATCCCGGTGGTGCATCCGAGCGGCTCGACCGCCTACGGCCTGCGGGTCAGCATCGGTGGCCGCGTCGTCGCGTTCTCCGGCGACACCGCGTGGACGCCGGCGCTCGGCGAGCTCGCGCGCGACGCCGATCTCTTCATCTGCGAGTGCACGGCGTTCGACACACCGGTGCCGGCGCACCTCACCTACCGCGAGCTACGGCCCGCGCTCGCCGACCTGCGCGCCCGCCGCACCGTGCTCACGCACCTCGGCGCGTCGATGCTCGCGCACCTCGCCGATCTCGACGTCGAGGTCGCCGAGGACGGACAGACGATCGCGCTGTGAACTGCGCAGCGCGATCGTAACTCCCAACGGCCAACTTCCAACTGCCAAGGCACTCCCAACGCCCAACTTCCAACCCTGCCGGAACGCTACCGGCCCTTTGGGAGTTGGAGGTTGGGAGTGCCTTGGTCGTTGGACCTTGGTGGTTGGAAGTTCCGCGAATGCGACGGCGCTCAAGCCAGGAGCCGGCCGATGAGCGGTGCCAGGTCGCGGGCCAGGTTCGGCTTGTAGACGACGGCGCGGACGCCGAGGGCATCGGCGCGCGCGGCGAGCTCGTCGGTCACGAAGCCGGAGATCAGCGCCACCGGTACGTCGGGACGTTGGCGCAGGATCTCGGCGGCCACCGACAAGCCGGTCGCGGTCGGCATGTTCATGTCCGAGACGACGACGTCGAAGCGTCCCGGGTCGGCGCTGAACGCCGCGATCGCGTCGGCCGGGCGCGTGAAGCCCTCGACTTCGTAGCCGGATCGCGCCAGCAGCCGCGTCGTGAGGTTGACCAGCGACGCCTCGTCGTCCAGGTAGAGCACGCGCTGCCCGCGACCCTCGGGCGCCGGCAGCGGCTCGGTCGCCCGCGGCAAGACGTCCGCCTCGACTCCCGGAAAGTACGCGCGGAAGATCGCACCCGGCCCCGGCGTCGTCTCGACGGCGATGGCGCCGTCGTGACTCTTCATGATCCCGTCGACGACCGAGAGGCCGAGGCCGGTACCCTCTCCCGGCGCCTTGGTCGTGAAGAACGGATCGAAGATGCGGTCGACGATCGCGGCGTCGATGCCGCTGCCGGTGTCGGCGACGGTCAGGCACGCATAGAGGCCGGAGCGCAGTCCGGCCAGTCCCGGCGACTCGCTGATGTGGACCGGCGCCAGCGACACGGTGATGCGCCCGACGCCGCCGGGAATCGCCTGCCAGGCGTTGGTGCACAGGTTCATCACCACCTGATGGATGCGTGAGCGATCGGCGAGGACGTTGGGCACGTCGCGCGCGAACCCGGTGACGAGCTCGATCCCCTTGGGCATCGTGGCGCGGAGCAGCCGCACCGATTCCTCGACGATCTCGCGCAACCCGGTGACCCGCCGCTCGTCCGGCTGCCGTCGACCGAAGGTGAGGATCTGCTGCACGAGCTCGCGGGCCCGCCCGCTCGCCTTCTCCACTTCCGCCAAGCTCTCTTGCGCCGGATGCTGAGCCACGAGATCCTCCCGCGCCAGTGCGACGTTGCCGATGATCGTGCCGAGGATGTTGTTGAAGTCGTGGGCGACGCCGCCGGCGAGAGTGCCGAGGGCCTCCATCTTCTGCGCCTGGCGCAGCGGCGCCTCCAGCCGCTGCCGCGCCTCCTCCGCGTCCTTGCGATCCTGGATGTCGAGCAGGAGACCGACGTACCCCACGAACGCGCCGTTCGGCTCGACGCGGGGCGACGCCGTGGCGAACATCTGCCGATAGACGCCGTCGCGCCGCCGGACGCGACATTCATGGCGCCAGCTCTCGTGCCGCGCGGTCGCCTCGACGAACAGCCGCTCGCTCTCGGCCGCGTCGTCGGGATGCACCGCTGCGAAGATGCCGCGCCCCAGGGCGTCCTCGGCTGCCTGGCCGCTGAACTCGAACCACTGCTGGTTGACGTAGGTGCACGCGCCCTGGGCATCGGCGACCCAGAGGATCAGCGGCGCGTGCTCGGCCATGTTGCGGAAGCGCGCTTCGCTCTCGCGAAGCTCCTCCTCGGCCCGCCGCCGGGCGGTGATGTCCTGGATGAACGCGATGCCACTATCGACCGAGCCCTGGATGAGCGAGCCGCCGATCAGGATGGGGATGCGCGTGCCGTTCTTGCGGATGTAGTGCTTCTCGTAGGGGTCGCAGACACCGGTCGCGGCCAGGGCGTCGAGGGCGCGCTGGTCGAGCCAGCGCTCCTCCGGCGGCGTCATATCGATCCAGGAGATGCGGCCGTCCCTGAGGTCGTCACGGGTATAGCCGACCATGTGCAGAAAGGCGTCGTTGGCATCGCGGATCGCCCCAGGGCGGTCCCAGAACAGGATGCCCTGCATCGGTGAGGCGAAGACGCCCCGCCAGCGCGCCTCGCTGTCCCGGAGCGCCTGCTCGGCGGCCCGGCGCGCGGTCACGTCGCGCGTCACGCAGACCAGCGCCGAGATCTGGCCGTCGTCGGCGCGCACTGGTGTGGCGTGCGCCTCGACCCAGCGCCGCCGGCCCTTCAGGCCCAGGATCTCCAGCTCGATGATCGCTTCATCGCCGCGGAAGACACGCTCCGCGAGAGCCCGGCAGGCGGTGCGCTGCGGGTCGGCGGCGAGGTTTTCGAGGCGCAGCCCGTTCAGCTGCGACAGCGCATCGAGCTCGACGAGACGCAGCGCCGCCGGGTTCAGATCGAGGAGGGTGCCGTCGGGGCCGACCAGCGCCACCGCGTCGGGTACGGCTTCGAAGATGCTGCGGAGCCGGCCTTCGCGCTCCGCGAGCTTCCGGTTGGCCTGCTCGAGCCGGTAGACCTGCAGCTCCAGCTCGCGGACCCGGGCGGCCGCAGAGACGGCGTCGTGTGTCCCCGTCTCGCGGACGACTTCGAGGGCGGGCGCTTGATGCCCGGCCTTCGCGCGCGTCATCGCACACGCTCCCTGGCGTCGGCGGGGTCCATGTCGGACCACCGCACAGCCTGCGAGCCTGGCGGCCGGCCGCTGGGGGCGCGGGAGCACCGTCAAGCCGTCGAAGCGGTCCGCACTGATCGCGAACCCTTCGGACGTACAGCATGGACCTCTGCCGTCACGTTGGCAAGCCCCGCGGGGCAACGGTGCCACGCCGTCCACCGACGTGGTCTGGTCAGCAAAGATGGGCGCGGATCACGCACCGCGGACGGCACGCTCGAACTCGTCCGCGTGCGCCGCGCGCGCCAGGGCGTCCTTGTTCGTAGCGCCGCCGCTCTCAGCGGCGGCGCGGGCGGCCATGCGATCCGCGGTGCGTGATCCGCGCCCATCTTTGCTGACCAGACCACGTCGGTGGACGGCGTGGC
>JANOIR010000188.1:0-3749 GCA_031407765.1 Vicinamibacteraceae bacterium
TCGCAACGATCGACGCGTCGCTCAACGCCCCGAGCAGCACGCGCCGCGGAGTCGCACCCAGCGATACCCGCACGGCCAGTTCCTGCCGTTTGGTGAGCCCCAGCGCGAGGAAGAGGGCGCCGACGTTGACGATCGCGACGAGCATCACGAGCGCGCTCGCCACCAGCAGCAGGCGAATGACGGGACGCACCTCGCCGAGCAGGTCGTCGTCGAGGGCTTTGGCCGACGCGGTCATGCCGCTCAAAAAGTTGGGCAGCAGCGCGTCGTTGCTTCGGAGATACGTCGTGAGTTCGGTCGCGGACTGTTCGACCGTTGCGCCAGGCGCGAGCCGTCCGACCAGGTACACGTAGAAGTCTACGGGGGCGGTCTCCGCGACAGGGCGGAACGGACGCGCCGTCGCCCACACGTCTGTCTTGTCGGGAACGGCAAAGCCGCGCGGCATGACCGCGACGATCGTGCCGCGCCGCCCTCGAACCGTGAGCACGCGGCCCAGCACCGACGGATCCCTCCCATAGCGACGCTGCCAGAGCTCGTAACTGATCGCGACCACCGGCGCCGCGGCGATGCTATCGTCCTGCGCCTGGATGTTGCGGCCAAGCAGGGGCGTGACGCCGAGCACGCTGAACAGATTTCCCGTGACCAGCGCGACCTTCAGGTTCACGCCGTCCGCTCCGTCGCGCACGGGCATCATGGCGGCACCGTGATAGTCGACTCCGGCGACGGCGGAAAGCGTCCGCGGCGAGCCGTCCACGAATCCCTTGAACGCGGGGTACGGGACTGGCACCTGCCCCACGCCGGCGGCTCGATCGACGCCCCAGAGCACCGACAGCTTCCGCTGCTCGTGCACGGGCAACGGCCGCATGAGCACCGCATCGGCGATGCTGAACGTCGCGGTGGAGGCGCCAATACCGATCCCGAGGGTCGCAATCGCGACGATGCTGAAGGTCGGCCGCTTCAGCGCCGTGCGTAGCGCACGCTCCGGCTCGCAGCCAAGCTCACGGAGGTGATCGAGCAACGTCGGACCGGGGCGGTGCGGCACGATCAAGTCCTCCGATCGCCAAGCTGTTCTGTTTCGCTCGCCCTCGGCAGTGACAGGTCACGAACGCCGCATCTTGAAGCACGAGGGCCGGCGGTGCCAACTGATTCGCACCCTCCGTCTCATCCTTCTCGATCCCATTGGTTGGATCAAATCCAAAGCGCCAGAATGCACTAAGCTCTAGCGTTGAAATAGATGAGAAAGGCCCTGAAAAATCGATTGACTGCACTCGGGGGCTCGTCCATCCTGTCCCACACTCATCACGTCTCTCAGGCATTTTCTCGCTGAGTCTCGCTTGAGACTTGGGGCTCCGTTCCGAGCGGCGTTGGTCGACTTCGCGCGCGCGAGAGAGACCAGCAGCGGCCGCTCAAAGGTGCCCAGGGGGGGACAAATCATGACCGATAGTACCAGGCCTGCGCGGGTGATGCACGCTCGCGCGCGGTCGACGCATGCGGTGTGCGGCGTGCTCGCGGCGCTCGGTTGTCTGTGTGGGCCGGTGCGCGCTGAGGCGCAGGCCGTGTACGGCAGCGTCAGCGGCACGGTCAACGACAACAGTGGCGCTGTGCTGCCGGGGGCCACGGTGACGATCACCAGCCTCGAGCGCAAGACGGTCGACACCGTCGTCGCGAACGAATCAGGTTCGTACACCAAGGACCGGCTCGTGCCGGGTGACTACGAGGTGAAGGCCGAACTCGCCGGGTTCAAGACGGCGATCGTGCGCAGCATCAAGGTGAGCGTCGACACGCAGACGCCCATCAGCTTCAAGCTCGAGGTCGGTGCGGTCGCCGAGGAAGTGACCGTCACCGGTGGATCGCCGCTGCTCAAGACGGACCGGGCGGATGTGTCCACGACGTTCGACTCGCGGCAGATGACCGAGTTGCCCGTGCTCGACCGCAACCTGACGAAGTTCGTCCTGCTGACCCCGGGCACGCAGCAACTGGGCTGGCAGCATGCCGCGAGCGAGAACCCGCAGGGCTCGACGCAGATCATGGTCAACGGCCAGCACTTCAGCGGCACGGCGTACCAGCTCGATGGCACCGAGAACCGCGATCCCATCCTCGGGATCATCGTGATCAACTCGACGCTCGAGTCGGTGGCCGAGACGAAGATTACGTCCCAGAACTACGACGCAGAATTCGGGCAGGCGACGGCCGGTGTCGTGTCGGTGCGGACCAAATCTGGAAGCAACGAGCTGCACGGCAGCGCCTTCGAGTTCTATCGTGGAGCCCGGTTCCAGGCTCGGAACCCGTTCACACAGTTTCAGAGGGATCCGCTCACTGGACGTTTCATTCCCGAGACCTCCCATCACCAGTTCGGCGCCTCGCTCGGGGGGCCGATCAAGACCAACCGCTTCTTCTTCTTCGGCGATTACCAGGGCACGCGCGACAAACAAGGCGGTTCCCGGCTCTTGACCGTGCCGACCGAGGCCGCGCGGCGCGGCGACCTCAGCGCGTACGGCGTGAACATCTTCGATCCCGCGTCGGGCGCGACCCCTGCCGCCCGTACGCAGTTCAGCGGCAACCAGATTCCGCAGGGCCGCTTGTCTGCGCAGGCGCTCGCCGTTCTCGGGCTGATTCCCTCGCCGAATGCGCCGGGCCGTGACAACGGCACGCGCGACAACTATGTGGCGTCGGGCTCCGAGAGCTTCGACGAGAACTCGATCAACGGGCGCGTCGACGGCCGGCTGTCCGAGAACCTGAACATCTTCGGTCGCTACAGCACCGGCGGGTTCGCCCGCAATGGGCCGACGGCATTCGGAACGGGGGGCGGCGCCGCGCTCGTGAGCCTCGGCGGCGTGTCGCAGGTTCGCAATCACAGCGTCGCCATCGGCGTCGATCGCACGTTCTCCCCGACGCTCCTCGCCGACTTCCGCTTCGGCTTCTTCCAGTACAAAGTGAACGTGCTGCCGTTCGACTTCGGCTCGACGCCGGCCCAGGACGCGGGTATTCCCAATCTGAACCTGGACCAGACGTTCACGTCCGGCCTGCCCGCCTTCTACGTCAACGGCAACCAGGCGGACATGAACTTCGGTTCGGGACTGGGCGTGAACCAGTGCAACTGTCCGCTCGACCAGAACGAAAAGCAGTGGCAGATGGTCGGCAACCTCACCAAGCTTGCTGGCAACCACAGCTTCAAGTTCGGCGTCGACGTGCGTCGTGCCTACAACCTGCGCGTCCCGAGTGACGTCCACCGTTCGGGCGAGCTGTCATTCAACGCCGACCGCACGCGCGGACCCTCTGGTGGTGGGCTCGGCCTGGCGACGTTCCTGCTCGGTGACGTGACCAACTTCGGCCGGTTCGTAAGCCCCAGCACGGACGCGCGCGAGCTGCAATGGCGACATTTCTACTACGCGCAGGATACGTGGAAAGTGAGCAACAAGCTGACGCTGAACTACGGCGTCCGGCTCGATGTCATCAACCCGCAGACGGTCAACGGGGCGGGCAACGGCGGCTGGCTCGACCTGAGCACCGGGCAGATCCTCGTGGGCGGCGTCGGCGACGTCAACCTTGCGGGCAATGTCGAGAACTCGTACAACTGGGCGCCTCGCCTGGGCGTGTCCTACCAGCTCAACGACAAGACGGTCCTTCGTGCGGGCTATGGCAGAAGCTACGACATCGGCGTGTTCGGCTCGCAGTTCGGCCACAGCGTCACCCACAACCGGCCCCGGCTGTCGGCCCAAACGGTGAGCGCGCCCCACAACATAGACCCCCGG
>JANOIR010000192.1:0-1917 GCA_031407765.1 Vicinamibacteraceae bacterium
CGTGTTCGGCACGGCGTTCTTGACCGACTGGGGAATGAGCGCCTTGGCGGCCTCGTTGGCGACGATGATGCGGCCGCCGGGGAAGTCACGGTCGAAGTTGGCAAGCTGGTTCCCGCGATCCAGGTAGGGGGGCCGCAGGTCGTAGCGGAGGCCGTAATTCAGCGTCAGCTTCGAGGATGCGCGCCAGTCATCCTGGACGTACCCGGCGAACTGCGTCGCGTAGGGTTGCGCATCGGGCGGGTTCTGGGCGTACCGGGTGTTGGCGGGCAGGCCGAGCAGGAAATCGGCGAACGCGTTGCCCGAGAACTGTCCGGTGAAGGAGTAAGCGCCATAGTCGTCGCCGGAGAAGAAGGAAGACTGATCCCGGTACTCGACCCGCTGCACGTCGAATCCGCCCTTGATGGTGTGCTTGCCCCTGGTCCAGGTGAGGTTGTCGCTGAACTGGATGGACTTGCTGAGCACGTTGGTCGGCTTGTTGCCGCCCGTGCCGATGAACGTGCCGTCGGTGAACTCGAAGAACGGCACGCCGCCCGACGCCGGCGTCGGTGGCAGCCCGGTGAACCCGAAGTCGTTGATCAACTGCGCCCCGCTCGAGGACAGCGGATAGTTGGTCGACTGTTGGTTGTAGGCGAAACCGGCCCGGAACTCGTTCAGGAGATTGTTGTTCACAACCATGTTGTGGGAACTGGCCAGCTGGCGGACGTCGATGGCCTGTGTGAACGTCCCAAGCTTCGTGTTGCTGCCGAAGCTCTCCCTGACAATGTCCTTGTAGGTCATCCGCGCGAAGAACTTCTGCCGGTCCGACACGGTCTGATCGACCCGGACGTCGAAGCCGTTCTGGTCGTAGTTGCCCGGCGCGTTGACGATGTAGTTGGGCCGGTTGATCGCGGCCCCGGTGCTCTGGTTCGGGCGCTCGTACAGCGCGCTCAGAATCTTCGCGGAGCTCGGATGGACGGGAATCTGGTTGTTGGCGTAGGGCAGGCCGGTGGCGGGGTTGCGGATCGGCGTGGTCAAGGTGGAGAGATCGCCGCTGCGGAACGCGTCGGGTGGCACGAGGTGCTGCAGGGTGACTTCGTTGGGCTCGCGGACCGATTCGTAGGTGCCGAAGAAGAAGGTCCGGTTCTTGACGATCGGTCCGCCGCCGGACAGCCCGAAGCTATTGGTCTGGATGTTGGGTTTGATCGCTTTGCCCGCGGCATCTTTGGGCGCGAACCGGTTGACGCTGCTGAACGTGCTGTCGTTGATGAACCAGAACGCGGTGCCGCGGAGCCGGTTGCTGCCGCTCTTGCTGGTGGTGGTGATGTCGGTCACCTGCATGAACTCGGCGTTGTTGTTCGCGCTGCTCACCTTGAACTCCTCGATCGACTCCACCGAGGGAAACATCTCGCGGGCCGGACCGCCGCCCCGGCTGCTGTGACTGGCGATACCGTCGATCGAGAACGACGTCATGAAGGGCAGGTTGCCCGCCACCGAAATGGCGCCGCCCCGGTCCTGCTGCACTCCGGGCGCGAGGGTCGCGACGACGATCGGGCTGGTCGAGCTCGTGGCGCGGAAGTTGAGCGCCAGCTTGTTGATGTCGTCTCCCGATCGCGAATTGTCGATGGTGGCGCTGTTCGTCTCGATGGTGGGGGTCTGCGCCGAGACCACGACCTGCTCGGTCGCGCCGGCCAACGCCAGCTTGCCGTCGATGCGCACCGTCTGCCGCGCCAGCAGTTCTGCCTCCTGCACGGCGTCGGCGAAACCGCTCAGGGACATCCGCACCCGGTACGTTCCGGCATCCAGATTGGTGAGGAGAAACGCGCCATCTGCGGCGCTCACGGCGGTCCGTTCGGCCTGCGTGCGTGTGTTGGTCACCGCGATCGTGGCACCGGGCACCACGGCACCGCTAGGGTCGGTGACGGTCCCAACGATGTTGCC
>JANOIR010000245.1:0-20977 GCA_031407765.1 Vicinamibacteraceae bacterium
ATGGCTCGGGCGCTCCGGCGGAGCCGTTCGTCATCGCCGGCGACGTGAAGCCGATTCAGTAGCGTTCGTTCTTCATCCGCTCGACGCCTCACGGCCGAGAGCTCGACGAGCCAGGGTTCGGTTCCGCTTCCGCGGGCCGCACCCTGGCTTTCGCGCGTACGGCGCCCTCGTAGCGGACCTGGCCGCGCCCGGTTCGCAGCCGCGCTGTCGCGCTGCCGGCGATTGGCCGGGCTGCTGACGGGAATTGTCAGGTCCGCGAGCCCGGACCACCGGCTCCTCACGCGGCTGCGCGTCGATGCGCGGTGATCGGCGCCACTCACCGGACGCGCGCCTGGTATGGGAGTTGCTCTTCAACTGGACGTCCCGACATCAGCCGGGCTACCGCACCAGCGAGGAAGGCACCACCATGAGGCGCACGTCGCACGGATTCACCCTGATCGAGCTGCTGATCGTCGTCGCGATCATCGGCATCATCGCCGCGATTGCCATTCCGGGGCTCCTCCGCGCGCGCATGAGCGCCAACGAGGCGGGAACCATCGGCTCGGTGCGGTCCGTTGTCAGCGCGCAGTTGAACTACGCCGCATCAGCGTCGCGCGGCGGCTACGCGCCGACGCTCCCGCGCCTTGGCGCGCTATGCCCGAACAGCACCGTGCCATTCCTGTCGAGCGAGCTGACGACGGCCGTCGCGGTGCAGAAAAGCGGCTACTCGGTCGAGATGCAACCTGCGAACGGCGCAGGCGTGGGCGCTGACGACTGCAACGGCGTGGCGACCGCCGGAGGCTTCTTCGTCACCGCGGTGGCCGTCATGCCCGGCGTCACTGGCAACCGCGCGTTTGCCGCCAACCATATCGGGAGCATCTGGGAGAACGCGGCAGACGGTGCGGTGGCACCGCTCGAAGCCGACTTGTTCGGGGCGCCCACGGTCTCCATCCGTCCTCTTCGCTGAGCGCATCCCGGCAACCGACATTTTTTGGCCATGGGTGAGAGCGCTCGATGGCACGACGTGACGTAAAACGGCAGGCCGCAGCGAACACGCGCGCAACGCCCTGCACCGGCGAACGCCACACGGCTGAGCACGATGTTTGCTAAGGAATCGATCATGACGCCCACACGCTCGCACGCTACGCCAGTCTCCGGAAGTGCCGGTTTCACGCTCATCGAGCTGCTGATCGTCGTCGCGATCATCGGCATTCTGGCGTCGATCGGCATCCCGTCGCTGAGCGCGGCGCGTGCCTCGGCGAATGAGGCCTCGGCCATCGGCTCGTCGCGGACGGCCTCGTCCGGGCAGTCCGCCTACGCCTTTGCCTGCGGCGAAGGCGCCTACGCGCCGTCGGCGCTCCAGCTCAGCCTGGGCGGCTTCGTCGGACCCGAGTTTGCCCTGCCGATCAAGCACGGCTTCGCCTTCAACCTCACCGTCGGCGACCTCGGCGTTCTCGGCCCGATCGACTGCGACGGGAACCCGACGGTGACCGACTGGTACTTCTCTGCGACGCCGACGACGCCGAGCCTGGGACGGCGGGGCTTCGCCGTCGATGAAACCGGCGGCATCTGGGTCGATATCGCGGGAGTCGCCCCGGTCGAGCCGTTCGTGGAAGCGGGCACCATCGCCCCGTTGCGCTGACCCAGGAGAGCGTGACCGTGTCCCTAGCCATCTTCCCCCGTCCCGTCGCGCGCCTCACGACGCGCCCGTCCCGAGACGGCCTGTATGCGCTGGCGTCGGCCTGGCACGCGTCGACGAACGAGTCGAACGTCCGGCCGTTCGCCCGCCCAGCCGCCCCGGCGGCCGCCGCGGCGACGCCGGCTGCCGACGCGGCTGAGGCCGAACCGCCGCCCTACTGGCCGGACGGCCCCTCCGCGGCCTGAGGCCGCCAGCTCCCCGCGGGCCGGCCCGCCCCCTCGCCACGCCGCTCCGCGTGCGTGCGCGCCACCGCGCGTGCTACGATCGCTCCACTCTCGACCGCCGGACATGACGTCCCGAGCGACCCTTCTCCTGGCCTTCACCCTGCTCGGTCTCGCCGCCGCTTCGGCGGCGACGTGGGTCCACGCCGAGCTGGTGCGTCATCCCGATCTGTCCAGCGTCTGTGACGTCAGCGCCACGGTCAACTGCACCGAGGCCTACGCCAGCACCTATGGCAAGCTGGCGGGCGTGCCGGTCGCCATTCTCGGAGTGGTGTTTTTCGCCGGGCTGCTCCTGCTCCAGACGAGCGCGCGGGTGTTCCGCGTCCCGGATCCGGCGCACGTCGGCGCGTATGCGTTTGCCCTGTCGCTGCCCGGCGTGGCGTTTGCCGCCTACCTGGCGATCGCCTCCTGGCTCGTGCTCCACGTGGTCTGTCTGCTCTGCGTCACGATCGACCTCGCGACGCTCGGTGTGTGTGTGATCGGTGCCCTCATGACTCGATTCCCTTTCGCTTCCCTCCCCAGCCGTATCGCCCGCGATCTGAAGGGCCTCGCCGCCCGTCCCGCGGCGGTCGCCCTCGGCCTCGCCTTCGCCGCCGCCGCCATCGCCCTGGTCGCGCTCTTCCCGCGTGCCGCCGCGGAGCCGGTGTTCGCGGCCGACGGCGCCGCGCCCGAGTTCGTGGCGCCGCCGCCGGGCGAGGCGGCACTGCCGCAGGCCTCGCAGCTCGACGACTACCTGAACACCGCGCCGCGGCGGATGATCCCGGTCGACGCCGCCGGGGCCGCTGTCGTCATCGTCAAGTTCAACGACTACCAGTGCCCGCCGTGCGGCAACACCTTCCAGGCCTACAAGCCGCTCAAGGCGAAGTGGGATCGGGAGGCGCCGGGCAAGGTCAAGTTCGTCACCAAGGATTTCCCGCTCGAAGGCGAGTGCAACGCCAGCATTCCGCAGGGGCCGCACCCGATCGCCTGCGAGGCGGCCGCCGCGGTCCGCATGGCGCGCAAGGCCGGCAAGGCCGAGGCGCTCGAAGACTGGCTGTTCGCCAACCAGGCGACGCTGACCCTCGACGGCCTGAAGCGGGCGGTGCGGGATATCGGCGGCGTCGCCGACTTCGACGCCCAGTATCCGAAGATTCTCGCCGACGTGAAGACCGACTCGTCGCTCGGCGGCTTCCTCGGCGTCCGCTCGACGCCGACCTTCTTCGTCAACGGCATCCAGATGCCGGACAACCGGGTGCCGATCATGGATCAGGCCATCGAGCACGAGCTGCGCAAGGCCGGTCTCCGCAAATAGAGGCGTCGCACATAAAGCTGTGAAGGCTGTGAGCCGATTTCCTATCGGTCATGCCCGCCATCGAAACGCATGCGCTCGCCAAGGACTACAAGGTCGGCTTCTGGCGGCCGAGGCCGTACCGCGCCCTGGATAGCCTGACGCTCGCCGTCGAGCCCGGCGAGGTCTTCGGATTCCTCGGGCCGAACGGCGCCGGCAAGACAACCACCCTGAAGCTGCTGATGCAGCTCGTCTACCCGACATCGGGGTCGGCGTCGATCCTCGGCCGGCCGCTCGGTGATCTCGAGATGAAGCGCCGGATCGGCTTCCTGCCCGAGAACCCGTATTTCTACGACTACCTGACGGCGGAGGAGCTGCTCGTCTACTTCGCCGGCCTGTTCGGCTACCGGGGGGCGGATCGGACGAAGCGGGTCGGACGCCTGCTCGACGAGGTCGGCCTCGGGGCCGAACGCCGCCTCCAGCTGCGGAAGTTCTCCAAGGGGATGATCCAGCGCGTCGGCCTGGCCCAGACGCTGATCAACGACCCCGAGGTGATCTTCCTCGACGAGCCGATGTCGGGTCTCGACCCGCTCGGCCGCCGCGATGTCCGCGCCCTGATCCTACGGCTGCGCAACGAGGGCCGGACCGTCTTCTTCAGCTCGCACATCCTCTCGGACGCCGAGTCGCTCTGCAGCCGGATCGCGATCGTGGCCAAGGGCAAGCTGATGGCCGCGGGCACCCTCGCCGACCTCGTGACGGCGCAGCTCAAGGGCTGGGAAATCATCGTCGAGGCGATGCCGCACGCACCGTCGGACGCGCACGCCGGCGTCCGCGCCGTGACCACGATCGCCGCCGGCCGCTACGCCGTCGACGCCCTGCCGATGTCCGACCCGCTGCGGCTGGCAAGCGAGCTGACCGCCGGCGGCGGCCGCCTCGTGTCGATCAACCAGGTCCACGACACGCTCGAGGATCTGTTCGTCCGCCAGGTCGATCAGGCGTCGGGCACGGATCGCTTCGCGCAGGTGCCGCCCGCCGCGGCGGGAGGTGCGCGATGAGCGCCATGGTGTCGGTGCCGACGGTGGTGCGCATCGCGGCCAACGTCTTCAAGGAGTCGGTGCGCGACAAGGTCCTCTACAGCATCGTGCTGTTCGCGGTGATCGTCATCGTCGCGTCACTGATCCTCGGCCAGCTCACCGCCGGCCAGGAAGTGAAGATCATCAAGGACCTCGGGCTGTCGGCGATCTCGCTGTTCGGCCATTTCATCGCCATCTTCATCGGCATCGGCCTGGTGTCGAAGGAAGTGGAGCGGCGCAGCATCTACGCGCTGCTGGCCAAGCCGATGAGCCGCACCGAGCTGCTCATCGGCAAGTTCTTCGGCCTGCTCTCGACGTTGACGGTCAATGTCTCGGTGATGACGGCCGCGCTCGTGGCGGTGCTGGCCGTCTACGCGGCGTTGACACCGCCCGAGCTGGCCAAGGGGTGGGAAGCCCCCGCGACCGATCCGATGATCGCCGTCGCGGCGTTCCTGATTCTCGCCGAGCTCGCCGTCGTCACCGCCATCGCCATCTTTTTCTCGACCTTCACCAGCCCGGTCCTCGCCGCTGCCTTCACGGTCGGTCTCGTCATCGCCGGGCAGTTCGGGGCCGACCTGAAGAACTTCGAGCAGGTGGTCGAGAGCGCGCCGGTGGCCTGGGGTGCCCGCGCGCTCTACTACCTGCTGCCGAACCTCGCACCGTTCGACGTCAAGAGCCAGTTCGTGCACGCGCAGCCGATCGCCCCGAGCTACGTCGCGCTGACGGTGGGCTACGGCGTGCTCTACGTGAGCGCCCTGCTCACCATGGCCGCGCTCTTCTTCTCGCGGAGAGACTTCAAGTGAGCGGGCCGCTCCGGACGGCGCCGGTGCTGGTCGCGGTGGCGGCGCTGTTCGCCGCCGCGGTGATGATGCAGGTGCAGCGCGATCGCCGGTTCGCCACCGACCAGCCGGCCGAGCAGGTGCTCTACGTCCAGTCGCCGGACGTCGCGCGACGCCTCGCCCTCTCTTACGATCTGCTCGCCGCGGACGTCTACTGGATTCGCGCCCTGCAGCACTTCGGCAAGGCCCGCAAGACGACCGCGCAGGAGCGCGACTACGCGCTGCTGTATCCGCTGCTCGACATGGCGACTGGACTGGATCCGTACTACAACATCGCCTATCGCTTCGGCGCGATCTTCCTGTCCGAAGGGAAGCCGGGCGGTCCCGGGCGGCCGGACCTGGCCGAAAAACTCCTCCTCAAGGCCCTGGCCGCGCAGCCCACCAAGTGGGAGTACATGCAGGACATTGGCTTCGTCCATTTCTGGGCGATGCAGGATCCGAAGGGCGCGGCCGAATGGTTCGAGCGCGGCAGCCGGCTCCCGGGCGCCGCGTGGTTCCTGAAGCCGCTGGCAGCGACCACGCTGGCCCAAGGCGGTCACCGCAGCGCCTCGAGGACGCTGTTCAAGGCTATCGCCGAATCCGGCGAGAACGAGTGGATGCGCAAGGACGCCAAGCGCCGGCTGCGACAGCTCGATGCCATGGACGCGATCGACGAGCTGCGCGGGATCGTCGAGGTCTATCGGGAGCGCGGCGGCCCGACGCCGATGACCTGGGAGGCCCTCGTGCGCGCCAGGTACCTACGCACGATTCCGACCGACCCTGACGGCGCCGTCTTCGCCCTCGGCCCGTGGAGCGGCGACGTCGGCCTCGGGGAGAAGTCGAAGCTCGCGCCGCTGCCCAATCGCGTCATGGCGCCGCCCCCGGTGCCCCCTTCGTGAACGCACCATTTGGCTTCGTGCCGTTCGCGCTCGCCTCGTTGGGGCTGGTCATCGGCAGCTTCCTCAACGTCTGCATCTACCGCATCCCGCTCGGCCAGTCGATCGTCTATCCGGCGTCGCGCTGCATGCGCTGCGGCAAGGCGCTGCACTGGTACCACAACGTCCCGGTGGTGAGCTGGCTCGTGCTGCGGGGCCGCTGCGCGTTCTGCGGCGCCTCGGTGTCGGGGCGCTATCCGGCGGTGGAGCTGCTGACGGCGATCGTCTTCGCGCTGCACGCATTCGTCTTCGAGCCGGGCCCGCTGCTGCTGGTCAGGCTGGTCTTCGCCGCGGTCCTGATCGTCCTGGCGTTCATCGACATCGACCATCGCATCCTGCCAGACTCGATGACGCTGACCGGCATCCCGCTCGGCGTGCTGGCGAGCCTGTGGCTGCCACCCGGATGGCGCGACTCGCTGATCGGCGTGGCGCTGGGCGGCGGCAGTCTGTGGCTCATCGCCGAGGGCTACTACCGCTGGCGCAAGGTCGAAGGCATGGGCATGGGCGACGTCAAGATGCTGGCGATGATCGGCGCCGTGCTCGGCTGGCGCGCGGTGATCGTCACGCTCGTGCTCAGCTCGTGCAGCGGCGCCCTGGTCGGCGCGCTGATGCTGACGCGATCCAAGGACGGCATGCGCTACGCGCTGCCGTTCGGGACCTTCCTCTCAGCCGGGGCGCTGGCCGCCAGCCTGGTCGGCGAGCCGCTCATGGCCTGGTATCTGTCGTTCTACCCGTAGGATTCTGGACATGAGCGCCGACTCCCCGCTGCTGCCGCTCCTGGGCGCGACGGTCGTGCTCATCTTCCTGATCGGGATCCTCGTCGTCGCGGTGATGAAGCTGCGCGGCGCGCGACGCGAGAGGCCCGCCTCGGCGCGGCTGTCCGAGGAGGCGTTCGCGGCAGCCACGATCAAGGCGGCGCTGTCCGCGCGCCCGGCGCCCGTGGCGCGCGACGCCCCGATGCCGACCCCCGTCCAGCCGATGGCGGCCGGCCTGCCGGTGGCCGCCGCTTTGGCCCTGGCAGCACCGGGGGGCGTCGACACGGTGGACGCCGCCGTGCTGGAGGCGCTGCCGCAAGGGCTCGTCGTCACCGACGAGGCCGGCGTGATCCGCCGCTGCACCGCGCCGGCGCGAGCCTGGCTCGGGCTCGGCGGCGCCGGCACCGGAGATCCCTATCGCACGACGCTCGCGGCGTGGCCGGCGATCGCCGATGCGCTGGCCAACGTTCACGCCGGCGATACGCCGGCGCCGTTCGTCGTCCTGACCGGAACGGGGGGCCTGCCGGCGCGGCGGATCACCGTCACGGCCGTGCGCTGGAGGCCGCGCGCCGGGCGTGGCGGGGCGGTCGTGGTGTTGAGTCCGGCCGCCGGCGCGTCCGCGCAACCAGCAGTCGCCCCGTCAGGCGACGATGCCGGCGCCGAGCTCGTCGCGGGCTCCGGCGAGACCCGGTCCGGCGGCTCCGACGACGTGTCGGGGCTCGCCAGCGGCCTCGCCCACGCGCTCGCCAACAGCCTCACGACCGTCCACGGCTATGCCCACCTCGTCGATCGCGGCACCCTGAACGCGGCCGACCGATCGGCCCTCGATCACATCACCACCAGCTCCGAGAAGATGCTGACCACGGTCGAGGCGTTCCGCGCCCTCGTCCGTCCGCTGTCGATGACGCCCACCAGGTTCGCGCCGGTGGACGCCGTGCAGGCGGCGATCGCGCTGGCGCGGCAGGAGGCGGGGCTGCCCGACGCCGACGTGCGGCTCCTGGCGTCGCCGAGCGGCATCGTCGAGGGTGATCGCGTGCTGCTCGAAGAGGCAATCGCGGCGGTCGTGCGCAACGCGATCGAGGCGTCGGCGCAGCGGTCGCCGGCGCCGGCTGTCGACGTCCGCGTCGAGCAGGCGCCGGGCGCGCGCCGCGTCGATGTCATCGTCACCGACCGCGGCCCTGGCGTGCCGGCCGACGTGCGCGGCCATGTCTTCCAGCCGTTCCAGACCGACAAGACCGGCCACGAAGGCCTCGGCCTGCCCCGCGCCGCGCAGGTGCTCCGCGCCCACCCGGGCGCGTCGATCGCGCTCGAGCATCCGCCGGAGGGCGGTCTGGTCGTCACGATCGGCCTGCCGCAGCCCGGCTGATCCGGCGCAGCTGACGCAGGATCGGCGTACGCGCCGTTCCGCTCTCGCGCGATTGCTGCGCTCCTCCACGCGTCGCTCGCGCCGCGGCTCGCGAATTCGCTCGCATCCATCGCACCGCGCCGTATCTTCGGCCCGCGACCCACGCCTGGCGCGCGCCTTGCTCCCTTCAGCCGCGGGTCGGAGAGGAGGACGGGTGAACGAGAGCCGTGGGTTCTCATTGATCGAAGCGGTCGTGGCGCTGGCGTTGATCGCCGTGGTCGTCGTGTCGGCCTCGACGGCGATGGTCACGAGCCGCGCCGTCGCCGTCAGCGGCCGCGACCACACCATCGGTCTGATTGCCGCACGGGCGCGCCTCTCGATGCTCGACGCGCTGGCGTTCGAGACGGCGAGGGATGCGGGCGGCGCCGTCGTCGCGGTGACCGACACGACGACCGACGTCACCGTCGATCCGCCCGCCGGCGGAGGGACCGGCCTCGGCGAGTCGCCGGTCGACGCGCTCTGGACTGATCGCCCGGGCTACGTCGACTACCTCGACGCGACCGGCCGCGCCCTCGGGACGAGCGCCGGCGATCGCGCGAGCGCCGCGTACGTCCGGCGCTGGGCGATCGGCCGGCAGGGGAGCGGCCGCGGCGAAGTCGCGACGATCGCCGTGCTGGTGGCGCCGGCCACCGCCGCCGCACGGGCCGCCGCTGGTGGCGATCCCGCCCGCGTGCGCAACCAGCCTGGCGTCGTCGTGCTGCGCGGCGCCAGGGTGCGGCAGGCGTCATGAGGGGCGCCTCGCTGATCGAGCTGCTGATCGCGCTCACGCTGGCTCTGGTGGTGTCGGCGCTCGCCGCGCGGGTGCTGGTCGAAGCAGCGGACGCCCTGGCGTGGCAGCCGGCGGCGGGCGAGCTGGCGGCGCGTGCCGATGCCCTGGCGCAGATGCTCACGGCCGACCTCGCTGCTGCCGGCGCCGGGCCGCATGTGCCCGTAGATCCGGGCGTCGACGCGGGCGGCGGCCCGACCGCCGTGCCCGAGACGCTGCGTCTGGCGGCGTGGCTGCCGCCCATCCTGCCGCGCGTCGTCGCCCTCGATGGCGCCGACCCCGACGACACCGCCGCGGGCGATCGCCTGTCGATCCTGACGATCGCGGACGGCGCGCCGCAGGTCGCGCTGCGGCGGCAGCCGCCGCGTTGGGGCTTCGTGGCGGGACCGACCTGTCCGGCGCTGGTCGACGGCTGCCGCCTGCGGGCCGGGCTGCCGCTGCTGTTCCTCGAGGCCAGGCCCGGCTTCCAGCTCGCCGAGGCCGAGGCCGTGGACGCGGTCGGCCTCGCCATCCCCGGCGTGACGAGCCCCGCCGACACGGCCATCGTCGCCGGCGTCGAGATCGTCAGCTATCGATTCGACGCCACGCGCGGCGAGCTGGTGCGGGCCCGCGCCGGCGGTCGCGGGCTGCCGGTGGCCGGACACATCGCCGCCTTTGCCGTCGAGCTGTGGGGCGACGGCGCGCCGCCGGCCGGGCCGCGCTGGCCGCCGGGCGAGGACACCTGCCTGACGCTGGCCGACGGCGCACCGCGTCTCGCGGCGTGGGCGCCGGCCGGGGCGCCGCACATCCGGCTCGACCCCGCCCGTCTCGCCGACGGCCCGTGGTGCGGCGTGGCGCCGTTCCGCGTCGACGCCGACCTGTTCCGCGTCCGCCGCGTCCGCGTCAGGCTCCGGCTCGACGCCGACCACGGCGGCGTGCGGGGGCGGGATCCGGCGCGCGCCGGGCGTCCGGGCCGGGCAACGACGCCGGCGCGCGAGGTGCACGACATCGACGTCGCGATCGACGTCGCGCCCCCGGCGATGCGAGGCCCGTCGTGAGCGTCGCACTAGTCCCCTGGAACCGTGATGGCTGGGGCAAGTCCCGGAGCGCGGCGCCCCGCGGGCAAGGCGCGAGGAGGAAGAATATGGGGCATATTCGACCGACGAGCAACGCCGCCCCTGGGGATGCCCCGCCCGGGAGTTGTCCTAGAAATCACGGTTCCAGGGGACTAGCCTTGCCTGTGGTCCGGGGCGCCGCTCCGCGCCACGCCGATCGCGGCGCCGCGCTGCTGGTGGCCGTGCTGCTGGCCGCCGCGCTGTCCATCCTCGCCGGTGTGGTCGCCTCGTTCGCGCTCGTCGAGTCGCAGGCCGGCGCTGCCGCGCGCGATCACGTGGAGGCGGCCGTCGCCGCCGACGCCGGTTTGGCGCTCGCGGTCGGGGCGCTGGCCGCGGCGCCGGACGTGGCCGCGGTACGACTCGGCACCGCGGTCGCGCCGGACAACGGGGTGGCGAGCCTCCTCACCGCCGCCGGTGGCGTCGATGTGGCGGTGCTGACCCGCCAGCTCGAGCGGCGTCGCGGCCGCTTGCCGCCGCCAGCCGGCGCCGCCGTCTGGCGTCCGTTCTTGTGGGGACGCCTCGGCGAGCTCGCCGCGACACCGGTCGGCGAGTCCGAGCGGGATCCGCTGATCGTCGCGTGGGTGCGGGGCGATGATGCCGGCGGGCTCGGTCCGGATCGGCTCGAGCTGGCGATCGAAGCCGTGACGCCGTCGGGTGGCCGCTCGGGCGCGGTCGCCGTCGTCGCCCTGCGGCCGCGTGGTGCCGTGATCATCGCGGTCTGGCCGGACACCGGGATCGCATCGCCCGGCTGACCGCCGGGCGGGCGCGCCGGCAGGGCGGCGCGAGGCTGCACGGTGAGGTACGCCGCTGCACTGTTTTGGGGCCGGGGCCGGGGTGCGATCCGCATGCCCGGCACGTCGAGGCCGATAACGGGGAAGGGGGAGTCTGCTAAGATCGAACCCGCTCCCCCCGCTTGAGACCGACACCTTCGCGCGCGCGGCGTGACCGCAGCGCGTCGACGGTGTCCATCGTGTCGGAGGGTGTATGAAGCTCGTGGTCGGTAGCGTTGTCGCTGGGGTCCTGGTCGCGGGGGTCGCATCGTCGAGCGGGCAGTCGCTCGCCGACGTGGCCCGCAAGGAAGAGGCGCGGCGTCAGAAGATCGCCGCACCAAAGAAGGTCTACACGGACGCCGACGCCGAGAAGTACGCGCCGGCGACGCCGGGCGCGCAGGCTGCGGCGACGACGGTGACGGCCCTCGACGCCAGCGGCAGGCCGGTCGGGGAAGCGGCGGCGGCCGAAGGGCTGCCGGCCGACGAGGCGGGCTGGCGCGCCCGCTTGCAGAACGCCCGTGATGGGGTGGATCGCAACAAGCTGTTGCTGAGTGCGCTCGAGCAGCAGGCGAGGAGCTCGGCGCGTCGGGCCGGCACCGCCGACGGCGAAGCGCCGGCCGAGGACGGGTCGAGCCGCGCCGCCGAGATCAAGCGGCTGAAGGCGGAGATGGACACGTTCCGTGCGACGCTGGCGAACGCCGAAGAAGAGGCGCGGAAGGCCGGCGTACCGCCGGGCTGGGTGCGCTGAGCGATCCAGCGGCGGCACGGTAGAATCACGACACCGGGGCCCGGAGACGACAGTGTGCGTCGGCCGGGCCCTCGTCGTTGTGGAGGCATCCTGTGACGCCGGAATTGACGGGTCCGTCCGTTCGTGGCGAAGTCCTCCTCGTCGAAGATCGCGACTCGCTGCGGCAGATGCTGCGGATCGCGCTCGAGGTCGCCGGGCATCGTGTCCTCGAAGCTTCGGACGAGCCCGACGCCGTCCGCCTCCTCCAGCGCCATCGCCCGGCGCTGGTCCTCACCGATCTCAAGCTGCCGCGCGGTGACGGCTTCGGCGTGCTGCGCGCCGCCAAGGCCTGCGACCCGCAGATGCCCGTCGTGCTGCTGACCGCGTACGGGGCGGTCCCCGACGTCGTCCGCGCCATGCGCGAGGGCGCGCTCGATTTCCTGGCCAAGCCGGTCGATCCCGATCACCTGCGGCTGATCGTCGGTCGCGCGCTCGCCGAACGCCGGCTCGCGACCGAGAACCTGCTGCTCAAGGAAGAGCTCGGCCGGCGTCGCGGTGTCCCCGAGATCGTTGGCGAGCACGAAGCCATCCGCCACGCGGTCTCCTCGCTCCGCCGCGCGGCGACCTCCGACACCACCGTGCTCCTCACCGGCGAGAGCGGCACCGGCAAGGAACTGTTCGCGCGAGCGCTGCACGCCCTCAGCGAGCGGCGTGAGGGACCGTTCGTCGCGGTCAACTGCGCCGCGATCCCAGGCACGCTGCTCGAGAGCGAGCTGTTCGGCCACGAGCGGGGTGCATTCACCGGCGCGACCACCCGCCGCCCAGGCCGTTTCGAGATCGCGCACGGCGGCACGCTGTTCCTCGACGAGATCGGCGAGCTGCCGGTCGCGCTCCAACCCAAGGTGCTGCGCGCGCTCCAGGACCACACTTTCGATCGGCTGGGCGGCAGCGCCACCGTGCAGGTCGACGTGCGCGTCGTCGCCGCCACCAACCGCGACCTCCGCGCGATGATGGCCGCCGGCACCTTCCGCGAGGATCTCTTCTTCCGCCTCGACGTGTTCCGCCTCCGCGTGCCGGCGCTGCGCGAGCGGGCCAGCGACGTGCCTCTGCTGGCCGAGACCATCCTGCGCCGGACCGCGGCCGAACTGAACAAGCCGGTGCCGACGCTCAGCACCGCCGCCCTCGAGCGGCTGGTCAGCTACCCGTGGCCGGGCAACGTCCGTGAGCTGGAGAACTGTCTCGAGCGCGCCGTGATCCTGGCCGAGGGCGCGACGATCGAGCCGGCGCATCTCAACCTGCCGACGACGCTGCTCCAGGTGCGCCCGGAGGCCCCCGCCGATCCGTGGGAACAGATCGATCTGAGCGGGACGCTCGACGACGCAACCCGCCGAGTGGTGCTCGAGGTGGAGCGGCGCAAGATCGCGCAGGCGCTTCAGGAGACCGGCGACGACGCGCTGCGCGCCGCCGAGCTGCTCGGGATGGCGCCGCGCCTGCTGGTGAGAAAGGTGCGCACGCTCGGGCTCATGCGCTCGTCCCGAGCGATCTGAGGGCGCGAGTCAGCATCGCCGCAGTGACGTCGGTGACGACGCGGGTGCGGCCGAGGCCGGTCGGCAGCACGAAGTGCAGCGTGCCGGCGAGCACCTTCTTGTCGCGCGCCGTCGCCGCTACGCAGGCTGCCGCCGAGAGATCGGCAATCGGCGGCCGCGGACCGACGCGATCGATCAGCGCGGCGACGCGGTCGGCGTCGGCCGCCGTCATGGCGCGTCGGGCTCGCGCCACCGCCACCGCGGCGAGCATGCCCCAGCCTACAGCCTCGCCGTGCTTGAACCGGCGATAGTGGGTAACCGCCTCGAAGGCGTGGCCGAGCGTGTGTCCGAGGTTGAGGATGCGGCGAAGCCCGGTCTCGTGCTCGTCGACCGAGACGACATGCGCCTTGATGCGGGCGCTGGCCACGATCATCGGCAGCAGCGACTCGGGATCGCCGGCGCGGATGCGATCGAGATCGCGCTCGAGCCGCGCGAACAGCCGCCGGTCGGCGATGACGCCGTACTTGATCACTTCGTAGAGGCCGGCCCGCAGTTCGCGGCCGGGCAGCGTCGTCAGCAGGTCGGGATCGACGATGACGCCGATCGGCGGGTGGAAGGCGCCGATCAGGTTCTTGCCGCGGGCGTGGTTGACGCCGACCTTGCCGCCGATCGCGCTGTCGACCTGGGCCACGACGGTGGTCGGCACCTGCACGACGCGCAGGCCGCGCAGGAACGACGCCGCCGCGAAGCCGGCCAGATCGCCGAGCACGCCACCGCCGACGATGACCACCACCGTCTTGCGATCGACGCGGGCGTCGAGCAGCGCGTCGTGGACGCGGGTCACGGTGCGCAGGTGCTTGGCCCGCTCGCCGTCGGGGACGAGCACCACCGAGGCCCCGGGGAGGCCGGCCTGCACGCGGGCGCCCAGGGCCGCCCAGACGCGAGGGCTCGACACGACGACGGCTCGATCGGCCGGCGCCAGGGCCGCGAGCGACCGCCCCAGGTTGGAGGCGAGGCCGCGCCCGATGCGTATGGGGTAGGACGTCCGACGAGCGCCGGAGCGGACGTTGACGGTGAGGGCACCCACGGGAATTGCACTAGGATACCGTAGCTACCCTGGCTGGCGTGCCGCGGCCTCGGCGGAGGCGGCGCGACCGCTTTCGCAGGCAGCGCGGACCCTTTCCCTTGCCGTCCACCCCCGAGTACCTCATCGTCGGCAGCGGGATCGCCGCGCTCCGGGCCGCGCTCGAGCTCGCCGAGTCCGGAGAGGTGCTGCTCCTGACCAAGGCGGCGTCCGCCGAGGGCAACACCGGCTACGCGCAAGGCGGGATCGCGGCTGCGGTCGGCGACGACGACGAGCCCGCCCTGCACGAGCGCGACACGCTGGCGGCGGGTGACGGCCTCTGCGATCTCGACGCCGTCCGCGTCCTGGTCGGCGCCGGCCCCGCCGACGTCAAGGCGCTGATGGACTGGGGCGCGGCCTTCGATCGCCAGCCGAACGGCGAGGTGGCGCTGGCCCGCGAAGCGGCGCACAGTGTCCGCCGCGTGCTCCACGCGCGCGACACCACCGGCCGCACCATCGGCGGCACCCTGTGGGCGAAGACCTCGGCGCATCCACGCATCCACGCCATCGAGCACGCCCGGGCCACGGCGATTGCGCTGGAGGACGGCCGCGCCGTCGGTGTCGAGTATCTCGACCCCGACGGGGCGCACCAGGCCGCGCGGGCCAAGGCGACGCTCCTCGCGACGGGTGGCGCCGGGCAGGTCTATCGCGAGACCACCAACCCCGAGGTCGCGTCCGGCGACGGCATCGCGATGGCCTGGGCCGCCGGGGCGCGCGTCGCCGACCTGGAGTTCGTGCAGTTCCATCCGACGGCGCTGCAGGTCGAGGGACAGCCGCGCTTCCTGCTGTCGGAGGCGCTGCGTGGCGAGGGGGCCCGTCTCGTGAACGCCGACGGCGAGCCGTTCATGGCCCGCTACGAGGCGGCCGGCGATCTGGCGCCGCGCGACCGCGTGTCGCGCGCCATCGTTCGCGAGCTGGCGCGGACCGGGCAGCCGGTCTTCCTGTCGCTGCAGCACCTCGATGCGGCGATGGTCCATGCCCGCTTCCCGCACATCGCCGCCGCCTGCCGCGCCGCTGGGCTCGACCTGGCGCGCGACCCGGTGCCGGTGAGCCCGGCCGCGCACTACGTGATGGGCGGCGTCGAGACCGATCTCGACGGCCGCACGTCCGTCCCCGGCCTGTTCGCCGCGGGCGAGGTGGCCTGTACGGGCGTCCACGGCGCCAACCGGCTGGCCAGCAACTCGCTGCTCGAGGGGCTGGTGTTCGGCCGCCGCGCCGGGCAAGCGATGGTCTCGATGGCGGTGGGGGCGTGGCCGGTGCGGTTCAGTGCCCGGCTGTATCCGTCGTGGCCGATCGACACCGACGAGCGCAGGTCCCCGCCAACCGTGGACGAGGTGCGCTCCCGGATGTGGACCCAGGTCGGGCTGATCCGCGACCGCGCCGGCCTCGATGCCGCCGTCGAGGCCTTCGACGCCGATTGGCGCTGGCTGGGTTTGCAGCCGCCGCCATCGACGGTGGAGCAGGCCCGGCTGGCGAGCCTTATCATGGTGGGTGGCCTGATGGCCCGCGCCGCGCTCCGTCGCGAAGAGAGCCGCGGCGGACACTACCGGAGCGATTTCCCTGCGAGGAACGACGCCGAGTGGGGCTTCCGCATGGCGGAACGCTCGGGCGTCTTCTCGGTGGAACAGGGCTCCTGAAGGACGACGAAGACAGGGACATGGCTGACGACGTAACCGAGATCACCAAGCAATCCGACGACTTCTCCAAGTGGTACCTCGACGTGGTGCGGCGGGCCGAGCTCGCCGACTACTCGCCGGTCAAAGGCTGCATGGTGATCCGGCCGTACGGCTACGCCATCTGGGAGCTGCTCCAGCGCGCGCTCGACGACAAGCTGAAGGCGACCGGCCACGTCAACGCCTACTTCCCGCTGTTCATTCCCGAGAGCCTGCTGACCAAAGAGGCCGAGCACGTAGAGGGCTTCGCGCCGCAGGTCGCGTGGATCACCCAGGGCGGCACCGAGAAGCTCGAGGAGCGCCTCGCCGTGCGGCCGACCTCGGAGGTGATCTTCGGGACGATGTACGCGAAGTGGATCCAGTCGTGGCGCGACTTGCCCGTGCTGATCAACCAGTGGGCCAACGTGGTCCGCTGGGAGAAGGTGACGCGGCCGTTCCTGCGCACCACCGAGTTCCTCTGGCAGGAAGGGCACACCGCGCACGAGACGGAGCAGGAGGCGCTCGACGAGACGTTGAAGGTCCTGGCGATCTACAAGGACCTCGCCGAGCACACGCTCGGGATGGCGGTGCTCGACGGGCTGAAGAGCGAGAGTGAGAAGTTCGCCGGTGCCGATCGCACCTACTCGATCGAGGCGCTGATGGGCGACGGCCGCGCCTTGCAGGCCGGCACCTCGCACCACCTGGGCCAGAACTTCGCCAAAGCCTTCGACATCACCTTCCAGGCGCGCGACAAGTCGCTGCAGCACGTGTGGACGACGTCATGGGGCGTGTCGACGCGCCTGATCGGCGGCCTGATCATGACGCACGGCGACGATCGCGGCCTGGTGCTGCCGCCGAAGGTCGCCCCCTACCAGGTGGTCATCGTCCCGATCCCCAAGGGCAACTGGCAGGAGACGGTGCTGCCCAAGTGCCGCGAGATCGCCGACGCGCTCCGCGCCGCCGGCATCCGCGTGATGCTGGACGACCGCGACGCCTACACGCCGGGCTGGAAGTACGCCGAGTGGGAGCTGCGCGGCGTGCCGCTGCGGCTCGAGCTCGGCCCGCGCGACATCCAGAACAACCAGGTCTTCTCGGCGCGGCGCGACACCCGCGAGAAGGCGGCGCTGCCGATCGACGGCCTGGCGGCGACGGTGCAGGGCCTGCTCGACACCATCCAGGCGGCGCTCCTGGCCAAGGCCCGCGCGTTCCGCGAGGAGCACACGACACGGGTCGAGACCTACGACGAGTTCAAGGCGGCCATGGACGGGCGGCCCGGTTTCGTCGTCGTGCCATGGGCGCACAACGCGGCGAACGAGGCGCAGGTGAAGACCGAGACGCAGGCCACGCTGCGCAACGTGCCGTTCAGCGAAGGTACGCCGGAAGGCAAGCGTTGCATGTTCAGCGGCGCGCCCGCCGACGTCTACGCCTACTTCGCCAAGGCGTATTGAGACGCGCGTGCGACTCCGGAGTCGTCGTGCTTCACTCCGGCGTCTCGGCCAGGATCCGCCGGTAGGTCTGTCGCGCATGTTCGTAGGCGGCTTCCGCTGCCGCCTTCTCGCGCTCGCTGATCTTCGGCGCCTTCTGCGACCAGCACTGATCGACCGCGCGGAGGCACCACTCGGCGCTCTGGCGTGAGGCCCGCACCGGCTGGCCGCCGACCAGCACGAACATCGGGTTGGTGTGCGACGACGGCAGGATGCGCAGCGCGACCCAGCTGCTCCGCTCGATCGGGACGTCGAAGCTGAGGGCGCGCATCGAGCCGTCGGCGGTGATCCAACGGGTGGCCGCGACGCGGCCGTTGACGACGAGCTCGACCGGCACCTCGCGCGTCCCGGCCGCGCCCGTGGTGCGCGCGCGCTCCAGATCCCAGTACGGCGCCTTGTCCAGCGGCAGCGCCCGGAGCGCCGCGTCCGGCTGCTCCGGCAGGCGGGCGGCGACCTGCACCGAGATCTTCACCGGGCCGGAGCGAGCGAGGCGAATCTCGCTGTCGCGGGTGCCGACATCGACGCCGTCGACGCGGAAGTCGACGAGGTGGCTCTTGCCGTCGGTGACGTAGGCGCGTCCGGCGCGGATGCCCTCGGCCCACTTGCCGTAGTCGAGCCGATCGAGCTTGACGTAGCTGCGTCCGAGGCCGACGCGGTCGCCGAAGATGCACGGGAAGTCGGTCTCGCCGCTGATGCGGGTGCGGAACCCGGCGTTCAGCGTGTGGTACCAGATGTTCAACTCCCACGGCGCCGGCGTGTCCACCGTCGAGATGAAATCGACGGCGTCGTGGGTCACGTCCACGATGTACTCGTTGGCGCCGATGCCGTCGAAGCGCGGTAGCTCCTGGGTCGGAAACGCCGTGTCCTTCACCTCCAGGCCCCAGCCGGAGTGGGCAAAGCCGACCACCGCGCCCTGCGCTTTGGCCCACTGCAGGATCGGCAGCGTCCAGGTCGGCCAGTCTTCGAGCACCGTGGCGCCCGGGTAGTCCTGATCCTTCAGGTTGAGCAGCACGAGATGCCCGGCGTGGCTGGAGGGGAAGCCGGAGACCTCGACGTCGTAGCGCATCCGGTTCTCCGGCGTCGACAGCGCGTGATCGCGGCCCTCGAAGAACTGCTTCTGGTGGTAGTAGCCCGGTCCCCACGTCAGCACGGAGCCGACGCTCAGCGCTTCGCCGAGGATGTGGCGGACCATGTCGCGCGGCTCGACGCCGATGGTCGGCGTCTCGTAGTGCAGGCAGCCGGCGGCGTGGATGTGATGGTCGCCTGGATACCAGCCGCGCGCCGGCAGGTCGATCCAGCGGGCCAGCGCGACGCTGGCCGTCATCGGCTCGCGGCCGACGGTGATCCGCTGCCGCTGCGCCACGTACTCGGGGCCGCGGCTGACCTCGACGTCGTAGGCGCCCTCGGCCAGCCGGATCGTCTCGCCGTCGGCACGATAGACCTGCGGGTGGAAGGCGAAGTCGGGCGCGAGCCGCTTGGTCTGCGACGGGTAGACGCGCTGCTGCGCGTCGCGGATGACGAAGGCGGCGACAGTCGGCCGACCGTGCTCGTCGCGAACGCGTAGCGACACGTCGACCGACGGCTGCACCGTGAACAGGATCGGCGCGTCGTTGCGGAAGCCGATGTCCTGCGAGCCCTGGCCGACGTCGGCGGCGAGCGTCGCTTCGCGCCGCCCGGCGTCGCGTGAGGCGAGCTGCAGGATGCGGTACTCGACCTCGAGCCCGGAGAGTGCCGCCGCCATCGGCGGCTTGTCGAACAGCTCGAGATCGAGCCAGCGGTCGGCGACGTCGGCGGCGGAGATGGTCTGCGCCGGCCGCGGATCCATGCTGAAGTTGCGCGGGCCCTTGGAGAAGACGCGCTGCGCCTGCGGACTGGAGACGCGGAGCGGTGCCGTCACGCCCGCCTCGTTGCGGACCTTGACCAGGAAGGTGCGCCAGCCGCGCTCGACGAGCTCGGCCCGGGCCGGCCCCGGCGCGACCTTCACCCGGCTCTCCGGGTTGATGTGCACCTCGAGCAGGCAGTAGGGGTCGAGGATCGCCTGGATCGCCGCGGCGGCATCGGGCCGCGCCGTTACCGCGGCCAATGCCGCGCGATCGGCCGGCGACAGCGGAGCGCCGATGTAGGCCAGCGCCTCGGCGACCCGGGCCGCCTGCGCCGCCAGCGGCTGCACCTCGACGGCGACGACTGACAGCCTCGGGTCGAACGCCTGCGGCCTAAGGGCGACCGCGATCCAGAGCACGAGGCCGGCGACGGCAATGCGGACGCTGATGCGCATGAGGCCGCCATGGTAGCGCGGGCGAGGGCCGCGGGCGACGGGGTGGGCGACGCGCGGGCGATGCCGCCGCAAGCGGTCAGGGACGGGTGCGGAGGAGCTCGACGGCGGCGCCCGGCCAGCGGGCGATGACGTCCTTCACCGCGGCGTGACGGCGGGTCAGGCCCTCGCGGGCCACGATCGCCGCGAACGCCGAGGCGAGGCGCGTGCGCGTCCCGCCCTCGGCGGCGCTCGTCCAGGCCGCAGCGAGCGGGGCCAGGCAGGCCGCGTCGCCGATGGCCTCGGCCGCCTGCACCAGTTCGCCGAGACGCTCGGGCGGCGTCCGCTCCAGCGCGTCGCGCAGATCCTGGCGCGCCAGCCGGCTCCCGCGCGCGGCGAGGGCGCGGTGGGCGGCGCCGAGGGCAAGCGTCCAGCCGGCGCGTTCGGCGTCACTGGCCGTGGTGCGCTCCAGGTGGCCGACCGCCAGTACCAGTTGGTGCAGCGCCGCCAGCGTCGCCTGGGCGCCGGCTTCGCCGATCAGCCGCTGCACGACGAGCGGATCGCGGCCCGGATCGGCGGCAAGGGCCTCGAGCTGCGCCGCGCCGGCGAGGCCGGCCCGGCCAGCGGCGCCCGCGCGGCCGGCGACGCCCTCCACGGTGCGGCGGATGCGCGGGCTGGCGTCCTCGCGCAGCCGCTGGTGCACCGCCTCGACCGCATCGCCGCCGACGTCGGCGAGGGCGTCGATGGCGGCCAGCCGCGCCGCTTCGGCGCGCGTGTCGTCGAGGCAGGTAGTGACCAGGGCGTCGAGCGCACGCGCCGCGGCGTCCGGATCCTCCGAGCCGAGGTGCGGCCGCACCGCCGCCACCGCCGCTGCCGACACCGTCGGGTCCGCGGACGACAGGCAGTCGATCCCGGCCGCGAGGGCCCGCGCCGTCGTCCAGCGTTCGATGACGCCGAGCAGCGCCGCCTGGCCCCGCGGCTGCGCCGCGCCGAGGGCATGGATGACCAGGCCTTCCGCCCGCGCTCCGGCAATGGCGAGGCGCGCCACCGCCGCCTCGCGCGCGATCGGCGCGCCGGCGACGACGTCGTTGACGAGGGCGGTGATGGACGGCACCGGCCGGCGGGGCTGGGTCACGGAGAAGCTCGGGGCTGGCGGCCGCGGCAGGGAATCCGCCGCGGTCATCGAGAACCTATCTAGAATGATCGTACACGAGGTGTCATGACGACAACGTCCCACTCGCGATCGACGTCTCCCGCTCTCAGCCGCCGTCTCGCCGGCGTCGCGCTGGCGCTCGCTGCCGCCTGGCCATCGCTGGCGCGCGCGCAGTACGCCAGCCAGCGCCCCGCCGAAGCGGTGTTCCCGGACAAGACGGTGGTGACGCTCGAAGTCGCGCGCTCCGAGCCGGAGCGGTCGCGCGGCCTGATGCACCGG
>JANOIR010000310.1:0-16689 GCA_031407765.1 Vicinamibacteraceae bacterium
CGTGTCCGGCGCCGCGAGGTTCCATACGGTCAGGCCTCCGTCGTTTGCGGTGTCGTCCGGCCATTTCAAGATCGCCCCGCCCCAATCCTCGAGCGGAAGACCAAGGTTCGAGGCGTACCACTCCGACAGCTTCTTGTGATCGCCGGTGGACTTGAAGAACACGCCGCCGATGCCCGTGATTTTCGCCATGCAACCTCCACGCGTCGTGATGCGCTCCGTGCCACCATATAGTCATACGCCTCTGGTGGCACCGTCTGACCAGTAATATGGCGCACAACGGTTATACGGCCGTGCCGCAGCTGAACCTTCGCCTCATCCTGGCATTCTTCGCCATCTACGTCGTCTGGGGCTCGACGTATCTCGCCATCAAGCTCGCCGTCGAGACCATCCCGCCGCTGGCGACCGCCGGCGTCCGCCACCTCGTTGCCGGGCTCATCCTGTTCGTGTGGGCCCGCGCGTGGCGGACGCGCATCACCGCGATCGAGTGGCGCGCCAGCGTTGTCGTCGCCGTGCTGTTCTTCCTCATTGGTCATGGCACGTTGCACTGGGCCGAGCAGATCGTGCCATCCGGCGTCGCCGCGTTGCTGGTCGCCACCGAACCACTGTGGATTGCGCTGCTCATGCCCGTGGCCGGGGGCTCGCGGTGGAGCGCGCGGATCGGCGTGGGGCTCGCAGCTGGGCTGATCGGCGTAGGCCTGCTGGTGCCGCGTGACGCATTCGCCGCGGACTCGCAGCAGGTATGGGGGGCGAGCGCCATTCTGCTCGGCGCCATGTCGTGGGCCCTTGGCGTCCGCTACTCGGCGACGGCTCCGTTGCCGCGGGATCCGTTCGTGCGGACCGCGACCACGCTGCTCTGCGGCGCGGCCCTGCTGCTGGTCGCCAGCCTGCTGGCGGGCGAACTGGCCCGCCTCGATGTGGGCCAGGTGTCCGGCCGTTCGCTTCTCGGCTTGGGGTATCTGATTCTGTTCGGCTCGGTGGTGGCCTTCTCGGCCTATACGTGGCTGCTCGAGCGCTGCTCGGCGACGCTCGTGGCGACGCACACGTACGTCAACCCCTTGATCGCGGTGCTGCTCGGCTGGGCGTTCGCGGGCGAGCCGTTGACGCCGCGGGTCCTCGGCGCGACCGGTCTCATCCTCGCCGCCGTCGTGTTCCTCAAGGCAGATGCTTCACGGCGAGAGGCCGACTCCGGCGAGGCCCCGTGCGCGCCGCCGGCGCGTGTCGCCGCGGAATGACGGCTCCGGCCTGGACACGAGAAGCGCCAACGCATGAATACGCCACCATCGCCACCTGGCGGGGAGCGGACTGGTGGATCATCCGTGCAGATCGGCGCTCTCGTTCCGCTCACTCGGCCTGGCTGGGTCGAGGCAGGCCGACACTTGCTCGCTGGACTCGAGCTGGCCGTTCGCGACGTCAATGACGCCGGCGGGATCGTCGGAAGACCACTCGAGCTGGTGGTCCGAGACACCGCGGCTGATCCACAGCGAGCCGAGGCGCCGTCGATGAACTGGCTCGCCTGGGCGTGGCTGCTTTGGCCGGGGAGTACCACAGCGTCGTCGCTCGCGCCGCCGCCGGCAGGGCCGACGCTCTCGGCCTGCCGTTCCTCTGCTCGTCCGCGGTTCTCGACGCGCTCACCGAACAGCCAACGGAGTGGGTCGCGCGCCTCGCCCCGGCGCAGTCCCACGGCTGGCCGATCTACGCAGACTTCCTCCTCGGCGCGGGCTACCGTCGAATCGCCGTGGCAGCCGACCCGAGTGTCTACTGGGCATCTGGGACCCGCATTCTGCGGGACTCCCTCGCTCCACGCGGCGGCACCGTCATCGAGCTCGACATGCGCGCGCTCGCCCCCACGGCCTTGTGCGACGAACTCGTGCACAATCGCGCGACAGCCCTTCTTCTTCTGGTCGGCCACCCGGAACCGGCCGTGTCGATCGTCACGTCTGTCCGCCGCGACCAGCGCCTCCCCGGGATCATGATTGGTGCTCCGGCCGGGCAACCGGAGTTCGCCGAATGGGCGACGTCGCTGGGCGGCGACGGCGCCGCGATCCCGTTCTTGCGCTACCTGCCCGAGCGCCTCAGCCCACTCGGTGCACGGGTCGAGACGGCCCTCCGCGAGCGGCTCGCCGAAGCGCCCTCCTTCGTCGCCTTCGAGGGCTACGACACGGTCGCCGTCCTCGCCGATGTGCTGCGTTCGCACGGGGCGAACCGGGCGCGCATTGCCGAATCCTGGCCGCGCGTGGCAGTCGAAGGCAGCCGCGGGCAGATCCGGTTCTCCCGGACACCGGGCATCAGCGTGTGGCAATGGGCGTGGCCGCCGATCCAAGTCGTTGATCGCGATCCGGCGGAGCCCGATCGCTTTCGGATCCTTCACGCCAGCTGAGAGAGCCCGTGATCTGCCACCACTGATCCGCCCCGCGTGGGATGTGAGTCCAATTCGCCGCAGCGACGAGCGAGACTGGCCGGAACGTTCAGGCGAACGGCGTCGTGGGGAGGCCGAGGTCGGCCACCATGTGCACCAGGGCCGGTAGCGACGAGGCCTTCATCTTGCGCATGACCTGGCCGCGATGCGCCTTGACGGTGATCTCGCTGATCCCGAGCTCGCCGCCGACCTGCTTGTTCAGGAGGCCGGACACGACCAGGACCATCACCTCGCGCTCGCGTGGCGTCAGCGATCGGTAGCATTCGTGCAGCTCCATGAGCCTGGCCTGGCACTCGAGGACGTGCTGGCTGCGTTCGAGTGCGTACTCGATGGCGTCGACCAGCGCCTCATCGCAACACGAGGCCGCGAGGACCTCCACGGCGCCGGCTTTCATCGCCCGGACGACCAGGCGAACGTCCGCGCACTCGGTGAAGACGACAGACGTCTCCGGCCGCTCGGCCGCGACGCGTCGCTGCATGTCGAGCCCGTCGAGGTCCGGCCCCGCGATGTGGACGATGAGGCAGCTCGGAACACGGACCCGAGGCCGGGCCAGGAACGCCTGCGCGGACGCGAAGGTCTCGGCGCGCCAGCCCGAGGCCTGAACCAGGCGTTCGAGCGAGTCGCGCGCGGAGGCGTCGTCGTCGACGACGAATACCGTGGGCGCGGCCGCCAGCGGACGCACCGGCGTGCGGCTCGTGTCATGTTCCCGCGCGATCGTGATCATGGTGCTCTCCTCGTGTAGTCCCGAATGACAGGAGAAGATAGCGGGAAGCACGGAAGCGCGCATCCCGAGAACGGGTGATCCGGCCCATCCCGAACGCGGGATACACGGAATAACCCGAAGGGGTTACGCGCGCTGACGAGCCCCGCCCGGTGTGGTTTCGACGCACCGATATCTGTCAAAGTGTGTTACTGATCCGTCACTCACATCGGCGTGACACGGGGTCACGCCGCCCCCCACGGTTGGACACGTTCGCGCCCATGGTCCTTCGTGCTCTACAGGTCTTCGCGCTGCCGCTGCTGCTCGCCTCCGCCTGCGGCGGCGAACGCACGCCCGATCCCGTTGCGCCGTCGATCGAGTTCACTGCCCTGCCGCCGGCGGCGGCAGGCGGGTCGGATCGCACGGCCCGGATCGCCGGCCGGGTGGCCGGCGCGGCGCCGGGGCACCGCATCGTGCTGTACGCGAAGGCCGGGGTCTGGTGGGTACAGCCCCTCACCGTACAGCCTTTCACGACGGTCCAGCCGAACCAGAACTGGGAGAACACGACGCATCTCGGCACCGAGTACGCCGCGCTGCTCGTCGACGGCGCGTTCCGTCCACCCGACACGACGGAGGTGCTGCCGAAGCCGGGAGGCTCGGTCATCGCCGTCGCCACGGGCAAGGGAACGGGCACGGACGCCCACGCGCCGAAGGTGCTGACCTTCAGCGGCTATGAGTGGCAGGTCCGGCAGATCCCAAGCGATCGCGGTGGACAGAACGACTACGACCCCGCCAACGCCTGGACGGACACCGAGGGCCTGTTGCACCTGCGGCTGGCCAAACGCGACGGCCACTGGACCAGCGCCGAAGTGATCCTGGCCCGGTCGCTCGGCTACGGCACCTACGCCTTCACCATACGCGACACGTCGACGCTGGATCCGTCCGCGGCATTCGGGATGATCACCTGGGACGAGGCGGCCATCGATCAGAACCATCGCGAGCTGGACATCGAAATCAGCCAGTGGGGCGATCGCGGCCTGCCCAACGCACAGTACGTCCTGCAGCCGTACTATGTGCCGGCGAACGTGGCACGTTTCTCGGCGCCCGCCGGCACGCTCACCCACGGCTTCCGGTGGGAGCCGGGGCGCGTCTCGTTCCGCACGGCCCGGGGGAGGAACGCGATGACTGGCGTCGTCGTGGCGAGCCACGCGTTCACGTCCGGCGTCCCGTCGCCTGGCACAGAACGCGTGCGAATGAACCTCTACTATTTCCGGTACGGGCCGCGCCCGCCTCAGAAGGATGTCGAGGTCGTCGTTGAACGGTTCCAGTACTTGCCGTAGCGGCGGCCGTCGACGCGCGCTGGCCGGCGTGCTCGCGCTGGCCGGCGCTGTCGCGATCGCGACGAGCGTCCAGGCGCTCGACGCGGAGCGCGCACTCTCCCAGTACCTGCGCGATCACTGGGGCAGCGAGTCCGGGTTCCCCGGGGGCCCTGTCTACGCGATCGCCCAGACGTCGGACGGCTACCTGTGGATCGGCGCCGAGAAGGGCCTCGTGCGCTTCGACGGGCTGTCGTTCCGCGTGATGGATGTCGGTTCGGGCGCGCACGCCGGGCCGGCCGTGCTCGGGGTGGCCGGCGCCGCGGATGGCAGCTTGTGGGCGCGCTTCCGGGGCATCGGCCTCGTCCGCCATCGCGCGGGCCGGGTGGACAACCTGCTCGGGGACCAGGGCGCGCCACGATCGATCGTGACCGCCATGGATCGAGGCAAGGGCGGCGTGATGCTGCTCGCAACACTCGCCCACGGCGCCATGGCGTACCGCAGTGGCCGCTTCGAGCTCATCACGGTTCCGGGGAAGCTGCCGTCCTTCGTCATCTCGCTCGCGGAGGGCGCGAACGGCGAACTCTGGCTCGGCAGCCGCGACGCCGGCCTCTTCCGGGTCCGCGGGTCGCAGCTCAGCCGCCATGTCGAGGGTTTGCCGGACTTGAAGATCAACTGCCTGCTCGCCATGCCGGCCGGCGACGTGTGGATCGGGACGGACCGCGGCGTGGCGCGGTGGAACGGGACGGAGATCACGCAGACGGGTGTGCCGGCCGCGCTGCGAGGCACACCGGCGCTGGGCCTCACGCGCGATCGCGACGCGAATCTCTGGGTCGCCGCGGGAGCCAGAGGGCTGCTGCGCGTCAGCCCGGACGGCGCGGTGCATGCGGCGTCCGAGGCGGGACGGTCCCTCGGACACGTCGCCGTGACCTTCGAGGATCGCGACGGCAATCTCTGGGTGGGTACCGACCGCGGCATCGAACGCTGGCGTGCCCCGGTGTTCTCGACCTATTCGGTGGCGCAGGGGCTGCCCGCAGACGCGAGTGGCCCCGTCTACGCGGCCCCCGATGGACGCGTCTGGTTCGGCCCGTCGAGCGGAGGCCTGTTCTGGATCCGCGACGGCCGGGTGCACCAGGTGACGGCGGCCGGGCTGTCGGAGGACGTCGTCTATTCGATCCACGGCGGCGGGCGCGAGGTGTGGGTTGGACGGCAGCGCGGCGGGGTCACGGTGCTGCGCGTCGGCGAGGACGGCATCGCCGCCGAGCGCTTCACCCAGCGCGACGGACTGGCCCAGGACAGCGTGTTCGCCATCCATCGCACCCGCGACGGCTCGGTGTGGGCGGGCACGCTGAGTGCCGGCGCGACCCTGCTGTCGCAGGGCCGGCTCGTGACCTACGACACCCGCAGCGGGCTGCCGTCGAACACGGTCGCGTCGCTGCTCGAGGCGCGCGACGGGACCATGTGGTTCGGGACGCCGAACGGATTGATCGCGCGGTCGCCGCGCGGCTGGCGCACGTACACCACCGCCGATGGCCTGCCGTCGAACGACGTCAACACGCTCTTCGAGGATGGCGTCGGCATGCTCTGGGTGGGTACGGCCAAGGGCGTCGCCGTGGTCCAGAGCGGCACGGTCACCGCCGCCGGGGCCAGCGAACCGGAGCTGCGGCGGTCGATCCTCGGCTTGGAGGACGATGGCCGGGGCTGGCTGTGGATCCATGCGACCGACGAGATCGTGCGCGTCAATCGCCAAGCCCTGGCTGGCAACGCCTTGCAGCCGGGAGACGTGCGCCGCTACGGCATCGCCGACGGGCTGCTGGGGATGGAGTCGGTCAAACGGCACCGCATCGTCACCCAGGACGCACAGGGGCGGATCTGGTTCGCGCTCACGCGCGGGCTGTCGACGGCCGATCCGGCGCGCGCCGATGGCCGCGCGCTGCCGGCGGTGACCCTCGTCGAGCAATTGACCGCCGACGGCGTATCAGTGGATATGCGCGGTCCGATTCGCCTGTCGTCCAGCCGCCGCCGGATCGCGGTCGGCTACGCCGGCCTCAGCCTGGCGGTCCCCGAGCGGGTCCGGTTCCGCTACCGGCTGGACGGGTTCGATCGCGACTGGAGCGAGCCCGTGGCGGAGCGCCAGGCGGTCTACACCAACCTCGCGCCCGGGCCCTACCGGTTCCGGGTGATGGCGTCCAACAGTGATGGTCTCTGGATTGGCACCGAGGCGTCGCTGCCCTTCGAAATCCAGCCCCTGATGCGGCAGACCGCATGGTTCCAGCTGACGACGGTCGCGTGCACGGCGCTCGCCGGGTGGGGGCTGTACCGCCTCCGCGTCCACCAGGTATCGCGGCGCCTCAACGCCCGGTTCGAGGAACGACTGGCCGAGCGGACGCGCATCGCGCAGGAACTGCACGACACCCTGCTGCAGGGCTTCGTGAGCGCGTCCATGCAGCTCCACGTCGCCGTCGACGGGCTGCCGGAGGAGTCCCCGGCCAGGGCTTCACTCGGCCGCGTGCACCAGTTGATGCGAAGAGTCATCGACGAGGGCCGCAACGCGGTCCGCGGCCTGCGCTCGGCCAGCACCGCGCCGCATGACCTGGAGCAGGCATTCGCCGGTGTCCAGCAGGAGGTGGGGATCGGCACGGCGACCTACCGCGTCATCGTGGAGGGCCGGCCGCGCGAGCTCAAGCCGATGATCCGCGACGAGGTCTATCGGATCGGGCGCGAGGGGCTGGTCAACGCCTTCCGGCATTCGGGCGCGACGCACGTCGAGCTGGAGCTCGAGTACGGAGCCAAGGAGTTCCACGTGCTGGTGCGCGACGACGGCCGGGGCATCGATCCACAGGTCGTGCGCGGCGGCAGCGACGGGCACTGGGGCATCACCGGGATGCGCGAGCGGGCCCAACGGATCGGCGCGACGCTGAAGATTCGGAGTCGCGCCGACGCCGGCACCGAGGTGGAGCTGCGGGTGCCGGGGCCCGTCGCGTTCGGGCGGCAGTCGTCCGGCTGGCTGCCGTGGCGTGCCGCCGCGGCGGCGCCGCAACCTGGCGACGTCACGACGTCACAGACGAAAACGGAGAATCACCCATGACCCTCCCGGGCAAGATCCGGGTTCTCAGCGTCGACGATCATCCGCTGCTGCGGGAAGGGATCGCGGCCGTGATCAACAGCCAGAGCGACATGCAGATCGTCGCCCAGGGCTCGACGGGCCGGGAAGCCATCCAGTGCTTCCGCGACCATCGGCCGGACGTGACGCTCATGGACCTCCGGATGCCGGACCTCAGCGGGATCGACGCGTTGAGCGCGATCGTGGCCGAGTTCCCCGCGGCGCGCATCGTGATGCTGACCACCTTCGAGGGCGACGTCGAGATCCAGCGCGCGTTCGCTGCCGGCGCGCGCGGTTATCTGTTGAAGAACTCGCCGCCGGCGGAGCTGGTCGACGCCGTGCGCCAGGTGCACGCCGGACGGAAGCGGATTCCGCACGAGATCGCGGCACAGCTCGCGGAACACATCACCGACGAGCCACTCACCGAGCGCGAGGTGGACGTCCTCCAGCACGTCGCTGGCGGCAACCGCAACAAGGACGTCGCGGAATTGCTGTCGATTTCCGAGGAAACGGTGAAGGTCCACGTCAAGCACATCATGGAGAAGCTCGGCGCGAGCGATCGCACCGGAGCTGTTGCGATCGCGGTGCGCCGCGGCATCATCCAGCTCTAAGTGGTTTGCCGCACCGCGGATACCACAAAAGCGGTACGAACGGATTCCAGCCTCTAGGGATTCGCTCGCTCGCGGCTTTCCGTACGATCATGCCGGGCCCCTCGACCGTCAACGGCCCCTCACAAGGAGCACCGGCCTGCAGCGGTTCTTCTCGACCTTCCCTGGGGGCTGGCCTGGCGCTGGTCTGCTCCTGCTGCGCGCCGTCGCAGGAGGAGCAGCGATCACACAAGGCGGATCATTCCTGGGGCATGCCGAACCCGTCAGCGGCGCGTGGACGCTCGGCGGACTGGCCGTGCTGAGCGGCGTCGCGCTCGTGGCCGGCGTGCTCACTCCCGGCGCCGCGGTGGGCGTGAGCCTGTTCACCCTGGCCATCGCCGCTACCCGGGCATCACCCCTCGCCGCCACCGGCACGGAGTGGCCGTCGGCAGCGTTCGTGGCCGCAGACGCCATCGCGCTGGCCATGCTGGGGCCGGGCGCGCACTCGGTCGACGCCTGGCTGTTCGGACGGCGCGAGATCGTCATTCCCGACGATCCCCGACGCCACGCCCGGTAACTCGATCGAGGTAGCCGTGTCCCCTGCCGTCTGGCCAACCAAGGAGCTGCCATGAGTATTGCTGTCGCCATCGCCCCCCGTGAAGAACGCGTGCCGGTCCGGAGCGGGCTGCAGATTTTCATCCGTTCCTGGATCCCCGCCGCCAAGCCGCGCGCAATCGTCGGCATCGTGCACGGCGTGAAGTCGCACAGCGGCTACTACCATTGGGCCGCGAAGCAACTGGTGGCCCAGGGTTTCGCAGTCTACGCGCTCGACCTGCACGGACGCGGCCAGTCCGACGGCGAACGGTTCTACCTGGAGCAGATGTCGGACTACGTCGACGACGCGCACACGCTCGTCACGCTGGCAAAGGGCCGGCATCCGTCGGTGCCGTTCTTCCTGCTCGGGCACAGCGCCGGTGGCGTGGTCTCCTCCGTGTACACGCTCGAGCACCAGGCGGAGCTGGCGGGGTTCATCTGCGAGAGCTTCGCCTTCCAGGTCTACGCGCCTGACATCGCGCTCACTGTCGTCAAGGGGCTGAGCCACGTCGTCCCGCACGTGCACGTGCTGAACCTGAAGACCGAGGACTTTTCGCGAGATCCGGCAGCGGTGCAGGCGATGCTGGACGATCCGTTGATTGCCAACGAATCGCAGCCGACCAACACCGTCGCCGAGCTCGCCCGGGCCGACGAGCGCCTGAAGCGCGAGTTCCCGCTCATCACGCTGCCCGTGCTGATCCTGCATGGCACCGCGGACAAGGTCACGAGGCCGGGCGGTAGCCAGTTCTTCTACCAGACCGCGGGATCCAGCGACAAGACGCTGAAGCTGTACGACGGCCACGCGCACGACCTGCTCAACGACTTCGGCCGGGAAGGCGTCATGGGGGACATCGTCACGTGGATCGCGGCGCGGCTACCCGCCGCGTAGGGTAGGGCGCGGAGCGAGCACCATGCGCGGCGGGCGAGGCGAGAACGGCCTGCTGACGGAGCTCCCCTCACTCGACGCGATCCTCCATCGCCACGCGGTGGATCTGGCGGCCGACTTCACGGCGTATCGGAACCAAGCAGCCCGTGGTGAAGGCCGTTCCTCTCGAGCGAATGTGCACCACCGCGAATCTCGCCATGGAGTCACACTCCGGCCGTGAGAGCGTCGGGCGGAAGACCCATGACCGTCTACCCCTTGTCGCCGACCACCTCTTGCAGGCCGTCGCCAGCTGGCCGCACGATCTCGATCAGCTCGGCCGCTTTGATCAGCGTCTCGATGCTCGTCTCCGGGTCGCCGTCATCGGCGTCCTGTACGGTCACGCCGACAATGACACCGGTCTCGAGGATCAAGAATCTGATTCAGTCGCGCGTAGAACGGATGCGCGGCACTGCGCGGCAGGTCCTGGTCGGCCACCCACATGGACGCTTGCTTCGGGCGGCGCCGTCGTGTGCCCATCGAAATGCGCGACAGTGTCGTACACGCGATCGATCGTGTCGATCGCTAACCACTGGTAAAGGCGGAGCGGGGACAAGATGACAGAGGCACAGTCTCGAGAGGACTTCGTGAGCGCCGTTCGCGCCTTATCGCACGCGGCGCAGAACGGTGACGCAGCAGAGATGAACCTCGACGTGCCTCGCTATCTTGAGGCGGTGAGCGCGTGGACCAATGACATGCCCGGCTGGTTTGCAAACGAGGGCCAGCCGACCCCAGAACCGAGTTGGTCGCTGTTTGCAACCATTCTCCAAGCAGCTCTCATTTACGAGTGAAGGACGTCGCCCTCGGCACCGCCAGCGCCGTAACGGTGCCTGCGCGATGCCCCGCCCGGGAATTCTGCCGCGAATAACGCGGACAGGACACTAGGTTCGAAACGGCCAGGTGGCTCGAGCCGACACCATCGTCCAATAGCACCGGCGCGAGCGCGATGCTCAAATGCCGACATCGGTCGCCGGTGCTGCGCCAGGGCGCAGCCCCGGCGACCACGATGAAGGAGCGTTCCATGAGAGCCGTCATTCGTCGCACGCTGACGCGGCGCTACGCGTCCGCGATCGCCGCCGCCAGCTTGTCCGTCGCTGGCGCCGGCTTCCTTGCCGCAGTGGGCGTCGGCGCGCGCGGCGACGTGGGCGTGGGGACGCCCGGCCTTCCCTATGCCGCGATGCCGGAGCTCGCTCCGATTGGCGTCCGCGTCGATCGCTACCTCGACATCCCCGAGTCCGCGAAAGGCCCGGTGGTCGATCCGGCGAAAGGCTACCGGACCGAGAAGCTCGGCGCCGGCCTGTACATGATCACCGACGGCGCCTACCAGTCGATGTTCATGACCTACGAGACCGGCGTGGTCGTCGTGGACACGCCGCCGTCCTACGCGGCGCGCATCCGGCAGGCAATCGCCGAGGTGAGCGACAAGCCCATCACGCACCTCGTCTACAGCCACTACCACAGCGATCACATCGGCGGGGCACGGACGCTGGGCGGCACGCCGATCATCATCGCGCACCGCGACACGAACCGGCTGCTGGCGCGGGATGCCGATCCGAACCGGCCGCTCGCCTCGGTCACCTTCGACGACCGCCACCGGCTCGAGGTTGGCACCCAGGTCCTCGAGCTGTCCTACCACGGCGTCGCGCACGCGCCCGGCAACATCTTCATCCACGCGCCGAAGCAGCGGACGCTGATGGTGGTCGACGTGATCTTCCCGGGCTGGATGCCCTGGCGCCGGTTCGCCGTCGCGCAGGACGTTCCCGGGTACTTCGGCCAGGTGGAGACGATCAGCCGCTGGTCCTTCGACACCCTCGTCGGCGGGCACGTCGGACGTACCGGAACGCCGGCCGACGTGGCGACGCAGCGCGCGTTCATGCAGGACCTGAAGGCGGCGGCGGAGACGGCGTTGAAGACGACCGTGCCGGCGGAAGGGCTCGCCGCGGCAGACCTCGGCAATCCATGGGCCGTGTTCGATCACTACATCGATCGCGTCGCGGTGAGCTGCGTCAACCAGCTGACGCCGAAGTGGTCGCGCCGGCTCGCGGCCTACGACGTCTACATCTGGGACCAGTGCTACGCGATGGAGCAGAGCCTGCGGATCGACTGAACCTGGCAGTCACTCCGTCATCGGGGTGACACGCGCGAGGAGATACCCATGATGTCCCGAAGCCTTCTGGCAGCGCCCCTCTTGGCCGCCGCGCTCGTGCCGCTCGGCGCAGATCGAATGTCAGTGGCGCAGGCGCCGCAGCCGGGAATCCGGCGGATCGATCTTCAGCGGCACGATCTGGGAGTCCCCGGACGCGAAGTCGTCCAGGTGCGCGTCGAGTTCGATCCCGGCGTCGCGTTCGGCCGGCACTCGCATCCCGGCGAGGAAATCGTCAACATCCTGGAGGGCTCCCTGCAGTACGAACTGGACGGCAAGCCGCCGGTGACTCTCGAGGCCGGCGGCGTCCTGTTCATTCCTGCCGGAACGATCCACGCGGCGAAGAACGTCGGCCGCGGCAGCGGCGCGGAGCTCGCCACCTACATCGTCGAGAAGGGCAAGCCGCTCGTCGTCATGGCCGCGCCAGCCGCCGCTGCCAACGGGCCGGCCTCGCCCACCGCGGATGTGGCAAGCGACACGGCGATTCGCCCATTTCGCGTCAACGTGCCCGCGGCCGACCTCGCCGACCTGAAGCGGCGTCTCGCCGCGACCCGCTGGCCGGACAAGGAGACGGTCGCCGATCGATCGCAGGGTGCGCCCCTGGCGCTGCTCCAGGAGCTGGTCCGCCACTGGGGCACCAGCTACGACTGGCGGAAGGCAGAGGAGAAGCTGAACGCCTACCCGCAGTTCATGACCCGGATCGACGGGGTCGACATCCACTTCATCCACGTCCGCTCCCGGCATCCGAACGCCCTGCCGGTGCTGATCTCGCACGGGTGGCCCGGATCGGTCTTCGAACAGATCAAACTGATCGGTCCGCTGACCGACCCCACCAGCTTTGGCGGCCGGGCCGAGGACGCCTTCGACGTGGTGATCCCGTCCCTTCCCGGCTTCGGCTTCTCGGCCAGGCCCACCGAGGTCGGCTGGGGCCTGGAACGCATCGGCCAGTCGTTCGACGTGCTCATGAAGCGGCTGGGATACACGCGCTACGTCGCCCAGGGCGGCGACTGGGGCTCCGGCATCGTCCAGGCCATGGCGCGGCAGGCTCCGTCGGGCCTGCTTGGCATCCACACCAACCTTCCATCGGTGATCCCGGCCGACGTCGCCGCTGCGCTCGGCGGCGGGCCTGTGCCCGAAGGGCTGTCCGAGCAGGAACGGACGGTCGTCGAGACGCTGCGGGCATCCGGCCGTGCTGGCAACCGGTCCTACGTGCAGATGATGAATGCGCGGCCGCAGGCTGTCGCCTACGGCATGACAGACTCCCCCGCCGGCCTCGCCGGCTGGATGCTCGTCCATCCGGGCTTCGCGCACTGGGCGTACGGCAACGCTCCCGCGCAGTCGCCGACGCGGGACGACGTCCTGGACAACTTCACCCTCTACTGGCTGACCAACAGCGCGGCATCGGCGGCACGAATCTACTGGGAGAACCGGGGACGGGATCTCCTCAACGCGGCCGCGCAGCACACCAGCGAGATCACCGTGCCGGTGGCCATCACGGTGTTCCCGGACGAGGTGTTGCTCGCCCCTGAGACGTGGGCCCGGCGCGCCTTCCGCAACCTGATCTACTTCCACCACGCCGATCGGGGTGGCCATTTCGCGGCCTGGGAGCATCCGGAGGTCTTCGCCGGCGAGCTCCGCGCCGCCTTCCGAACACTCCGGGACGCGCAGTCGTACTCCAAGCGGTGACGACCATGGCCATCAAGCAGAGCGCGCTCATCCGCGACCGCCGCGCCTTTCTGGGCACGGCGGCGATGACGCTGGCGGCCGCTGAGCTCGGCGGGCTGGGCCTGGCGGCGATGACCGCGGGCAGCTCACGCCAGCTCACGGCCGTTGGCGACGCGACGGCGTGGATCAATTCGCCGCCGCTGTCGACCACGAGCCTGCTCGGCAAGCCTGTCCTCGTCCAGTTCGGCACGTACACGTGCATCAACTGGCTCCGGACGCTTCCATACATTCGCGCCTGGCATCAGCGATACATGCCGGGACTGGCCGTGATCGGCGTACACACGCCCGAGTTCGCCTTCGAAAAGGACCTCGACAACGTGCGTCGCGCGATGCCGCACCTGAACGTCGGCTTCCCGCTGGTGCTCGACAACGACTATGCCATCTGGCGGGCCTTCGACAACCACTACTGGCCCGCGCTCTACCTCCTCGACGCCGGCGGACGCGTCCGCTACCACCACATCGGCGAGGGCGAGTACGAGCGATCGGAGCAGGCCATTCAGCGGCTGCTCGCGGCCCCAGGGGGCGCGGGCGCAACAGGCGACGACCGCCGCGTCGCGCCGGTCGCGGCGACGGGATTCGAGCTGCCCTCCGACTGGCAGAACCTGCGGTCTCCCGAGATCTACCTTGGGCACGACCGCACCGAGGGCCTCGCCTCGCCCGGCGGTGCGTCCCTGGCGAAGCGCCGCGCCTACAAGGTCCCGGCGCGGCTGGATCTCAATCGCTGGGCCCTCGACGGCGAGTGGACGATGGAGAACCAGCCGACGGTCCTGGGCAGCGCCCCTGGCCGGATCGTCTGCCGCTTTCACGCCCGGGACGTCCACCTTGTCATGGGGCCACGGCATCGCGATGGCCAGGCGCGCTTCCGCGTCTCGATCGACGGTCAGCCGCCCGGTTCGGCGCGGGGCGTTGACGTCGACGGGGACGGCGCCGGCACCGTCATCGACAAGCGGTTGTACCAGCTGATTCGGCAGCCCGGGCCAATCGTCGATCGGACGTTCGAGATCGCGTTCCTCGACGCCGGTGTGGAAGCGTTCGCGTTCACATTCGGCTGACGCGAGGGCACCAAGACACCGTATTAGAATCGACGCCCATGGCAGCCCACACTCTCGCCGCCGCAAGCCTCATGCTGACTCTGACGGCGTCATCACTGGCAGCGCAGTCGCCGGCTCCGGCACAGCCGCGGCCGCGGCCGCCGCAGACCTACCCGGCGTTCCTTCAGGCGCAATACGCCTCGCTCAAGCGCTACATCACCCGTTCTGCCGAAACGATGCCGGCCGAGCACTTCCCCTTCAAGCCGGCGCCTGAGGTCATGACCTACGCCGGCCTGCTCGGCCACATCATCGATGTGCAGTACGGCTTCTGCAACGCGGTCAAAGGCGGCGCCAACCCGGCCGCCGGCAAGGCGTTGGACACACTCACCGACAAGGCGGCGTTGGTACCCGCGGTCAAAGACGCCTTCGCCTACTGTGACGATGCGTTCGCCGCGCTGACCAACGAGAACGCGTTGGAGATGTTGACCATAGGTACCCCGCCGAACCAGCGTCACGTGGCGCGAGCCAACCAGTTGACCATGGTCATCACTCACGGCAACGAGCACTACGGCAACCTGGTCACCTACCTGCGCATCCACGGCATCGTGCCGCCGTCTTCGACACCGCAGTAGACGCATGGCGCGATGAGACTCGCGGCTCAGGAGCGGGCAATCGGAACGGGGCCGGGCCCGGGCGAGTCCGGCGGAGCAGGCACCGAGAGGGCGGCCGGCTGCACGCGTGCGGATTCTGGCGGCTCGCGGGCAGGACTCCGCTGCCGCATCGAGAGCCAGCAGACGTGGTGCAGCGATCGCAGCGAAGCGATTCCTTGCGCGTCCAGCAAACCCGCGGCCGCGTCGCGCTCCGCGTCGGACAACAGGTCGTGTGCGTCGCGCATCAACGCCTGGGCCTCGCGCGGATCGGGGCTCGCTTCGACGCGCTGACGGATGGCGTCGAGCTTCGCGAGCTCCGATCGGAGCAGGCTCCTCCGCCCCTTCACGTGCTCGTTCCGCCGATACCGGACGACGAACTGGAGCGCCGCCGCGAGCGCCGCGATGCTCGACGCGACGAACGACAGGCGGCCCAGCCGGTCGGACGTCAGCAGATCGTTGCGGTGATAGTAGATGTCGGCCGCCGGGTGCAGGAGCAGGCTCGCGACGGCGCGCCCGTTCTGTTCGCTGAGGTCGTACTGCAGATCGCGCGCGAAGCGCGGGTCGTAGATCACCTCGAGCAGATCGCGGACTACGCGGCCCGGCAGATCGGCGCGGCCCACCAGCAGCTGCGTCGTGGTGATCGTCGGTACTGGTTCAGCCGGAATCCGCCGGTCCGGCCCATAGAGCCCCGACGGAATGAATCCAGGCCGCGTGCCGGGGATCGACTTTGCCAGCGCATCGTGATCGCGGATCGGCACCAGGCGGTACTCCCCGCCACTGACCAGCCCTTCGATGAGGTCGCTGTGCAGCGTCTGTGTCCTGCTGACTGCCGTCATCAGCCCGGCCTCGAAATCCGTGGCCATCCCTCCCTTGGGCCGCACGATCGCGACGCGCGGGGCCGGCCCGTTCGGAGAGGCCGCCGTCAAACCGTAGTACTCCAGTACGCGCTCGCCGAGCGTCGCCGGCTGTCCGGGCTGCCTCGCGCCCGGATTCACGGCGCCGGCGAGGTCGCGGAACTCCTGCACCGGACTCGCGTTGGGCACGAACACCATGAAGTACTGCGGTTCCAGCGCCGCGAGCGCCACGACGCCGCTCGCCTTCGCCGCGTCGTCGTCCGCGCTGTTGATGGTGGCGAGATCGATGCGTTCGTTCCGATCGAGGAGCGCGCCGACGTTTCCTGGCGAAGCAGTGGCGAGCAGTTCCAGCTGGTAGCCCGACTTCTCCTGCAGGTAGCGGTTCAGCACCGTGCCCATCCGGTAGCTGGATCCGGTTGTGGTGCCAAGCGCGATTCGGAAGGTCCGGCGGCCGTTGCCTGACCCGATCTCACGGGCACGGTCGCGAAGGTGATAGGCGAGATCCGGCGCCAGGAACTGCAGGGCGGCAATCACCAGCACGCTCCCGACGCCGATCGCTCCGACCAGCCCCGCTGCCCACCAGCCCCGCATGCGCATGCGAGCGAGATGATAGCAATCCTGCGGAGAGGCGTCGAACGCGCCGGCGCC
>JANOIR010000354.1:0-31397 GCA_031407765.1 Vicinamibacteraceae bacterium
GCCCTTCTTCGCGGCGCGCGATGCCTAGCCTGGAAGCGCGAAGCCGCGGAGACGCGCCGCGGCCGGTTGAGCGGACGAGGGCGTGCTCGTGGTGCCTGACCACCATGACGCGCAGGCGTGATGAGAACGCGCACGGGATTCGAACCCGCGTCGCTAAGTCTTTAGAGCAGAACTCGTTACGTGGAAACGGGCGTCCCCAGCGGGATTCGAACCCGCGTCGCCGCCGTGAAAGGGCGGTGTCCTAGGCCTCTAGACGATAGGGACGTCGAAGGCGAACACCGGATCTTACCGTAGGTCGGGCCCCCGGCCAAACGGCGGCTTCCGGGTAGCCGACCGTCAGCCGAGGGCCACCCACGCCCCGCGTGCGGCCAGGAGCGCGACGAGCCAGAGCGCCGCGGCGAAGCACCAGCGCGCGCCGAGGTTCCACCCGCCGGCTCGTGGGCGGGCCATCCGGAGGCCGCCCTTCCAGCACACGAAGGCGACGCCGGTCAGCACTGCCGCCAGCAGATACGAGCCCCCGTTGCCGCAGTCATGGCAGATCTCGAATCTCATCGCATCGCGCTCCTTGCTGTCGGAAGCCTTGGACACCGCCCGTTACCAATCGGCCTCGGGCGGCAAAATGGGTGATCATGATCACCTCGACCATGCGTGTGCTCGCCGTGGGTGCCGGCCTGATCGGCGGCGCCGCCGCGATGGCCCAGCAACCGTCGGCCGCGCCGATCGCGATCCCGTTCACGTTCGCCACCAAGCAGCCGATCGTACCGGTTTCCCTGAACGGCGGCCCCGCGGTGCCGTTCGTCGTCGACACCGGCGCATCGATCCACCTGATCGATCGCGAGATCGCGCGGCAGGCGGCCGTCGACGACGGGCGGACGGTGCCGCTGACCGGTGGTGGCCAGGCGACCGTCCAGACGCAGTTCGTGGACGGGCTGACGCTCGCGACCGGCGGCCAGACGTGGAGTGGCCAGCGCGGGGCGTTGGCGCCGCTCGGCTACCCGGATCGGAAGCACTTCGCCGGCCTGCTCGGCGCGCCGATCCTGATGCGCTACACGGTGCAGTTCGACTTCCCGGCGCAGATCATGCGGCTGTTCGAGCCTGCGCGCTACACGCCACCGCCCGGCGCGGTGCGCGTGCCGTTCGAGCTGCAGGAAGATCTGCCGATCGTCCACGTGACGATCGACGCCGGGACCGGGCCGATCGACGCGCGGCTGATGGTCGACACCGGCGCCAGCACGTTCATCGATCTGAACCGGCCGTTCGTCGAGGCGCACAAGCTGGTCGAGGCCATTCCCGATGCGGCAGCGTCCGATCGGCCGGCCGCACTCGGCGGCACGGCGCCCTTCCTCTACGGGACCGGCAGGCGAGCAACGCTCGGCGGCATCCCGTTCGAGCGGCCGCGCCTCGGCCTGTCGCGTGCCGAGACCGGCTCGAGCTCATGCAGCGAGCGCGACGGCATCATCGGCAACGCCGTGCTGGCCCAGTTCGTGATGACCGTCGACTACGGCCGCAAGGTCCTCGTGCTCGAGCGGCCGCCGAGTCGCTAGAGGCGAGGCGGACGACGGCGGCGAGCAGCGAGAGGGTCCAGAAGCGCGTCACTGGATCTCGAGCGCGTCCCGACCCGGCCGCGCCGAGCCGGCCGCGCCGGGAAGGGCGCGGCCGGCTCGGTCTGATACCAGTAGGCGACCGAGGCGATGTCGTCGTGCAGCGGCAGGTAGCGTCCGCGCGCGCGCAAGCTCACGGGATCGGCGTCGCCAGCAGGTTCGTACCCGCCGCCCAGATCGCACCGCCGGCGTTCCAGTACATCGCCCGTTCGACGACGAGCTGCGCCAGCGGCGCCGTGTCGATGCTCTCGATCAGAACACCGTAGCGTCGGTTTGTGAACCCGGCGATGCTGTGGAGCGGCACCGTCGTCCGGCTGTTCGGGGCGACGTCGACGGTGGTCGTGATCGCCGGCGCGGCGGGCCCGACGCTGAACCCTTCGTCCGGCAGGAGCGTCAGGCGGACGCGTCCAGCCGTCGAGGACGTGTTGGCGATCAGCACGAACGTCTGCGTGTCGCGCGTGCCGCCCGACTCGCCATCGGCCAGCACCCATCGGGTCGCGGTGGCGGTCGTGCCGGGCGAGTTGTGGGCTTCCGTCCAGAACGTCGGGTCGACCGCCGGCCCGGGGAACCACATCGAGCGCTCGACCACGATCGGCACGGCGTTGGTCGACGTGATCGCGCACGACAGCGTCGCGTTGACGAGCGCTTGCCCGAGTCCAGGGAAGTCTTCGGCGTCGACGTAGATCGTGCGCCGGCTCTCGGCGGCGACGGTGTAGCTCTTGGTGAGCACGGTGCCGCCCTGCAGCAGGTAGCGGACCTCGACGGTCGCGGCGGTGAGGTTCGGGTTGGCGATCAGCACGAACAGGTCGAAGAAGTCGCCGGTGGCGCCTTCGGCCAGGAACCAGCTGGTGGCCGGCGCCGTGACGCCGGCGCTGGCGTGGCCGGCGGCGAACGGCTGGCTGCCGACGGAGCGATACATGGCGCGCTCGACGAAGATCGGCTGCGTCGAGCTGATCGACGCCGAGACGTCGGTGTCGGCCAGTTCAGGCGCCTGCGTGTTGACCGGCAGCGTCGTTCGCGAGTGCGGCGGCAGCGTGTAGGTGCGATCGAGCGGCGCGAGCGGCGACGGCCGCAGGAAGCGGACCGTCGCAGTGGCGGCGGCGTCGCCCGGATTCTGCAGCAGGTAGAACAGCGAGAACGACCCGGTCGCCCCTTCGGCCAGGAACCACGACGTCGACGGCGCGCCGCTGGCCCGCTCGGCATGCGCGCCGTACTCGGTGGCGTCCCAGCTCATGGTCCGGTCGCTGACCAACGCCGCGCTCGACTCGACGGCGACCGAGAACGACGCCGACGGCGGGCCGACCTCGTCGACGAACACGGTGCGCTTGCTGCCGGCCGGTACGTGGACGTTGACGCTCTGCGAGGCACCGCCGTCGCCGTCGAACCGGATCACCGCCGTTGCGGCGGTCGTCCCGGGATTGGCGATGCCGAAGCGCGTCTTGAAGAACGCGTTCTGCGCGCCTTCGGCCAGGAACTGGCTGCCCGTGCCTCGTGGATGCGATCCGGCGGTCTGCTCCTGCGCGTTGGTCTGGCCGTCGGCGTCGGGGTCGCCGGCAGCGCCGTTCGCGCCGGCGCTGCTGGTGTAGTCGAGCCCCATCGCGGCTTCCCAGCGATCGTCGAGCCCGTCGCTGTCGCCATCGAGCCGCGACAGCAGGTCGACCGCGAAGACGTCGCCGGCGGCGTTGGTGTCGGCGCCGCCGGGCAGGATGGTCGCGTCGGCTGACGTGAAGAACACCGTGTTCCCGGTCTCGTCGAGAATGCCAGGCTGCACCGGCGCCGGCATCGGCAGCGGCACGCCGTAGCGCTCGTCGAGCAGAGCGACGGGCACGGCGAACGTCGAATACAGCGTGCGGCGGTTTGCCGTGGCGGCGGCGGTCAGCGACTCGTTGACCAGCGTGGTCGTCCGGTCGGTGACGCTGTCGTAGCGGGAGAAGCCGCCCATGAGATGCGCGGGCGAGAACGCTTCAATCGTGACCAGCGGCAGCGATCGGCCGTCCGTGAAGGCAGTGCCGCCGGCCGGCCGGAAGCCGGGTAGACGGCGCATCTCGCGGTTGCCGACGAGGTCGTACTCGACGGTCTCTCCGGTTGCATAGCCGAGGAGGCCGGTGAGTTGGACAATGTCGGACAGGTAGACGCGTTGTCCGTCTGGCGAGAAGCCAGCGATCCTCGTCACGGGCGCGGTCTGCGTCGATGGCGTCTTGGCCGGCGCCGCGACGGGCGTGAACGTGTTGGCGCCCAGGTCGCGAATGACCCAGGGATACACCACGGCGCCTCCGGTGACGGGCCAGAGTGTCTGGAAGCCACCAGCGAGCGCCACGATCCGGCCGTCGTCCCGCATCACGGCGGAAATACCCGGCAGCACGACGTCAGCCGGTGTGCCGTCCGGGGTGCCGGAGACGAGCGTGGTCACTCCCGTGACGCGGTCCTTGCGATAGATCTGCGTGACCGGCGTCGAGCGCGGCTGCAAGTTGTTCGCGCTCGAGCTGAACAGCACATACCGACCGTCCGGCGTGACCTGCAGCGCGGTGCTGGCCCCTCCGACCGCCAGCGCGTCACCAGTCGTGGTGGTCGCCAACGAGACGCCGGCTGCGCCAGGCTCATCGAAGACGCCGTCGGCGTCGCTGTCGCGGTCGTAGAGGTAGCCGTCCCCGTTGCCGTTGGTGTCGCTCGCGACGAGCGATGACGCCGTGGTGAAGAGGACGAAGCGTCCCGTTCGTGACAGATGGGCAGTGCCGACGGCGTCGAGCAGCTGGCCGTTCGGCCCGATCGAGACGCGGATCGTTCGAACGGCGGCCGGCTCGTCGAAGACCCCGTCGGCATCGGTATCACGGTCGCGTACGAACAGGTCGGCGATCCCGTTGGTGTCGCCCGTGACCAGATTCGACGCCCCCGAAAGGAACAGGACGTGCCGCCCGTCGGGACTGGTTTCGAGTAACACGCTGGCGGCGTTGGCCTGCGTGCCGTCGGTGGCGACGCTGAGCCGGGCCGGAGGGACCGGTTGCGCCGCCGCCAATGACGGGACGACGAGAATAGCCGCCACGGCGGCCGTACGGACGAGACGGAACATGGACAAGCTCCCGGGTTCGGCGAGGGGGGCGCCGGCTGCCTACTGTAACGACACCGGCGCGTCGATCGCTACCATCACGTTGACAGACCGGCGCGTCGCGCCGAACCCGGTTCGTCGGGGGCTAGTTCGCCGTGCCAGCGGCCGGCTTCATCACTGTCGGCGTGCGACCGAAGCGGGACGCCGTCAGCTTCACGTCGGCGCGCGCCCACGCCTTGTCGAGCCGCGCCTTCACGATCGCCGCCTGGTCGGCCTTCTTCTGTGTGACCAGCGCCTGGTGCAGGCCGAACAGCGACCAGCCGGATTCGCGGTTGCGCTTGAGGTCCTCCCAGTAGACGGTCTCGGCTTCGTCGGGCCGCCCGGCCTGGAGCAGGATCGCGCCGAGCGCGAGGCGCGGCGGGAACATGAACTCGCTCGGCTCGGTGTAGACCAATGCGTCATCGAGGCGGACGGCGCGCTCGAGCGACCCGATCGCCGTCGTGTAGTTGCCGCGCGCCGCGGCGAGCTCGCCGGCCAGCACGTGCGGTGCGATCCCCAGGATGGCGCGGCCGCTGTTGGGCGAGAACATCGGTCCGTCGAGCGACGGGTGCTTCAACAGGCCGCGCAACGCGACCAGCTCCTTGTCCGCCGCCGCGAGCTGGTTCTTGGCGACGAAGGCGAGGCCGCGGACATAGTGCCAGGAGCCAGTGAGGAACGCGCTGCCGGTTGGCGGCTTCGGCTCCTTGAGGATCGCGTCCCACTTGCCGAAGCGCGCCAGGGCCCAGTAGGGGACGACGCGGAAGCCGGCGGTGATCGGGATCTCGGCCAGCGCCTTGTCGTCGATCTTGGCGGCGACCTTGCGCGCCGCGTCGAGTGCCGCGGCACTCTGGCCGTCAGCCGACGCCGCGAACCACAGGAAGTGGATGTTGTGCGGGTAGTAGGCCATCGGATACAGGCCCTGGGCCCGGCACTGCGCGATGTAACTCTCGTCGGCCTTGATCGCCAGCTCGTTACTCTTCATGGCGTCGGCGTAGCGGCCGACCCGCTGGTAGATGTGCGCCGGCATGTGGACCATGTGCCCGGCGTCGGGCAGCAGCGGCAGCAGCGCATCGGCGGCCGCCTCGGCTTTCTCGGGCGCAACCGACTCCACCAGGTGAATGTACATGTGCAGCGCGCCCGGATGCTTGGCGCTGCGCCGGATCACGTCCTCGGTGAGCGCGACGATCTCGGCGGTGCCGGCGTGCGGACGCCCGTCCCGCATCCAATAGCCCCACGGGCGCAGGTCCATCATCGACTCGACGTAGAACATCGCGATGTCGAGGTCGTCGGGGAACTGGCTCTGGACCGCGCGCATCGCGTCGGCGTAGGCCTGGTTGTTGGTGTCGCGGTGTTCGGCCTTACCCGAGTAGCGGGCGTCGAGCGCCTTGATCAGCGCCTGCTCGCGAGGCGACGCGGTCGAGGCGACCGATAGCGCCTTCTTGACGAGCTCGTCGGCGTGCGGCTCGTCGTTCGGCTCCATCATCGCGTTGATGTTGGGCCCCAGCACCAGCGCCTGGCCCCAGTAGGCCATTGCCAGCAACGGATCGAGGCGGGCCGCTTCGCGGAAGGCGCGGCGGGCCTCGGCGTGGTTGAAGGCGTAGGCCAGGTTCAGGCCCTGGTTCATGAACGCCTGGGCGTTGGCGTTCTTCGTCGACACCGGGAAGGTGTGCGAGCCCAGCGACTGCAGGCGTGGCGCCAGCTCGCCGTTGGGGCCGGGCTGGGTGGCCTGGGCGGACGCCTCGTAGTGCTTGTGCGTCGGCGCGGCCGCGGCTGAGCCTTTGGCCGGGGTCTGCGCGCCGGCAAGCGTCCCGACGGAACAAGCCACGGCCGCGAACAGGATGGTGCGTGACATCGAACCTCCTCCACGAACGCGGGGTGAGCCCGCGGAGGCCATACGATGCCGCGCCGACCCCCGACGTGTCGAGGGGGGGCCGGCGGCGTCAGGCCCGGACGTCGATGATCCGGCCGGTCGGTGGGGACGCCTGCTCGATCAGGGCAATGGTGGCGTCGGCCTGTTCCCGCTGGATGCGCAGCGTCTTGGCCATGACGGCGATGGTCCGCTGCGCCTCCTGGGCGGCTGCGGGCGAGGCGGTGACGTCGGATACGTTCATGCGGCGGTCTCCCGTGAATGTTCGGCGACGGGCTAGTCGCGGAGGATGGTGCGGGCGGCTTCGCGCGAGGACGTCTCGGCCATCTCGGTCCAGCGCGCGGCGCCGTGACGGCTCATGGTCTTGTCCTGGTACATGCGGCGGTCGGCGACGGCAAGCAGGGCGTCGAAGCCGCGGCCGTCGGCGGGGTAGACGGCGGCGCCGATGCTGATCCGCAGCGGCATCGCCTCGCCGGGTGTCGGCTCGAAACGCAGCGCGGCGACCTGCCGCTTGAGCTCGGCGGCGCGGCGGTCGGCCTGGTGCACGTCGCAATTGGCGAGCAGCACGACGAACTCGTCGCCGCCGTGCCGCGCGCAGAGATCGTTCGGCCGGACCGCCTGCGACAAGACCCGCGCCACCACCTTCAAGGCGCGATCGCCGGCCTCGTGGCCGTAGGTGTCGTTGACGTTCTTGAAGCGGTCGACGTCGAGCATCAGCACGGCGAGCGGCTCTTGCTCGTGCGCGGCCCGGGCGAGCGCATGATCGGCGCCGGCGACGAGGCCCCACGAGTTGGCGAGCGAGGTGAGCCGATCGGTGAGGGCGGCTTCGTGGGTGCGCTCGTAGCGCAGCGCGTTCTGGATTGCCGAGGAGACGATCTCGGCGACGCGCTCGAAGATGCGGCGCTGGTCTTCGGCGTAGGTGCCGCGGCGATCGTGATACGCGCCGAGCGCGCCGTAGGTGCAGTCATCGACGCGCAGCGGACAGAGCAGCACTTCGACGACGGCGGGCGCCCGCGGAGGGAGGCCGTCGCCGCGGCGCGCCGGGACGCCGGCGGGGAGCGCGGTGACGAGCGAGCGGCCGTGCTCGAGGACCCACGCGACCGGTCCCTCCATGAACTCGTTGGCGACGGTGGTGGCCGCCTCCGCAGCGTCGCGGCCGCCCATCCAGCGGCAGGTGGTGCGTCCGGACTCGGTATCGTGCAGGAACAGGGCGCAGGTCGAGAAAGGTACCAGCCCGCCGAGCCGCTCGCGGAACTGCTGCATGGCGTCGGTGACGGTGAGGGTTCCGCCGAGCGCCTGCGAGAGATCGTAGAGCCCGTAGACCTCGCGCTGCGCGTGGGCGATGTGCGCGACCGGGTTGGACGACGGGGAGCGATCCGGATTGCCGCGCACGTCGAGGTCGGCGTAAGCGGGCGCGGTCAGCTCGGTCTCGATCGCGACGACCTCCGACGCCTGCGACTGGAACTGCGCCACCAGTTGCGGATCGAGCGAGGTGCCGGCGTCCTCGCCGAGGCGCGCCAGCGCGGTCTGCGGCGTCACCGCCGGGTCGCGCAGCAGCAAGTCGAAGCGATCGACCAGCGCCACGATCCGCGAGCCCAGCGGAATCTCCTCGCCGGAGAGGCCGGCGGGGTAGCCGCCGCCGTCCCACCGCTCGTGGTGGCTCAGGATCAACGGTGCCACCGGGGACGGGAACGGAACGGCATGGATGATGTCGGCGCCGACCTGTGGATGCAGCCACAGCTTGCGGCGCTCGTCGTCGGTCAGGCCCTCGCGCTTGGCGAGAATGTGCTGCGGGACGGCCAGCATGCCGATGTCGTGCAGCATCGCGGCGGTGGCCACGGCCTGGACCTCGTCGTCGCCGAGGCCCGAGCCACGAGCCAGCAACGACGCGTGGCGCTGCAGCCGGCGCAGATGCAGCCGTGAGCCCTGATCCGCGGCGTCGATGGCCAGCGCCAGCGCTTCGACCGTCGCCAGATGCAGGTCGGAGAGGCGCTGGACCGCGTGCTGCTGCTGGTCCATGCGCTGGATGTAGGCGCGATAGGCGCGATAGCCGAGACCGATAGACAGGCCGCCGAGCGGGACCAGCCAGTAGCCGGCGCGATCGACCGTCGCCAAGGCGAGGGCGGCGGCGGCGGCGCCGAAGACGTGCCCGAGCCAGCCGCTCAGCAGGTGCCGCATCCACAGCCGCACGAACGGCTGCGCGCCAGCGGCGGCGACGGCGCCGGCCACGACCCCGGAATTGACCACGTAGTAGGTCGCGGCGGCGGCGCCGAGGGCGACCGCATCAGCGCGCAGCTCCCACGGTCCCGGGTGGCCGGCCACGGTCTGCAACGCCAGCTCGGTGACGCCCATGGTCACCCCCAGCGCCGCCATGTTGAAGACGGTCCGGTGCCAGGGATTCCGCGCGCGGAAGACGTTGAAGGTGGTCTGGCTCCAGGCAGCGACGATGGCGATGAGCGTCGCGCTCGGTCCGTCGAGGATCACGAGTGAGGCGAAGTTCGCCGCGAAGGCGAGTGACATCGTCAGCGGCTGCGCGTTCAGCGCCGCCGGCATCGGCACCGCGACCTTGAAGACGGAGGTCAGGACCGCGAGGACCAGCAGCGCGATGAACGGCGTCGGCCGGTCGAGGCGCAGGCCCACGAGCGCCGAGGCGGCCAGCCAGGTGCCGGCGGCCACGACGGTGAGCACGTAGACCCGCGCGACGAGGGGGAGGGACTGCATCAGGCAAGGGTGTCCGTGCGGCGCCGCACGAAGGCCCTGGTTCTAGGAATCGGCACGCGGCTGCGCAGGTAGAAGTGACACGACGGCGCGCCCCTGCGCGAGGCGGCCGGCCTGTTCGCACGGCTGCCATCCGGCGTTGCCAATGTCGCCCGGCGAGTGCGTGGCAGTACGCCGGACCGGATGATCCGCGTCCTGCCACCTTCGAGCCGGCGTCCGCCGATCGACGTCGTGAACGGCCCGCGCATACCGCTTCCGCGACGTTAGGCAGACCAGGCGCACACGCGTGTGCGGCACGTGCGCCATGGCCAGCGGCACGGTGCCTCGCGTTCATCGCGGACGCCCCCAGGTTGAAGAAAGACTGCCCGCAGGCAGAGTTCAGATGGGGCTGCGTCGTCGCGTTTATCGAGTTTCGGCCCAAGTCGGCGATCCGTCTCCACCACAGCCGGGTTGGCACACCCTTCGCTTTGGGGAGGGCGGGCCTCCCCAAATGTTCTTTGCCACCGACCGCTTCGAGCCAGTCGTCCGCCGACTGACGCCTCCCCCCGGCACCCTGTGGACCCTCATCCACGAGAGCGAGGGGCTGGTGTCGGTCAACGTCAGCGCCCATCCCCACGGCTACGAGCTGCGCCTCGTCCTCAACCAGCGATTCCTTCGCTCGCGGGTACACGAATCCCTGTCGGGCGTCCTGGCGGATGCCACCGACACCCGGACCCGCTTCGAGCTACTGGGCTTTTCCGAAATCGAGACGTCGATCGTCCACTAGCAGAGCTATTCCACGAGCGCTGGCGGCCTGGTATAGGACTCCAGCAACAACTGCTGGCTGTTGACGCTGGCCGATCCGAGCGCGGCGCCGGCCGCCGCCGCCACGTAGGTACCGTCGCTCTGCAGCAGGTGGGCGCGCTCGGTGTCGCGCAGCAGCGAGTCGAGGACCACGTTGCGCAGGTGCTGGCGCAGCTCCGGATCCCGCACCGGGCAGAGGGCCTCGACCCGGCGATCGAGGTTGCGCTCCATCAGGTCGGCGCTGCCGATGAACACGTCCGGCTCGCCGCCGTTCTCGAAGTAATAGATGCGCGAGTGCTCGAGGAAGCGGCCGACGACCGAGCGCACCTTTATGTGGTCGCTGATGCCGGCGACGCCCGGCCGCAGGCAGCAGACGCCGCGCACGATCAGGTCGATCGGCAGACCCGCCTGCGAGGCGCGGTAGAGCGACCTGATCATCGCCGGATCGGCGACCGCGTTGTTCTTGATGATGATGTGCGCCGGGCGCCCGGCCCGCGCGTGCTCGGCCTCGCGCTCGATCAGGGCCCGCATCGCCGCGCGCAGCCCGATCGGCGCCACCAGCAGCTCGCTGTAGGTCCGCTTGTGCGAGTAGCCGGTCAGGTAGTTGAACACCTGCGACACGTCGTCGACGATCTGCTGGTCGGCGGTGAACAGCCCGAGGTCGGTGTAGATCGCCGAGGTCGCGGCGTTGTAGTTGCCGGTGCCGACGTGCGCGTAGCGGTGGATGCCGTCGTGCTCCTTGCGCACGGCGAGGCACAGCTTGCAGTGCGTCTTCAGGTTGACGAGGCCGTAGACGACATGGATGCCGGCCGACTCGAGCCGGTTGGCCCAGGCGATGTTGTTGCGCTCGTCGAAGCGGGCCTTGAGCTCGACCAGCACGGCGACCTGCTTGCCCTGCTCGGCGGCGTCGATGAGCAGATCGACGAGCGGCGAGTTCTGGCCGATCCGGTAGAGCGTCATCTTGATCGCGACCACCAGCGGATCGGCGATCGCGGCGCGCAGGAACGACTCGAACGAGACGAAGGAGTCGAACGGGTGGTGCACCAGGTGATCCTGGTAGCGGATCTGGTCGAAGATCGTCTCGAGATCGTTGGCGTCCCACAGATTGCGCGCCACGAACGGCGGATCCTTGAGCTGCGGCCGGTGCATCTTGATCAGCGCGCGCCAATCGCCCATGCCCATGCGATCGGCGGTGCGGACCACGACGTCCTCTTCGACCGAAAAGTTTTCGACCAGAATATTGAGGACGCGGCGTGGCATGGTCGCGTCGACCTCGAGCAGCGACAGCGCGCCGTAGCGCAGCTGCTTGAGGCCGCGATCGACGCTCTCGAGCAGGTCGTCGGCTTCGTCCTCCTGGATCACCATGTCGGTGTCGCGGATGATCCGGAAAAGGTGCGCGCCGCGCACCTCGGTGCCCGGGAACAGCTCGTGGATGTTGTGCTCGATCACGTCCTCGAGGAACGCGAACGTCAGCCCGCCCTTGGGCGCGATGTTCTCCGGAACCGGGACGAAGCGGGGCAGCATGTCCGGGACCTTGACGCGGGCGAACTTGGTGCGGCCCCCGTGCCGCACGACCACCGCGAGGTTCTTGCTCAGGTTCGAGATGTAGGGGAACGGATGCCCGGGATCGAAGGCGAGCGGCGTCAGCACCGGGAAGATGTCGGTGCGGAAGAAGCTCGCCAGGTACTCGTTGATCGCCGGCGTGAAGTCGGCGACGTCCAGGAAGTGGACGCCTTCGGCGGCGAGCAGCGGCCGCAGCGCTTCGTTCCAGCAGCGTGACAGGCTCCCCATCATCGTGAGCGCCCGGCCGCGGATGGCTATCAGCTGCTGCTCGGTGTTGAGCCCGTCGGGCGACACGTCCTCGATGCCGGCGCGGTACTTCTTCAGGAGCGTCGCCAGCCGCACCATGAAGAACTCGTCGAGGTTGGTGCCGCTGATGCCGAGGAACTTGACGCGCTCGAGCAGCGGGTGGGCCGGATCCCAGGCCTGCGCGAGCACGCGCTGGTTGAACTCGAGCCAGGAGAGCTCGCGATTCAGATAGAGGGCGGGGTTCGAGAGGTCGGCCGGGTCCACCCCGCGCCAGTCGAGCGGAGGGACGACGAGAGCGGCCTTCTTTCGGCGGCGGCGGGGACGCCCTTTGCCGGTCACCCCACCGGGCGGGCCGGAGACATCCGCAAGGGCGACGCGGGGATCCTCGGCCGGCTGCGAATCGACATCTCTATCGTGTCTATCGGGCACGAATTCGGCAACCTACCAGAGCCGTATGACGAATCGGTTTCAACGGAGCACGGCGCCGGTGACTTCGAGCTGATAGGACGGAGCCGTAGCGGGCGCGCCCGCCTCGCCGGCGTGGTGATCCGCGGCGGCGACGGCTTTCAGGACCCCCTGTGCGACGGCGGTGCGTCCCTTGGCCGACACGGGGAAGACGATCACGCCGTCATCGACCTTCAGGCGCAGCGTCGCCGTGGCGGCCCCATCGCCCGCGGGTGCGAGCGTCATCCAGCACCCCATGTGCTCGCAGACGGCCGTGACCACCCCTTCGACACGCACCGTCTGCCCGGCGAAGGCGGCGGGCTTCGCGATGACGTCGGCAAGGGGCGTGGTGGCCTGGAGCGTCACGCCAGAACCGAGGGTCTTGTCCGCGGCGGCGCCGGCGAGCGGGGCCGTGGCGAGGACGGCGAACAGCAGGGCAGCGGAAGCGCGCATGCCGGGCATTGTACGTCGGCGGCCGCTGCCAGTCGCGTGGCGGAGCCGCTGCGTGAGAGCGCGGCCGCCAGCCAGGGATAGAATCGATGCCGTATGGACGTGCCCCGTATCCCACCGATCCCTCCGGTGGAGAGCGTGGACAGCGGCACGCAGGGGACCGGCGATCGCCCGGCCCGCGGCAGCGGCGACCTGCCATTCGGGCCGGGCCAGAAGCTCTTCGCCCAGGTGGTCCAAGTGCTGGCCGAAGGCAGCGCCGTCCTCGACGTCGGCGGCGAGCAGCTGCTCGCCTCGACGCCCCTCCCGGTGCGCGCTGGCGACCTGCTGCCGGTCGTCGTGCGCGGCGTCGGCGCTGTGGTCGAGCTGGACCTCGAAGCGCCGCCGATCGCCTTTTCGGAACGGGCCTACGCCGTTGCCGCGGTGCGGCAGGCATTGCAGCAGGCGGCCCCGTCCACGCCGCTCACGGCTGCCGAGCTGGATGTCCTCGCGCGCGCGCTGGAGGGTGCCAACTGGGGCGGCGGGCCGGCGGGCCTGTCACCGCGCGATCGGCTGCTCGCGCTGGTCCGGCCCATGCCCCTGGGGCGGGACGCCGCGCCGCTCGTGGATGCACTCCGCGATCGCCTCTCGTCAGGGGGAGCGTTCTTCGAGTCGCACGCTGCACGCGCCCTCGATCACGGCGGCCTCACCACCGTGCCGGCCGATCTGCTCGGGGACCTGCGCTGGCTGCTGGCAGCGCTCGGCCGCGAGACGAATACGCAGCCCGAGATCGAGACGCTGCGCCAGCGGCTGATCCACGACGTCGCCACCCGCCAGCTCGACGTCGCCCTGGCGCGCGAGAAGGAGGGCGCGGTCCGCATCGATATTCCCCTGACGTTCGGACACGTCGACGCCGCGGCGCAGCTCACGGTGAAGGACGACGGGCCGCCGCCGCGCGCCGGCGAACGTCCCCGCGGCCGGGCCATCACGCTGACCGTCGCCCACCCCGACCTCGGTCCCATCGAAGCGGCAGCGCAATGGCAGCCGGCCGGCGCGGCCGGCGACCTGCAGGTCCGCTTCTCGGTTCGCGACGCCGAGGCGGCCTCGGCGCTGGCACCGTCGACGGCCGATCTCTCGGCGCGTCTGCAGGCGGCCGGCTTCCGTCACGTCGGCGTCTCGGTGGTCGTCGATCCCGAGGCAGGGAAGGCCGCGCCCGACGAAGGGCCCGACGAGCCGCCGCCCGGCGGCTCCATCCTCTCGGCACTCGCGTGACGCGATGAGCCAGCCACGCCTGCGTGTCGCCGCGTTGCGCTATGACCATCCCAAGGATCGGGCGCCGAAGCTCGTGGCGCGAGGCGACGGGCATGTCGCCGAGCGCATCCTCGCGGTGGCGCGCGAGCACGGCATCCCGGTGCACGAGGACCGCGAGCTGGTCGACGTGCTGGCCCGCCTCGACCTCGAGGAGGACATCCCGCTGGAGGTCTACCAGGTGGTCTCCGAGATCCTGGCCTTTCTCTACCGCGCGCACCTCATCGCCGGGCGCGGCCTCGTGTGAGACGCCGCGGCGCGGCCCGCGCGCTATAATCCGGCCCGGTTCCCCACGCCGCGCCCAGGGAGGTATTTGTGCTCGCAGTCGTCTGGCAATTCGACGTGCAGGCCGGGGTCCAGGACGAGTTCGAGAGGCTGCACGGCGCCGACGGCGCGTGGACGGCGCTGTCGCGCCGCAGCCGATCCTTCCTCGGCAGCTCGTTCCTGAAGGATCTGGCGACGCCTGGCCGCTACCTGCTCCTCGAGTACTGGAGCGAGATGATGGTCTACGAGAAGCACCTGGCCGACTTTTCGGACAACGTCGAGGAGCTGAAGAGCCAGCGCGCGGCGATGGTCCGCGAGACCCTGCCGCTCGGCATCTTCGACGCCCTCGACGTCCCCGAACGCTACGGCCCGACCTGGTCGGTCCGCGACGGGCGCTAGCTCGCTCCGGTGGGGAGCGGACGCCTGAAGCGGCGCGCCACGCCCCACTGAACACGCGTCGCCCGCGTGCGGCGCCATGGCGCGCCGAGCGCCGCGAATAGCAAGCCGCACGCTTCGAAGGGCGACCGCGGGCGGTCCTGAGGGGACCGCCCGCCAACCATCAGTGGACCATGAACGGCGTGGTGGCGCGCGTCGCGCCCCAGTCGATGTTCAGTGTCGGGCTGCCCTTGACGTCGACGATTTCGATCGTCAGTTTTTCGACCGGCTTGGGCAGCTTCTCCACTTTGAGATCGGCACGACCGAGATCCTGGGCCTCCTGGTACTCGGTGCCCCACTGACCGGTCTGCTTGTTGATCACGAGCTTCCACCCGGTCGGGCTCGGCACGGTAAACAGCGTGTACGTACCGGCGGGCACCATCAGGCTGCCGAACATCAGCGGCTTGTCGGTCGTCAGCGTCGTCGCCTCGTCGGCGCCGGTGCGCCAGATCTTCCCGGCCGGCGTCAGCGTCTCGACGGGGCGACCCTTGAGGGACGGCCGGCCGTAGCTGATCGTGATCTTGGCGCCGCCGGTCGCCCATTCCACCGTCTCGTGCGGGCTGCCGCCGCCGCCGATCTTGGTCGAGACGACCTTCTGCGCGGTCACCGTCGTGGCGGCGACGGCGAGCGCGACGCCGGCCATCGTGATCGATCGAACGAACATGTGTGTGTCCTCCGTGAGTTGCCGAAAGTCTAGAGAATCCCCATCCCGAACGCCGATGCGGCGAGCTCGGCGGCGAGGATGGCGGTGGCGTTCTGGACGTCGAGCACGGGATTGACCTCGACGAGGTCGAGGGCCAGCAGTCGACCGGAGTCGGCGACCATTTCCATGAGCAGGTGCGCCTCACGGTAGTCGAGGCCGCCCTTGACCGGCGTGCCGACGCCGGGCGCGATCGACGGATCGCAGACGTCGAGATCGAACGAGACGTGGACGCCGACGGTGCCGTTCGCGGCGTGTGCGAGGGCCTGCTCGGTGACCGCGTAGATGCCGAGGCGATCGATGTCCTTGAGCGTGAAGACGAGGACGCCCGAGGCGCGCACCGCCGCCTTCTCGCGCTCGTCGAGGTTGCGCACGCCGATGAGGACGGTGTGCGATGGCAGGACCTTCGGCGCGAAGCCACCGACGTCGGCGAGCGCCGCCGGCGCCGAGCCGAGCAGCGCTGCCAGCGGCATGCCGTGGACGTTGCCGGAGAGCGTCGTCTCCGGCGTGTTCATGTCGCCGTGCGCGTCGACCCAGATGAGGCCGAGCGGGCGTCCGTCGCGTCGCGCGAGGCTGGCCGAAGCCGCAACCGAGCCGGCGCCGAGGCTGTGATCGCCGCCGAGGACGATCGGGATGCCGCCTTCGAACAGGACGTCGCGCGACCGATCGTGGAGGGCCTGGCAGACGCGGGCGATCTCGCCGAGATAGCGCTGCCGCGGATCGCCGGGCGGCGTGGTTTCCTGGGTCGGCGTGTCGACGTCGCCGAGATCGAGCACCTCGTGGCCGAGACTGGCAAGGCGACTGGCGAGCCCCGCGATCCGCACCGCGGACGGTCCCATGTCGACGCCGCGGCGGCCGCCGCCGAGATCGAGCGGGACGCCCACGATGCCGATCCGGCTCATGAGCTCATCTCACGACCGGGCGCGGCGCTTGTAGGAGATCGACACGCCTTCGCCGCCGGGCGCGACGATCGACGTGAACAGATTGGGATGCGTGGCGATGCGATCGAGGAAGTCGCTCATCTCGCTCTTCTTGTTGATCACGTTGTGACCGAGGAAGAGTCCGCCGTCGTCGAGGCGCGGATACGTCAGATCGAAGAACTTGATGTAGTCGCGTTTCCAGGCGTCGACGAAGATGCAGTCGAAGGTGCCGGTGAGCTTGGGGATCTCGACGAAGGCGTCGCCCGGGATGACCTGGACGATGTCGTCGAGGCCGGCCCGCTTGACGTTGGCGGCGGCCTCTTTGGCGCGTACCGGGTCGTACTCGATGGTCACGAGCCGGCCGCCGGTCTCGCGCATGGCCATCCCGATCCAGATCGCGCTATAGCCTTGCGCGGCGCCGATCTCGAGCGCCCGCTTGCGGCCCGTGGACGCGACCAGCATGCGCAGGAACTGGCCGTCCTCGGGCGACACCGCCAGCTGGCTGGTATCGCCGCGCTTGATGTCCTCGAGGATGGCCGAGATTGGAGGAGGCACCTGGCCCGGAGCGACGGCCGGCGCCGCCGCTGCCGCGGTCGCGCCTGGCGGGGCGGCCCCGGCCGATGCGGGCGGCGTGCTGGCGGAGGCGGCCTCGGGTTGGCGGCAGCCGGCGACCAGCGCGGAGAAGGCGAGCGCGGCAGCGATCAGCTGAGCCGGCGCGGGAACAATCGTCGAGACGCGAATCGGCATGGACAATCGCGCATCTTACCGTTTTTCGAGGAATTGGCAGACGCGATCGGCGGTGGCTCGGGCATCGGCGATCACGTCGGGCATGCCGACGCCGCGATAGGCGCTGCCAGTCAGGAAAAGCCCGGGCGTGGCCGCCTGCTGCTGCGCGATGCGCGCGACGCGTGCCAGGTGGCCGACGTCGTACTGCGGGTTGGCGTCAGCCCACCGATGGACGCGGGCGAACACGGGCAGCCCACCGATGCCGAGCAGCGACGCGAGATCGTGGTGGGTCTGGGCGACGAGGCGATCGTCGGTGACATCGAGCACGTCGGCGTCGAAGGCCCCGCCGGCGAAGGCGCGCAGCACGACCCAGTCGCGCGGGGCGCGGCCGGCCCACTTGGACGAGACCCAGGACACTGCCAGCAGCCGCGTCATTTCGCCGCGCGGAACGATGAACCCCATCCCGGCGCACGGATGCGCGACACGATCGCGCGGATAGCCGAGCGTGATCGTCGCGCTCGACACCGCGCGCAGTTCGGCGCAGGCACCGGCGAGCGCCGCGTCGAAGGGCGCCACCAGACGCGCCGCCGCCGCCGCCGGCACGGCCAGCACCACGGCGAGCGCCGCCACTTCCAAGCCGCTCGCGGCCACCACGCGATACGGCGCTCCCGGCGTGATCCAGGCGACGGGCTCGCGGGTGCGCAGGCTCGCAGCTGGCAGCGCCCGTGCCAGCGCGGCCGGGAGCTGGCCCATTCCGCCGCGCAGGCCTCGGAACGCGCCTTCGCCATCGGGCGCGCCGGCGCGGGCCGCGAGCGCCGCGAGCACGCTCCCGCCGGCAGCGTCGGCGTCCGCGAGCGGCGGGAAGAGCGCACGCAGCGACAGCCGATCGACGTCGCCGGCGTGGATCCCGCCGAGCAGCGGCTGCGCGATTCGACGCGTGAACGCCTCGCCGAACCGCCGCGTGGCGAAGCCGCCAATCGATTCGTCCTCGGCGTCGGCGGGCGGTGCCGGCGCGTCGAAGTCGCGGGCCACGCGGGCGCGCGCGTCGGGCGAGAGCATCGTCAGCCCCTCGGCCGCGGCGCGGGTCAGGGGCAGGCCGAGCCGGGTGTCCGGTGGAAAGGCGTGCAGGCGTCCGTCCACCAGCACGAACGCCGTGCGCGGCGCCTCGGTGGCGACGATCTCGTCGCCGAGCCCGAGTTCGCGGCACAGCGCCACCGCCGCCGGCTTCTGCACCAGCATGGCGTCGGGGCCACCTTCGACGAGCACGCCGTCGGCGTGTTCCGATCGCACCACGCCGCCGAGGCGCGGGGTGGCTTCGAGGACGATCGCGGTGCGCCCGCGGCGATGCACGTCGCGGGCGAGGGTCAGCCCGGCGAGCCCGCCGCCGACTACGGCGACGTCGACGGCGAGGGGCGCGGCGTCAGCGGCCACGGCAGGACTCGTCAGGCGGTGCGGTAGCCGTGGACGAACCGCGCGAGGACCTGGACGTGCTCGAGCGGCGTGGCGGGCAGGATGCCATGGCCGAGGTTGAAGATATGTCCGGGTCGGCCGCCGGCGCGCTCCAGCACGTCCTCGGCCGCTCGCAGCAGGCGATGGCGCGGGCCGAGCAGGAGCGTCGGATCGAGGTTGCCCTGGACGGCGCGATCCGGACCGAGCCGCTCCCAGGCGGTATCGATCGGCAGGCGCCAGTCGACACCGATGACGTCTCCGCCGGCGGTGGCGAGGTCGGTCAGGATGGTCGACGTGCCCGTCCCGAAATGGATCGTCGGCACGCCGGTCGGCGCCAGCGCCGCGAACACGGCCGCAGTGTGGGGCAGCGCGAACTCGCGGTAGTCCTCAGACGACAGCGCGCCGACCCAGGAGTCGAAGATCTGAATCGCCTGCGCCCCGGCCTCGACCTGGGCGACGACGAAGCCGCTGACGACCTGCGCGAGTCGCTCGCACAGCCGGTGCCAGGCTTGCGGGTGCCCGTACATCAGCGCCTTGGTCCGCGCGAAGTCGCGCGATGGTCCACCTTCGATGGCGTATGACGCCAGTGTGAACGGCGCGCCGGCGAAACCAATCAGCGGGACGCGTCCGTCGAGCTCACGCCGGGTCATCGCGATCGCGTCGAGGACGTAGCCGAGTCCTTCCCGCGGGTCGAAAAGCTTGAGCCGTTCGATGTCGGCTTCGGTACGCAGCGGGTGCTCGACGCGCGGCCCCTCGCCCTTCACGAAGTCGAAGGCGAGGCCCATCGGTTCGAAGGGCAGCAGCAGGTCCGAGAAGATGATCGCGGCGTCGACGTCGATGGCGTCGACCGGCTGCATGGTGATGCGGGTGGCCAGCTCGGGCGTCCGACAGAGCTCGAGGAGAGAGTGCCGCTCGCGGAGGGCACGGTAGTCGGCCATGTAACGGCCGGCTTGGCGCATGAACCAGACCGGCGTGCGGTCCACGGGTTGCCGCCGGCAGGCGAGAAGGAAGCGATCGGTCATGGGGTACAGCAGGATGCAGCGGTCCGGGGTGGCACCCGGCAAGCTGTCCATGCTAGCATTTCGCGTTCTTTTTGCAGGGGATCCGCCAGACCGTTGGTCCGCACCCCGCAAACGGACCTTTGGAGGCCTTGGTGCCCATTCTTGTCCGGCCGGTCCGGGAGCAGCTCGAGCACGACCGCATCATCCGGTTGCTCGAGGCGAAGTGGCGGCGAAAGTTTAAAGTCGAGGCGAACCCGGGCGACGAGCGCAATGCGGGGGTCAAAGTGCCCGCAGGCACGCTCTACCCGGATCTGGTGCTGACGGAGGAGGGCGGGCGGAAGCCCAAGGCGCTCGTCGAGGTCGAGACCAGCGAGTCGGTCAACCACCTCGAGGCCATGGCCAGTGGGCCAACTTCGCCAAGTCCCGGACGTCGCTTTTCCTGTTCGTGCCGGTCGGCGCGGTCGAGGCGGCGCGCCGGTTGGCTGCCGAAAACTCGATCAAGCTGGCTGAGCTGTGGACCTACCTGGTCCTTGGGGACCAGGTGCGTTTCACCTCCGTCTTCCGCGAGCACGGGGCCGAACCGGCCGACCTCATCGAAAAGGTCGAGGTCTTCACTACCGAGCGGGCCGCGCCGGTGCCGCGGCCGGTGCCCGTCGAGGTCGTCGAGCCTCCGGCGCCGCCGCCCGAGCCCGAGCGCCCGCGGAAGCTGGCCGTGAAGGTCGGCTCCCGCCCGGCTGCCGTCGAAAGCGGTGCGGCCAAGATCGCCGCGAAGATCGCGGCCAGGGCTGGAGCCAAGACACCGGCGCCGGCTCCGCCTGTCCCTGCTCCCGTCCCTGCCTCGGCGGCACCAGCGAAAGCGGCCGCCACGGCCGCTCCGTCCAAGGTCGTGCCGGTCGCGAAGCCGGGGACGAGCCCCATGCCTGGAGCAACCGCAAAGGTCACGGCCAAGCCGGACGCGGCCGCCAAGCCCCCCGTGGTGGCTGCTGCGACGCCCGCAGTGCCAGCCAAGCCCCCCGTGGTGGCTGCAGCCAAGCCCGCGGTGCCAGCCAAGCCCCCCGTGGTGGCTGCAGCCAAGCCTGCGGTGCCAGCCAAGCCCCTCGTGGTGGCTGCTGCCAAGCCTGCGGTGGCCGCCAAGCCCACGGCAGCCGTCAAGCCGGCGGTGGCAGGCAGGGTCGCGGCGGTCAAACCGGTGGAGAAGAAGGCCGTCGAGAAGCCGGTCGAGAAGCCGGCCGCGAAAAAGGTGATGGTGCTGGCCAAGAAGGCACCCGAGAAGAAGCCGATCGCCAAGGCCGCGCCGCCGGCGAAGAAGCCCGTAGCCAAGGTGGCGGCGCGTCCCGTTGCCCGCACGGCTGTGCCGGTCCGTCCCGCCGCCCGCGCTGCGAGCGCCAAGAAGGCGGTGCCGGTGGCCAAGGCCCGCCCGTCCAAGCGGAAATAATCCGTGCTCTCGTTGCGCGTCACGCGCGACAAGCGTGGCTACGAGCACATCTACCTGATCGCCGACGCCCGCCGGCGCGGGCGCGCCGACAGCCGGCTCGTCTACTGGTGTCGCCTGCCGGGTGGGCTGCGCGTGGGGCGCGAGCCGTTCGACCCCGACACCCGCGACGCGCTCGAGCGCGCCAATCCGGACCTGGTATTCGACTGGCCGGCGCTCACCAAGACGTTGAGCCAGTCGCTGGCTGCGGCACGCTGGGCGGCACGGCAGGATCGCCCGGGCGGTGGCGGCGCCCCGGTTGGCAAGGGCCCGCGCCGGGCGCCTGGCCGCGGTGACGGCCGCGGCGGTGAGTCCCGGGGCAGCGACGGGCGCGGCCCACGGACCGGACCGCCCGGTCGCGATCGTGGCCGCAGTGGCGACGGCGGCCGCCGGGAACCCTCCGAAGACTGACCTCGCACCGCCGCACGCCGGCCGGCAGACGCGACACGGCGTCCTATAATCCAACCATGGCTTTTGTACGCTTCCACGCGCGGCGGCCCGCCGCCCGTCCGGCGCTCGTCTTCCTGGCGCTCGCGCTGGCCGTCGTCGGCCTGGCGGGGCAGACCCCGCCGCCGGCCACTCCTCTGCCGGCGCCTCCCGCGGCCGGCGCAGCCGCCGCGCCGGGACAGGATGTCCCGATCTTCACCGCCCGCGTGGATCTCGTGACGACCGACGTGATCGCCCGCGACAACCAGGGGCTGTTCGTCCCCGACCTGAAGAAGGACGAGTTCGAGGTCCTCGAGGACGGCGTGCCGCAGACCCTCATTTCGTTCACGCTCGTGCACGGCGGCCGGGTGTTCAACGTGGCGTCGCCGCCGCCGCCGGCGCCCCAGGAAGGCATCATCCTGCCGCCGTCGCGGCCGACCGCCGACGCCGCCGGCCGCATCCTGCTGTTCGTCGTCGACGATCTGCATCTCGACTTCCGCAACACCGGCCGCCTGCGCGAGCTGTTCAAGAAGATCCGGACCACGCTGCTGCACGACGGCGACATGTGGGGCATGGTCTCGACCGGCCCGTCGTCGATCGCCATCGACGTCAACTACGACATGAAGCGCTTCGACGAGGCGATGAAGAAGATCACCGGCAGCGCCCTCAAGCCGAACGAGATCATCGAGGCGCCGCAGTCGTCACAGGGGCCGAGCGAGGTGCGCTATCGGGCCCACGTCGCGTTCTCCACCGCCTACGACCTCGTGTCGAAGATGGAGAAGATCAACAACCGGCGCAAGGCCGTGGTCTACGTCTCGAACGGCTACGACTTCAACCCGTTCCCCGACGCGCGGGCCGGCGGCGGTATCCTGGGCAGCGCGCAGTCCTCGAATTCGGGCTATCAGGAAGGCGACATGTTCGACATGGATCGCTCGAGCCAGCAGTTCGCCGACGCCGACCTGGCGCGCGAGCTGTCGGACCTGACCCGCGCCGCCAACCGCGCCAACACCAGCTTCTACACGATCGACCCGCGCGGCCTGGTCGGCGGACCGGATCTCGACGAGAAGGTCGATCCGGTCGAGTGGGGCAACTACATCCGCAAGAGCCAGGACAGTCTGCGCGTCATCGCCGACGAGACCGGCGGCTACGCCGTGGTCAACCAGAACGACTTCGACAAGGCGCTGAAGCGGATCGACGCCGAGACCAGCGACTACTACGTCATCGGCTACTACTCGACCAACCCCGACCCGACCAAGCGCAACCGCCGGATCGACGTGAAATCGAAGCGCTCGAACGTCAGTGTCTGGGCACGGAACTCCTACTCGCTGAAGCCGCCGCCGCGCGTCAAGAAGAAGAAGTAAGCGCTAGCAGCCCGTGGTGGAAGTGCCGCGGCATTCGACGGGCGATGCATCCCGGCGCTCGGCGTTGCTCGTCGGTTGAATATTCCCGATATTCGCCCTCCTCGCGCCTGGATCGCCGGGCGCCTCGCCCGTCTCTGTGCCTCGCGCCACTTCCACCACGGGCTGCTACCCGCGACGCCGCTTGGCGGCCGACTTCGCCGGCGCCGCCTTCTTCGCCCGGCCGCGAGCCGGCCGGTCGTCGCCTTCCGCCGTCACCGTCTGCCCGAAGAACTCGGCGTGGATCGCCCGCGCCGCGTCGTCGAGATACTTCTCGGCGATGATGCAGCTCACCTTCATCTCGGAGGTGCTGATGCAGTCGATGTTGATCGACCGGTCGGCGAGCGCCGTGAACATGCGCGCGCCGAGCCCCGGCGTCGAGGCGATGCGCGAGCCGACGATGGCGATCTTGGCGACGTCGGTGTCGATCTCGACGCGGCCCGCGGTCTTGCTCTTCTTCCAGCCCGGGATCAGCGTTTTCACCGCGTCGATGTCGTCGCTCTCGATGATGAACGTGATGCGGTTGCGCTCGTGCGCCGGCGCGGCCTGGATGATCAGCCGGACGTTGATCTCCGCGTCGGCGAGGTCGCGGAAGACGTGGGCGGCGATGCCCGGCTGATCCTTGACGTCGAGGAGCGTGACCTTGGCGACCTTGCGGTCGGTCGTCACGCCGACGACCGAGGGACGTTCCATCATCGTGGCTCCTTCGCGGACCCACGTGCCCGGCTTTCCGGAGAAGCTGTGGCGGACGTGGATCGGAACTTTGTATTGCATGCAGATCTCGGCGGCGCGCGGGTGCAGGACCTTGGCACCGGCGGCGGCGAGCTCGATGCACTCCTCGTAGCTCAAATGCGGGATGCGGCGGGCGTCGGTGACGACGCGCGGATCGGCGGTGTAGACGCCGTCGACGTCGGTGCAGTTCTCGTACGACGAGGCGCCGAGCGCCGCGGCCAGGACGGCCCCGGTGATGTCGCCGCCACCGCGGCCGAGCGTGGTGATGTCGTCGTTGACGGTGACCCCCTGGAAGCCGGCGACGATGACGACGCGGCCCGCCCCGAGCTCCTGCACCAGCCGCACCGTCTCGACGGCGCGCACGCGTGCCTTGTTGAACGATCCGTCGGTGTGGATCCCGCACTGGCTGGCGGTCAGCGAGACCGCGGCGATGCCGCGCGCCTGCAGGGCGAGGCCGAGCATCGAGACCGCGATCTGTTCGCCCGAGGCGAGGAGGAGATCCATCTCGCGGCCGCGGGGTGCCGGTGCGACTTCGCGGGCCATGGCGATCAGCTGATCGGTGGTCTTGCCCATCGCCGACACGGCGACGACCACGTGCGCCGAGCGCTTGAGAGCTTCGCCGATGCGGCCGGCGACGGCGATCACCCTCTCCGGCGTGGCAACCGAGCTGCCGCCGTACTTCTGGACCAGCACGTCCTCGAACAGGGTCTCAATCCGCTTCACGCGGTCACCTCGGCGGCCGACGTGCCGGCGTACCAGGTCTCGAACTCCTTGAAGGCGCGCCCGAGCGCGACCGGCCGGGAGACGCCGTCGGCGACGACCTCGGCGGTCTTGTAGCCGTTGCCGGTGATGCAGATCACGATCGACTCGTCGCGCGGGATGCGGCCCTGCTCGATCAGCTTCTTGGTGACGGCCATCGTGGTGCCGCCCGCCGGCTCGGTGAAGATGCCTTCGGTCTCGGCGAGCAGATGGATGCCGGCCCGGATCTCGTCGTCGGTCGCCGATTCGGCCCACCCGCCCGTTTCCTTCAGCACCTCGATCACCTGGAAGCCGTCAGCCGGGTTGCCGATGGCGATCGACTTGGCGATGGTGTCGGGCCGCACCGGATCGGGATGGTCGATGCCGGCGTGCAGCGCCCGGACGACCGGGGCGCAGCCGGTCGCCTGCGCCGCGTAGATCTTCGGCATCGCGCCGTCGACGAGGCCGACGGTGCGGGCCTCACGGAAGGCGCGGGCGATGCGCGGCAGCAGCGTGCCGCCGGCGACGGGGGAGACGACGTGCTGAGGCATCCGCCAGCCGAGCTGCTCGACGATCTCGAAGCCGAAGGTCTTGGCGCCTTCGGCGTAGTAGGTGCGCAGGTTGATGTTGGCGAAGCCCCAGCGGTACTTGTCGGCGATCTGCGTGCACAGCCGGTTGACGTCGTCGTAGTTGCCACGGATCGCCATCAGCTTCGGCTGGTAGATGCCAGACCCGACGACCTTGTTCGGCTCGAGGTTGTCCGGGATGAAGACGTAGCAGGTCAGGCCCAGCCGCGCCGCGTGCGCGGCGACGCTGTTGCCCAGGTTACCGGTCGAAGCGCAGCTGAACACGTCGAAGCCGAGCTCGACGGCGCGGGTCGCGGCGACCGACACCACGCGATCCTTGTAGGACAGCGTCGGGTGGTTGACGCCGTCGTCCTTGACGTAGAGCTCCTTGACGCCGAGGCGCGCCGCCAGGCGGTCGGCGCGGACCAGCGGCGTGAAGCCCGAGGTGAAGCCGGTGCGCGGCTCGCCGGTGATCGGCAGCAGCTCGCGGTAGCGCCACAGGTTGCGCGGCCGCTCGGCGATCGCTTCGCGTGTCATCGTGCGCCGCGCCACGTCGTAGTCGTAGACGGCCTCGAGGGGGCCGAAGCACTTGTCGCAGACGAACAGTGCCTCGGCCGGGAACGGCGCCCGGCACACGTGGCACTGCAGGCCGGTCAACGCGGTCATGCGGGGACTCCTGACGGAAGGACAGCCGGCGCGATGCGGACACGCACGGCGTCGGGCTGATGCACGTCGAGCGTGCGCACCGCGCACGCCAGGCCCAGGCGGGCATAGAGATCGGTGAAGCAGCGCTCCGCCGCCCCGGCATCGTCGAGCACGAAGGCACCGATCGACGGGCCGGCGCCGCTGAGGAACGCGCCGAGCATGGTGGGATGGCGGAAGGCGAGCGCGTCGGCGAGGCCGGGCACGAGCGGCGCGCGATACGGCTGGTGCAGGCGATCGTCGAGCGCGGCGGCGATCGCGTCCAGGCTGCCGGTGTGGATGGCCTGGAGCAGCAGCGCGGTCCGTTGCACGTTGAAGACGGCGTCGGCGCGGGTCAGCATCGGCGGCAGCACGCCGCGCGCCTTGGCGGTGGCCAGGCCGACACGCGGGGTCGCGATGACCACGCGGACGCGGGCCGGCCAGGCGCTGGCGACGCTGGTCACGCCGCCGGGGCCCTGGCAGCTGGCGGTGAGCCCTCCGAGAATCGAGGCGCTGACGTTGTCGGGATGGCCTTCGAGCGCGGTCGCGGCGTCGAGGAGGCGCCCGGTGTCCTCGTCGCCGCAGAGGACGTGCACGAGGCGCAGGCCGGCGACGATGGCTGCGGCGCTGCTGCCCAGGCCGGCCTGGATCGGGATCCCGCTGCGGACGGCGAGGTCGAGCGACGGCAGCCGCACGCCGCGGCGTCCGGCTTCGTCGGCGATGGCGGCCGCAATCGCGTTGTCGCCGGCCGGGGTGCCACCGGCGAAGTCGAAGCGGAGGCGTCCTGCGCCGTCGTCGACCGCGGCGACGACATCGACCTCGAGGTAGATCTGGAGCGCGAGGCCGAGAGCGTCGAAGCCGGGACCGAGGTTCGAGGTCGAGCCCGGTACTCGGAGTCGCAGTCCGCGCGCGCGATCGATAGCCACGGACATCATTCCACGATCGGCAGGCACACCGGGCGCTCGACGTGGAAGTCGAGCGGCGCGATCTCGTCGACGGCGCGATCGACCAGCTCGCGCCGCGCCGGTTCGAGCGTGACCACGAACGGCAGCGCGTCTTTCGGCCAGCCGCCTTCCTGGAGCACGGCGTCGATGTTCAGGTCGTGCCGCGACAGGGCGTTGGCCAGCGCGGCGATGATCCCGGGCTTGTCGCGGACGACGAGCCGGAGGTAGTGAGGGAAGGCGCGCCGCGAGTCGACCGACGCCGGCCGATCGTCGGCGACCTCGAACCAGCCCGGGGGTGACGAATGCCGCACGATCGAGAGTACGTCGGACAGCACCGCGACGGCGGTTGGATCGCCGCCGGCGCCGCGGCCGAAGAAGCCGGTCTCGCCGCCGCGCTCGCCGAGCGTCAGCACCAGGTTCTCGGATCCGCGCACCCGCGCCAGCACGGAGCCGTTCTTGACGAGCGCCGGCTCGACGGCGGCGTCGACGGCGCGCCCGTTGCCATCTCCATCCTCGTGACGCTCGACCCGCGACACCTGCCGGATCGTGTAGCCGAGGCGACGCGCGTAGATGAAGTCGACGTCCCTGAGCGGCCGGATCGAGCGGCACGGGACGTCGTCGGGCCGCAGCGCGACGTGGAGGCCGATGCGGGCCAGGATGCAGAGCTTGGCGCGCGCGTCGTAACCGTCGAGGTCGTCGGTCGGGTCGGCTTCGGCGAAGCCCTTGGCCTGCGCATCGGCGAGCACCGCGTCGAACGAGATCCGCTCCGCCTCCATGCGCGTGAGCATGTAGTTGCAGGTGCCGTTCAGGATGCCCGAGATGCGCTTCAGCGCATCGCCGGCGAGCCCTTCGCGGATCGCCCGGATCACGGGTATGCCGCCGGCGACGGCCGCCTCGAACCCGAAGTGGACGCCCTGCTGACCGGCCAGGCGCAGCAACTCGCCGCCCTCGTGCGCGATCAGCTGCTTGTTGGCGGTGACGACCGACTTCCGGGCGGCGATCGCGGCGCGGTTGTAGCGGCCGGCCGGATCGAGCCCGCCGATGACTTCGACGATCAGATCGACATCCGGGCCGAGCAGGTCGTCGAACCGCTCGGTCCACGTCACCGACGGCGGGATCCAGTCGACGCGCTTGCGCGCGATCTGGCGATTGCAGATGTGTGTCAGCGTGAGCGGTGCCGACGAGGCGAGGATCAACCGGGCCACGGCCTGGCCGACCGTGCCGAAACCAAGGAGCGCGACGTTCACGCGCTCATTATATGGGCGCGTCCGGACGCGAGTCGGCCGTATGACACTGCTGGTTTTGCGGTCGCGCTCTCACGCGCGACCGCGGGCCGCCCCTTGGGCGTGCCGGCTGCTATGCGCGGCGCTGGGCGCGCCGCGGCGCCGTCACGCGGGCGGCGGAGTGTTGGCGGCCCCGCTCTCACGCGGGCCCGCGGGCCGCCCTTTGGGCGTGGACTCGTCTACCGCAGCAGCTGCCGCGCCTTCCGCATCTCCGCGGACTGCGGCGTGTTGAGCGCCACCGCTGCGTCGATCAGCTTGGCGCCATTCCCCGCCGGCTCCGCCCGCATCGTCCACTGCTCCTTCTCGCGCCCCTGGAGCATGTCCCACTCGTAGACCCGCGACGCCTGCCGATAGGCCTCGGTCAGGAAGCCGGCGTCGAACAGCGCGTTGGCATCGGCCGGATTGGCCTGGGCGCGCGTCTCGAACGTCTTCAGCAGCGACGCCGCGACCGCCTTGTCGCGCGACGCGTAGATCGTGGCGCGGCGCAGCGTCTCCATCCGCGCCGAGACCGGCATCGCGGCCGTGAGCAGCTTGGGGACGTCGGCCGGCAGCCGGCTCACCTCGTAGCCGGGGTCCGGACTGTTCCAGCCGGCGGCGGTCGCACCCCAGGGCAGCGACGGGTTCCCGCTCAGCTCGAAGGCGTGGCAGATGAACGGCGGCCCGGCGACGGCAGGCGCGGCGGTGGCCAGGGCGGCGGCGGCGAACGCGGCGGCGACGAGTGGACGGTTGAACAGCATCGAAAGCTCCTTGGAAGCGGTGGCGTCAGCGCCACGATTCAAACCGAACGCCGAACCGAAGGTGGAGGCGTCGGCCTGTGGTGAACCTTGCCGTCTGTGACGGCGCTCCAGGGAGGGAGGAGGCGTGAGGTAACGGTGACATCCCAGTAAATCAGGGGATTTTGACCGCGTACAGGGTGTGGTGCGTCAGCAGGTAGAGGGTCCGGCCGTCGGGCCCACCGAAGCGGAGCCCGGTCGGCCGCTCGGGCACGTCGATCCGGCCCGACAGCTCGCCGGTCTTCCGGTAGACGAAGATCTGGCCGTTGGCGACGTAGACGTTGCCCTGCCGATCGGCCACCACGCTCTCCCCGCCGCGCTCGGCGAACGGCTGGAGATCCCCGAGCGTGCCGTCGTCGCGCAGGACGCCGCGGTAGGTGCGGTTCTCGGCCCCGCTCGACAGGTAGACGCGCTCGCCCGGGCGCGCCGGGATCAGGCTGAACGTGTCGAGGGCGTGCGACCAGCGCCAGCCCGTCTCGTCCATGCCCGGATACGAGCCGCCGGGGCCTTGCGCGAAGACCCGGCCGGCGGGCAGCACCAGGGTGCCATCCGGCGAGACGTAGGCCCGCGGCTGAGCGGTCGTCACCTCGTGGGTGAACATCTGCTGCAAGGTCTCGTACTCGTAGGTGGCCCGATCGAGATGGCTGCGGAACTGGCCGTCGGCCCAGACGGTGGATGGGAGCAGGAACGTCGTCTCGCGCCCGGCCGGTCGGTCCTTCGGTTCGAGCACGGCCAGCGCGTCACGCGGCCCATCGGGCTTGAAGGCGAACACCGTGCCCGCTCGGCCGGCCATCGAGAGCACCAGCACGTTCCCTGATCGATCGACGCCGAGGTTGACGGCGTCGAGCGGCGCGTCACGGACGATCTTCAGGCCGGCCGGCCGCGACCACGAGAAGATGCGCTGCTGGTGGCGATCGACGAAGTAGAGCGTGCCCGCGGCGTCCACGGCCGCACCCGCGATCGAATGGAAGTCGCCGGCGAGCTTCTCGACGGCGGCCTTCAGGACGGGCACCGGCCGCTGGTCGGGCCGCTTCGACGCCGGCAGCGCCGGGTTCAGGTCGAGGACGGCGAACAGCCGCTCGCGCACCTCGCGACCGGTCGTCATGTCCTGCAGCGCGTTGTCGAAGGCGAACTTGCCGGCCCGCAGCTTGGTGCCGCAACCGTTGGCGTCGCACACGCCGTAGCCATGCTCCGAGTTCACCTGCACGTTGCGGAAGCGGATGCCGCTCGATCCGTAGACGCGGATCGCAGCCGGAAACGGGTTGTAGCTGCGGCTCACGCGGTAAGCGCGATAGTTCGCGATGGTGATGTTCTTCGAGTCGCTGATGTCGAAGGCCACGGCCTCCGGGCTCGACGACACCTCCTCTTCGGTCTGCGGGCCGTGGAACTCCCAGTTCTCGACCCGATCGAGCGTGATCTCGCCGTAGAGGTGATGCTCGGCCGACAGCTCGTAGACGACGCCGGGCGTGGTCGTGTCGGAGACGTAGAACCCTGACTGCGCGTTGGGCGCGGCGCTCCAGATCGTGTGGAACGTGCCGCCGCCCCCCTTGGTAACCCAGACGCTCGGATACTGCGCACCGCCGCGGCCGCGGCCGCCCGGGCCCGGCGGGCCCGGCGCGGACCAGTGGATCATGATGTCGTTCAGGTACGACTCGCGGCCGGCCATCCACAGGACCGCGGTCGCGCGCGGGTTGGTCGCGCCCGGGAAGACGCCGAGGCCGCTGACGATCGTCCGGCCGCCCTGCGGCGCCAGGAGCACCGCCTTCGGCTCGCCGACGCCGGCGAACGCCTCGACGCGATCGGCGAGGTCGATCCGTGTCGTGCTCGGGTGCAGGGCGATCAGCGCGGTGTCCGCCTTCAGCGCGATGGTGTCGCTGACGACGTAGGTGCCCGACGGGAAATACAGCACGCGCGTGCCGTCGACCGCGGCCTGCAACGCCTTCGTGTCGTCGGTCTTCCCGTCGCCCTTCACGCCGAGCGTCCGCACGTTGACCCATTGCGCCATCGGCGGCAGCGCGGGCAGTGCCGGCGGGAGCGGCGCGGGTGCAGCTGACAACGGCTCCACCTCGAACAGCTCATCGATGCGGCCGGTGCTCTCGACACCTCGGACGAACACGCCGTAGTTGTAGCGACGGACCCGGACGGGCGAACCCAGCCGCAGCACGGAATTTCGCGTGCGCACGCCCACAAAGACCTGGGTGTCGATGCAGACGACGCCCTCGGCACCGATCTGGGTCAGCGCATTGTGCGGCTGGTCGAACACGACGGCGGTCCCGACGTTCTCGAAACGCGTGTCCTTCAGCCAGAGGTTGTCGGAGTAGCCCTTGTCGATGCTGATCCCAACCGGCACGTTGCGAAACGTGGTGCGCACCACGGTCAGTCCGGCCTGGTGCTCGCGGATGGCCGCCTCACGCTGCCCCTCGAAGACGGAATCGATCAGCGTGTAGGGCCAGAACGGCGACGTGCTGGTCGCCATGATCCCGTAGCGTCCGCCCTGAAAGCGCAGGTTCTGTCCGACGTTACCGACTTCGATGATCCCGGCAAGCCCGGACCCGATGCGGAAGTCGATGTCGCTCAGAATCCCGTGCTGCGCGACGTGGAAGCGGACGGCGACCGCGGCCGGGTTGCCGTCGCCGATCTCGAAGTCGACGTTCATCATCGACGAGTAGAACGTCGTCTGGTTGGCGTCGGGGATGGCGTCGTTCGGCGGCACGAGGCCGGGCGGTGGGAACGCCACCCGCGCCGCGCCGCCCTGGCCGCCGGCGCCGGGTCGCGCGTTGGTGAAATGCATCATCACGCCGAGCCCCGTCTGGAAGCCGGGCGTCCGCTCGGGCAGCCCGAAGACCGGACGCG
>JANOIR010000372.1:0-3191 GCA_031407765.1 Vicinamibacteraceae bacterium
GCCGACGGCACGCAGGTCACCGTCAAAGCGGGCCTCAAGCTCAACATCCATGGCTCGGTGACCTTCCTTGGCTTCGCCGAGGCCTCGGGCAGCATCACGCTGACGATGCAGGCCAACGTGTTCTCGATCGAGTTCGACGTCTCGTTCACGCTCGGACCCTTGACGGTGGCGGCGCGCGGCGGCGCGGCGATCTACACCGACAGCAACCCGGGCCTCGCGCTGCTGCTGGACGTCAGCATCGACGCCAACATGTTCGAGGTCATCAAGATCAAGGCCTCGGGCAAACTGCAGCTCAACACCTCGAGCGTCGCGCGCACGCTCGCCGGCGTCACCATGCAGGGCAACAGCTTCCTCATCGCGCTCAGCGGCGAGGTGAAGTTCATCGAGGTGTTGAAGTTCCAGGCCAGCTTCGTGCTGGAGGTGGGCTACGAGGGGATCGGCTCCTGGCGCGTCGCGTTCGGCGCGCGGATGGACTTCTTCGGCCTGGTGACGCTGTCGGCCTCCGGCATGTTCAACTACAAGGGCTACTTCGACATCTCGCTGGACGGCGAGCTGGTGCTCGGCACGCGCAGCTTCGGCCTGGTCGCCAACTTCCACTTCCGCGTAGCCTTCGGCGAGCGGCCGGTGCTGGCGACGCCGGGCCTGACGGAATACTTCTTCCTGGTCGAGTTCTCCGGCGGCGCGAGCCTGCGCGCCTTCGGCATCAGTTTCGCCGGCATCAACATCGCCGCCAGCGTCACGGCCGCGGGCGAGGGCCGGGTGCCGCTGGTGGTGCACGCCGAGGCCTCGATCTCGTTCCTGTTCTTCTCGATCTCGGTGGAGATGGAGTTCACGCTCGGCTACGTCGAACTGCCGAAGAAGGTCTACCTCGCCGGCAATCCGACGGGCGATGCGCGCCTCTGGAACCCGGCGGCGGCCAACGGCGTGCTCATGCTCAACATGGGCGATCGCAACGGCATCCGCGGCATCGCCCAGGGCGCGGACAACGAGCTCTACATCATCGAGCACATCGGCTCGGATGCGACCGGCGAGATCCTGCGCGTGGTCTTCAGCGGCCGCGAGACCATCTTCAAGGGCGTGAAGAAAGTGGTCGCCTTCGGCGGCGCGGGCGGCGACCACATCTACGTCAAGGACGGCGTGACCTCCGACGTCGAGTTCCACGGCGGCAGCGGCAACGATGTGTTCATCTACGAAGGCTCGGGCGTCGCCACGATGTATGGCGACGCGGGCGACGACTACCTGGCGACAGGCGACGACAGCACCACCGCCTTCCTGTTCGGCGGCGACAACAACGACTACATCGTCCACAACGGCTCGGGCCGGGCCGAGATCGACGGCGGCAACGGCAACGACAACATGTACGGCAGCAAGGCGGCCGACCTGATCCGCGGCGGCAACGGCAACGACTTCATGGACGGGCGCGGTGGCGTCGACCAGCTGTTCGGCGAAGCGAACGACGACATCATCCACTGGGATTACGCCGACCTGTTCCTCGGCACGGTGGACGGGGGCACGGGCTACGACAAGCTGGACATCACCGGCCAGAAGGGCGTGGACGACTTCCTCGTCAACTCGCTGGGCGGCAACCGCTTCAAGGTCGCCAACTTCAAGGGCAATGTCGCTGCCGGCTCCCTGACGGCCGCGAACTTCGAGGACCTGCGGCTGGATGCGCGCGCGGGCGCCGACAAGATCACGCTGGACTACATGGGCGGCTCGGGCCTGGAGTTCATCGTCCTTGGCGCGGGCAAGAACGTGGTGAACACGGGCAGCGGGACCGCGGTTTCGGACGACTTCTCCGCGGACCTCGTCACGGTCCTCGGCCATGACAGCGCCCTCGACACGATCAGCCTGATCGACAACAGCGACAAGGGTGTTGCCGGCACGGGCCTCAAGTTCACCGGCGCGGGCATCGGCGGCGGCATGCTGACCATCGTCCTGGCCGACAGCGTGCGCGCCGAGGGCGACACGCTGACCGTCTCGACGCGCGGCGGCAACGACATCGTCGACGGCTTCGCGGTGGCGACCGACCGCGCGGCGCTCAGGATCATCGCCGGCAACGGCGACGACAACCTGAAGGGCACGCGCTTCAACGACGTGCTCGACGGCGGCAAGGGCAGCGACACCTACACCGGCGACATGGGCCTGGACGAGTTCTTCGACTCGAGCCCGAGCATGAGCAACGGCGTGGACGACGACAGCGACGGGCGCATCGACGAGGCCGACGAGAACGAGATCGACACCCTGGTCGAGAACCTGGGCGCGCGCGCCGAGACCACCAGCACCGACGTCGGCCTCTACAACGACAAGGTGGTGATCGGCAACCTGCTGAACAGCAGCGGCAGCGCGGCCTTCGAGGTCGGCAAGAACTCTTTGGTCGAACTGACCGACGCCGGCGACCGCTGGGCGGCGGACGCCACGGTCGAGAACCTGAAGAACCTGTTCGAGGAGGCGAGCATCACCGGCGGCGCCGGCAACAACACCCTCGTCGTCAACGACCTCGACCGCACGATCCAGGTCGGCAGCACGAAGCTTTCGGTGATCAACTGGAAGGGCAAGGCGCGGCTCGACAACGCCGCCAACGACGGCCTGTCCCCCGAGCATTACCTGCTGACCGTGCCGTTCGACAGCCTGGCCGTCATCCACGTCCGCTCGAGCGCGAACGACGCGACCGACCGCATCGTGATGACCGGTACGGATTCGGCCGACCGCTACCTGCTGAACCTGAGCACCGTGAACAACAACGTGATCGAGAACTTCAAGGGCTTCGGCGTCGCCCCGGTCTTCGGCAGCAGCCTTGAAACCATCCAGGCGAGGGAGATCCGCGCCGGGCAGACCACGGTCAGCAATGCGCTGCGCATCACCTACACCGGCGTCGAGAATGTCGAGATCAACAGCCGCGCCGGCGACGACCGCCTGGCGGTGCAAACGCTGCTCACCCGCACCACGTTCAACACCGGCGCCGGCAACGACTCGATCTACGTCGGCAGCAACGCCGATTTCGGCGGCCTCGGCCAGGCCGACTTCAACGCCAACGGCAACCTGAACGCGATCAACGCGCAGCTCACCGTGAACGGCCAGGGCGCGGGCGACCAGGACCTGCTGATGCTGGACGACACCGGCGACGCAACGCCGAACAACGGCACGCTGACCAGCACGCGGATCAGCAACGGCGTGGTGGGCAGCGCCACCGC
>JANOIR010000416.1:0-3265 GCA_031407765.1 Vicinamibacteraceae bacterium
CGCCTTGCGATCCGGGCGCCGCGCTCCGGAATCCACTTCACAAATCACCAGGACGGCCCACTAGCGGCCTGGAGCCCGTGCTCATCCTCGGCGTCGAAAGCTCGTGCGACGAGACCGCGGCCGCTGTCGTCGAGGAGACCGGCGCGCCCGACAAGCCCTGGCGCGTCCGCTCCAACGTCATCGCCTCGCAGGTCGCACTGCACCGTGAGTGGGGCGGTATCGTGCCCGAGCTCGCCTCGCGCCAGCACCTGCGCGACATCTGCGGCGTGCTCGAGCGCGCGTTGAGCGACGCCGGCATCGGCTGGGCCGATCTGGGCGCCGTCGCGGTGACGCAGGGCCCGGGCCTGGTCGGCTCGCTGCTGGTCGGTCTGCAGGCGGCCAAGTCGGTGGCCGCGTCGCTCGACCTGCCGCTCGTCGCCGTCCATCACCTCGCCGGCCATATCGAGTCGCTGATCCTGCACAACGGGCCGCTGCCGCTGCCGGCCGTCGTGCTGGTCGTCTCGGGCGGACACACCAGCCTCTACCTGATGCCGGCGGACGGCGAATACCACTTGATCGGCCGCACCCGCGACGACGCGGCGGGGGAGGCCTACGACAAGGTCGCCAAGCTGCTCGGCCTCGGCTATCCCGGCGGACCGGTGATCGATCGGATCGCGGCGGGCGGCAACGATCGCGCCTACGACCTGCCGCGCATCAAGATCACTCACAAGGACCGCACGCCCGGCCCGGCCGGGATCCGCCCGCCCGGCTTCGAGAAGGCGCTCGAGCATCGCGCCGACTTCAGCTTCAGCGGCCTCAAGACCGCCGTGCTGCGGCTGGTGCAGGCTCGCGACGGGCGCCCGTTCACCGAGCCCGAGACGGCCGACCTCTGCGCCAGCTTCCAGCGCGCCGTCGTCGACGCGCTGCTGACGCGCACCTTCGAGGCGGCGGGCTGGTTCGACGCGAAGAGCATCGGCATCGCCGGCGGTGTCTCGGCCAACCGCCGGCTGCGCGCCGACGCCATCGCGCGCGGCGAGCAGGACGGCATCCCGGTGTTCGTGCCGGCGCTGTCGCTGACCACCGACAACGCGGCGATGATTGCCGCCGCCGGGCTCCGCAAGCTCCGCGCCGGCGTCACGTCCGGCTGGGACGTCAACGCCAATCCCAGCCTGCCGATCGGCTGAGCGTGTGCCGGCGCCTGGGTCATGAGCCACGAACGTCCGTCGCGCCCGGTGCTGGGCGCCGCCGCCGTCATCATCCATGACGGCCGCGTCGTGCTGATCCGTCGCGGCCAGCCGCCGGACGCCGGCGAGTGGTCGATCCCCGGCGGGGCGGTCGAGCTCGGCGAGTCGGTCGAGGCCGCCCTCCGGCGCGAGGTGCGCGAAGAGACCGGGCTCGAGGTCGCGGTCGGCGAGCTTCTCGAGATCTACGAGCGCGTGGAGCGTGACGCCGACGGCGCCGTCCGCTTCCACTTCGTCGTGCTCGACTATCGCTGCGCGACGGTCGGCGGAACGCTGGCGGCGGGCGACGATGCCGCCGACGTGGCGCTGGCCGACCCGGCCGACCTCGATCCCTACGCCCTCGCCGACAGCGTCCGGCGGGTCATCGCCCGCGCGTTGCAATAACTGCAAGGCTCCGAGCACGATCAGCGTTTCCGCCAGGCGAAGTAGACCGGCAAGCCGATGACGATGATGCCGAGGCCGCGCCACGACGTCTCGGGCCGGTAAACGAATAGCACCAGCAGGATCGTCAGCGCGCCGATGATGTAGAGCGCCGGGACGACGGGGTACCCGAACGCCTTGTAGGGCCGTTCCGCATCGGGCCGCGTCGCGCGAAGGCGGAAGATCCCGGCGATCGTCAGGATATAGAAGATCAGCGCCGCCGAGATGACGTAGTCGAGGAGGGGGCCGTATACGTTGCTGTAGGCGCTGGTCGTCGGGTTGAACGTCCGCGGCAGCACCAGGAACGCCGCCCACGCCCCCTGTAGCCACAGCCCCCACGACGGAACCTTCGCGTGGTTCAGCAGGCCTGCCTTCTTGAAGAACACCCCGTCGCGGGCCATCGCGTAGTAGGCCCGCGCGCCGGCCAGGACCAGGCCGTTCACGCAGCCGAACGTCGAGATGAGGATGGCGACCGCCATCAGCGTCGCGCCCAGGCCGGGGAAGATCACGTCGAGCGTCGCGGTGCCGACCCGATCGGACGGCGCGGTCTGGATCGCCGCGAGCGGCATCGTCACCAGGTAGGCGATGTTGGCGAGGAGATACAGGCCGATGACGATGCCGGTGCCGAGCGCCAGCGCCAGCGGGATGTTGCGGCGCGGGTTCTTCACTTCGCCGGCGGTGAAGGTGATGTTGTTCCAGGCGTCGGATGAGAAGAGCGAGCCGGTCTGGGCGACGCAAATCGCCACGAACAGGCCGAAGGCCGTGGTCGCGGTGAGCCCCGGCGCGATCTCGACGTAGCCGCGCGGCGACCACAGGTTGCCGAAGTTGGCCGCGACGGCCTCGTGATTCCACCCGAGCAGGATGCCGACGACGACCAGCGCCGCGAGCGCGCCCGTCTTCGCGGTCGTGAAGACGTTCTGGATGATCTTGCCGTACTCGATGCCGCGCGTGTTGGTCCACGTCAGGAGCGCGATCAGGACGACGCCGACCAGCTGCGACGTCGACAGCGAGAACGCGAACGTCGTCGACAGGTGGATGGGCGGGATGAGGTAGTTGGTCTCGGCGATCGACGGCCACAGCACGCCGAGAAAACGGGCGAAGGCGACCGCGACCGCGGCGATGGTACCGGTCTGGATGACCAGGAGCAGCGTCCAGCCGTAGAGGAAGCCCCACAGCGGCGAGAACGCCTCACGCAGGTAGACGTACTGGCCGCCGGCGCGCGGCATCATCGCCGCCAGTTCACCGTAGGACAGAGCCGCCGTCACCGTCAGGATGCCGGTCAGGAGCCACGCGGCCAGCAACCAGCCCGGGCTGCCGATCTGGCGGCCCATCTCGGCCGAGACGATGAAGATGCCAGACCCGATCATCGACCCCACCACGACCATGGTGGCGTCGTAAAGGCCCAGTCCGCGGGTGAACTCGGTGTCGAGGCCTGCAGCGTCCTGGCTCGGCGCTGCCAGTTCTGTTCTGGTCATCCACGGCTCCCGGTTATAGGATGCGCACTAGACCCCAGGGCCTGGATTCGCAGGGCCTGGGCCGCTCCGCTGCCGGACGCCCAGACCGACGCGAGAATGACCCTCGATTTCACCCAGACCCTCGCCTTCGCCGGTGTCGTCCTGTTCGTC
>JANOIR010000442.1:0-6096 GCA_031407765.1 Vicinamibacteraceae bacterium
CAGCACCGGCCCGAGCTCAGCCAAGGCCGCCTCCGGGCACGGGGACTGCCGATGCCACGTCGTCCGGCATCTCGCCGAGGAAGGCGCGCAGCACGTCCTCGAGCGTGACGATGCCGAGGGCGCGGCCGGCCTCGTCGCTGACGATGGCGTGGTGCGTCCGCCGCTGCTGGAAGAGCGCCAGCAGGCGATCGCCGGTGGTGGTCGGGCTGGTCGTCACCGCCGGCTGGACGAGATCGGCGATCGCGCCCGGCAGGGTGCCCTGTAGCCGCCGCAGCGCCAGGCGCTTGGTGTTGAGGATGCCGACGACCTGGTTGCGCTCGCCTTTGAACACGGGCACCCGGGTGAAATCGCTCCGCACCAGGCGATCGATCTCCTGCCACAGCGGCTCGCCGACGTCGACGACCTCGACCTCGCTCCACGGCACCATCAGCTCCCGCGCCGAGCGCAGGCGCAGTCGCAGCCCCCGCTGCAGACGCCGGTGCTCGTCGGGCTCGAGCAGGCCGCCGTCGCGGCTCTCGGCGATGAGCAGCTCGAGCTCCTCGGGCGAGTGGACGTGGCGGTGCCCGGACTGGTGCACGCCGAACAGGCGGAGCACGAGGTTGCCGCTGCCGTTCAGGATGCCGATGAACGGGCGATAGACCGCCAGCGACCACAGCATCGGCATGACGGTGGCGAGCGCCACGGGCGTGGGGTGCTGCAGCGCCAGCGTCTTCGGGACCAGCTCGCCGACGACCACGTTGAAGGTGGTGAGCACGATCAGGGTCGCGACGCTGGCCGCGGTCTGCGCCCACGCCGCGTCGCCGTTGGCCCACGGCATGATCCACTGCGCAATGGTCGGCGTGATCGCCGCCTGCCCGTAGGCGCCGAGGATCAGGCTGGTCAGGGTGATGCCGATCTGGCTGGCGGCGATGTAGGTGTCGAGCTTGCGCGCGTCGGCGACGAACGGGGCCAGGCGCAGGGCCAGGAAGTGGCCGTCCTCGGCCATCTGGCGCACTCTGCTGCGACGCACGCTGATCGCCGCGAACTCCGCCGCGACGTAGACCGCGGTCAGCTGGGTGAGCACGAAGACGACCACGATCGCGGTCAGCATGACGCGCTAGCGCCGGCCGGCGATCGCGTTGTCGAGCGCGATGCGCTCGTACGGCGAGAGCGCGGGCTCGGCCGCGTGCAGGACACCCGAGGGGCCGACACGGACCCGCGCGATGCCGGCGCGATGGCCCTGCGCCGGCGGCGCGACGATCGCCGGCAGAGGCGCCACGCTCGCCTCGTCCAGGTGCTCGAGCAACACGGCGGCGGCGGTGGCGAGCGCGAAGGGGCCCGGCGGCCAGGCCGCGGTGAAGCGGCGGGCTGCGCCGGCGAGCGCGGCGGGCGCGAGGCGCGATTCGGCCGGGGCGCCTTCGATCGACGACGCGCTCCAGCCGACCACCAGCCGCGACGGCGGCAGACCAGCGAGCGCCAGCGACACGGTGCGCGCAGCGGTGCCGGCCGCTTCGGCGACGACGGCACGAGCGGCGGCGTCGAAGGCGATCGACGCCGTGCCGAGGATCCGCGTCCACGGCAGTTGCACCTCGGTGACGCCGCGCTCGACGAGCGACGCCTGGCGGGCGCCGGCGCAGACGATCGGCGCGCGCGGGTTGGCGGCGGCGAGGCGTCCGAGCAGGGCCAGCCCCAGCTCGCCCTCCCACTCGACCGGCGGCGGTCCGTGCGCGTCGGCGATCACGATCGCATCGGCGTCCGCGGCGGCGGCCAGGTCGGCGGTGGCGTCGATCGAGACGTCGGCGCCGATCACCGGCGTCGCCTGGCGTACGTCGAGCGCCTTCCCCGTGGCGACCGTCCCGGCATCATCGATGAGCCGGATGTGACGGACCCGACCGCGGGCGGCGAGCGTCGAGGCGAGCGCGGTGGCCAGCGGTCCAGCCCCGACAATGGCAACGATCATCGGTGGCGTTATTCTAGTGCCCCATGTCACACGCGCCGCAACTCGAGGGGAGAGTCGCAATCGTCACCGGCGGATCGCGGGGGATCGGTCGGGCCACGGCGGCCCGGTTCGTCCGGGCCGGAGCGAAGGTGGTGATTGCCGGCCGGACCCGGGCGGATCTGGACCGCGCCATCGCCGGATTCGAGGCTCCGGGCTCGGCCCGGGCGGTCCAGGCGGACGTGTCAGTGGAGGCCGACGTCGCCCGGCTCGTCGAGGAGACCGTTTCGGCCTTCGGCGGGCTCGACCTCGTCGTCAACAACGCCGCCCACGTGAAGCTGGCCGAGGTCGAGAAGCTGTCGACCGCCGACTGGATGGGGATGCTGAACGCCAACCTGACCGGACCGTTCCTGCTGTGCCGGGCGGCGATCCCGCACCTGAAGCAGCGGGGCGGCGGGTCGATCGTCAACGTCAGCAGCCTGGCCGGCCAGAACCCGTTCGCCGGCGGCGCCTGCTACGCCGCCACCAAGGCCGGCCTCGACGCCTTTTCGCACGCGTTGATGCAGGAGCTGCGGCAGCACGACATCCGCGTCAGCGTGGTCGCCCCGGGCTCGGTGGCGACCGGCTTCAGCGGCCACGCGCCGACCGCGGCGGACGCCTGGAAGCTGTCGCCTGAGGACGTCGCCGAGACGATCTTCCACCTCGTGACGCACCCGGCCCGCAGCCTTCCGTCGCGGGTCGATCTCCGCCCCTCCCGCCCGCAGAAGGGCTAGGCCTACAAGCAGGCCTTCAGCCGCGTACGGTCGATGTTGGCGCCGGTCAGGACGACGCCGACGGTGCGGCCGCTGACGCTGGTGATGCGGCCCCTGGCCAGCGCGGCGGGGCCGACCGCGGCGGCACCCTCGACGATCTGGTGGTCGTGCCCGGCGAGGTCGCCGATGGCGGCGACGATGGCTGCCTCGTCGACTTCGACGATGTCGTGGACGTGGCGCTCGACATAGTCGAACGTCACCGCGCCCGGCTCGAGGTTGCCGCCGAGGCCATCGGCGATGGTCGGCCCTGGCTCGATCCGGGTGATGCGCCCATGCCGCCGGGCCGTCGCGAACGCGGGGCTCGCCTCCGCCTCCACCCCAACCAGGCGGCAGCCGGGCGACAGGGCCGACAGCGCGACGCCGATGCCGCTGATCAACCCGCCGCCGCCCATCGGCGCCACGACGAGGTCGAGCCGCGGCTGTTCGTCGAGCATCTCGAGCGCGACGGTGCCACCGCCGGCGATGACGTCCGGGTGCGTGTAGGGCGAGACGAAGTAGCCGCCGGTCGACGCGGCATGCTCCTTGGCGGCCACCTCGGCGGCGTCGTAGTTGGGGAAGGACGCCTCGAGGCGGGCGCCGGCGGCCTCGATCGCATCGAGCTTGGTGCGGGGCGCGTCCGCCGGCGTGAACACGACGCAGGCCATGCCTGTGGCCGCGGCGGCCTCGGCCAGTGCCCGGCCGTGGTTGCCGGCGGAGGCGGTGACCAGCGTTCGCCGCTCGCCGGCTTCGGCCAGTCGCAGCGCAGCGTTGAAGGCGCCGCGCACCTTGAAGGCGTGCGAGCGCTGCTGGCTTTCGAGCTTCAGCCAGACCTCGGCGCCGGTGGCGCGCGACAGCCACGCGGAGCGGACGAACGGCGTGCGCCGGACATGCGGCGCGATGCGGCGCCGCGCCTCGAGCACGGCTATGATCGACACGGTCGACGACATGCGAACCCACCTTTCGGACGCCTTCACTCTATCGTGGCCGCGGCCCGCGGCCGCGCGTGAGAGCGAGGCCGCCAACATATGCCGCCCGCGTGTGGGCGAAGCCGCCAACATATGCTGATCGAAAGCCGGGCGGTGCCGCCCTTCATGAAGAACGGCTTCGTGCTCGCCGACGAGGCGACGCGCGAGGGCGTGCTGATCGATCCCGGCGACGAGGTCGACGAGCTGCTGACGCTGGTCGCCGAGCAGCGGCTGACCATCGCCTGGATCCTGCTCACGCACGCGCATCTCGATCACATCACCGGCGTGCGCCGCGCCCGCGAGGCGCTCGGCTGCCCCGTCGTGCTGCACGAGGACGACCGGCCGCTGTACGACGCGATCGTCCAGCAGGGGCTCGCGTTCGGTTTCCGGCTCGAGCCGCAGCCAGCCCCGGATCGCTACTACGCGCCTGGCGACGTCTTCCGCTTCGGTCGCTACGAGGTGCGCTGGTTCCACACGCCCGGGCACTCGCCGGGCGGCGTCTGTCTCGAGGTGACCACGCCGGGATCGACGCAGAAGACGCTGGTCGTCGGTGACACGCTCTTCGCCGGCTCGATCGGCCGCACCGATTTGCCGGGCGGCCACCATCGGACGCTGATCGCGTCGATCCGCAACGTGCTGTTCCCGTTCGGCGACGACGCCATCGTCCATTCCGGACACGGCGAGTCGACCACGATCGGCGAGGAACGCCGCAGCAACCCGTTCCTGACCTAAGGGCTCGAACGAGAATAAGGCCGGAGTCGCTCGTGACTTCCCGAATCGCTTTCCCACTCGTGGTGTTGACGCTGGCGCTCGCCTGGCCGGCCGCGGCCCGGGCGCAGGCCCTGCCGCCCACGACCATCACGATTCCGCGCGTCGATGTCGCGCCGCGGCTCGACGACTTCCTGCCCGCCGGCTCGCCGCCGGGGGTGAAGGTCACCGATTTCCGCCAGCGTCGGCCGAAGGATCTGGAGCCGGCCACCCAGTCGACGGCGGCCTACCTGTCGTACGACGCGGAGCACATCTACGTCGGCTTCGTCTGCACCCAGCCGCGCGCCGACATCCGGGCCCGCCTGCAGAAGCGCGAGGATCTGGAAGCGGACGACATGGTCGGCGTCTACCTGGACACCTTCCACGACAAGCAGCGCGCCTACTTCTTCCTCTCGTCGCCGCTCGGGATCCAGGCCGATGGCATCATCAACGACACGAGCGGCGATGACTTCAGCTTCGACACGCAGTGGAGCGCGCAGGGGCGCGTCGTCGGCGACGGCTACGTCGTGCTGATCACCGTGCCGTTCAAGGTGCTGCGCTTCCCGGCCCGGGACGGCCAGCAGCAGTGGGGTGTGTCGTTGCTGCGCGAGATCCGATCGAACGACGAGACCGATTTCTGGCCCGGCGCCACGGAGCGGATCAACGGCTTGGTCTCCCAGTTCGCCACCGCCGGGGGTATCGCCGGCGTCTCGCCCGGCCGCAACGTCCAGCTCATTCCCTACGGCACCTTCACCGGCGCGCGCCTCTTCGACGACGCGGCGGCGGTCTATGCCCGCCGCAACGAAGGCCGGGCCGGGCTCGACGTGAAGCTCGTGCCACGCGACGCCGTGACCCTCGATTTCACCATCAATCCGGACTTCAGCCAGGTCGAATCGGACGAGCCGCAGGTGACGGTCAACCAGCGCTTCGAGGTGTTCTTTCCCGAGAAGCGACCGTTCTTTCTGGAGAACGCGGACTTCTTCGCCTCGCCGATCACGCTGTTCTTCTCGCGGCGCCTGAGCGATCCGCAGTTCGGCGCGCGGATGACCGGCAAGTTCGGGAAGTGGGCGACCGGCGCGCTGGTCATGGACGACCGCGCGCCCGGCCGGATGGCCGACCCGGCGAACGCCGGCGCCGGGGACCGTGCCGTCGCCGTGGTGGGCACGGCCCGCCGCGAGTTCGCGAACCAGTCGAACCTCGGCATCTTTTACACCTCGCGCGACTTCGGCACCTCGAGCAACCGGGTCGGGTCCATGTCGACGCACCTGCGGCTCGATGCCAACTGGTACAGCAACGGCCAGGCCGCCGCCAGCCGCGACACCGATGTGGACGGGACGACCGTCAGCGGCGCCGCCAGCTCCGTCGAGTTGAGCCGCAGTGGCCGCGCCTTCAACTACAACCTGTCCTACCTCGGTTTCTCGCCCGGGTTTCGCGCGCCGCTCGGGTTCGTGCCGCGGACCGACATGCACGAGGTCTACAGCTTCATGACCTATCGCCGGCACCCGAAGACGGGGCCGCTCCAGAACTGGGGCCCGAACTCGTTCGTCCAGGGCACCTGGAACTACGCCGGGGCATTACAGGACTGGATGGTCCGCTTCCCGGTGCAGTTCGAGTTCAAGCGGCGCGTCGAGGCCTTCTACCGGCACTCTCTGATCTCGGAGACGATCGGCGGCCTCCG
>JANOIR010000498.1:0-5024 GCA_031407765.1 Vicinamibacteraceae bacterium
CGGCCGGCCAGCGCGCGGAACAGCGCCGAGGCGTCGAGCGCGACGTCGCTGCTCCGGGCGATCACGGCCAGCGCCGGACGGGCGTCGTTGACCAGCACCGCCGCCAGCCCGGGCGCGGCGACGATCGCCACCGCCACGGCCTTGAGCACGTTGCCATCGGCGCCGGGGACGACGGCGACGACGGCCCGCTGCGCGCCAATCGTCTCGGCCAAGGCCGAGAGCGCGCTGGCCCGGAAGCCGGCCAGCTCGGTCTGCAGATCGCGCTGCACGCGCCTGAGGTCGCGCGCCTCGTCCTGCAGGCGCCCGATCGCCGGCCCCAGCTCCGGCGGCAGCACCGAGAGCAGCCGACTGGCGGCCGTCACGCTGTCGCGCAACTCCCGAAACGTGGCCAGCGTCCGGCCGCCGCACACGAACTCCAGTCGCGAGCCACCTTTGAAGCGCTCCCAGCCCCGGACCGCGATCGATCCGATCTCGCCGGTGTGCGACACGTGCGTGCCGCCGCATGCCGAGAGATCCCAGTCGGTGATGTCGACGAGGCGCAGCTCACCGCCGCGCTTCGGCTCCTTGCGCAACGGCAGTGCCGCAGCCTCTTCGCCCGACACGAAGCGGATCGTTACCGGCCGGTGCGCCTGGACGACCGCGTTGGCGGCGTCCTCGGCGGCGGCGATTTCGGCCGCGGTCACTTCGCGCGCGAGATCGATGGTCGAGACCGTGCTCCCGAGGTGGAAGCTGACGGTCGCCGCCTTGGCCGTGCGCACGAAGGCTGCCGACAGCACGTGCTGGCCGCTGTGCTGCTGGCGATGATCGAGGCGGCGCGCGGCGTCGACGACGCCCTCGACCTGCGCGCCCGGCTCGAGCCGGCGATCGACGACGTGGACGACGTCGCCGGCCTCGTCCTCGAAGACGTCGACGACGCGGGCGTCGCCGAGGCGCCCGGTATCGAACGGCTGGCCGCCGGTAGTCGGATAGAACGCGGACTCGTCGAGATGGACCGCCCAGCCACCCTCGTGCGGCGGCACCGCCGGCTCACAGCGGATGACCTGCCCCCCGAACGTGAGCCTGGATGAATCCATATAGTAAAGGCGCGTCGTCGGCATCTGGAGATTCCTATGGCCACGAATCGACTGGCTCGTTTTGAAATATTCATTGGCACCTGGAACACGACCGGCGAAGTCCTGGAGACAGAGGGTGCGCCAGCTACAACCTTGTCAGCTACAGACACATACCGGTGGCTTCCGGGCAGGTATTTCATCGCCCATGACGCTGACGCTCGTTTTGGCGGCGATCCGACTCGCTCAATGGAAGTGATCGGTTATGACCTTGCCAGTAAAAAGTACACGGCGCGGTCTTATGACGATCAAGGAACATCGGAACTATTTGAGGTGGCACTCAAAGGCACGAGCTGGAGCATCATCGGGAAGTCCGTGCGTTTCAGCGGTAAGTTTGACGCTGACGGCAGCACGTTGACTGGCTTGTGGGAACGCAAGGGCAAGAAGTCTGGCTGGCAGCCGTGGATCACGCTAAGACTGGTTCGCGCTTAACGGTCGGCTCACCGAGCCGCGGGGTCCGCAAGGCCGGCCTCGGTGAAGCCCTTGGCGCGCAACACGCAGCTGTCGCAGCGGCCACAGGGCCCGCCGTCGGGCCGCGGATCGTAGCAGGAGTGGGTCAGGCCGTAGTCGAGGCCGAGGGCGACCCCGCGCCGGATGATGTCGGCTTTCGACAGCGTCACGAGCGGCGTGTGGATGCGCAAGCGGCCGCCCTGGACACCGGCCTTCGTGGCCAGGGCCGCCATCCGCTCGAATGCCGCGATGTACTCGGGTCGGCAATCCGGGTAGCCCGAATAATCGAGGGCGTTGACGCCGATGACCAGGTCGGACGCGCCGAGCGTCTCTGCCCAGGCGAGCGCCAGCGACAGAAAGATCGTGTTGCGCGCCGGCACATAGGTCGACGGGATCGACTCGTCGATCGGCCGATCCTTCGGCACGGCTGACGCGCCGGTCAAGGCCGACGCGGCGATGCCGCGCAGATCCAGATCCAGCTCGGTGTGGCAGCGGACGTCGAGGGCCTTGGCAACAGCGCGTGCGGCCTCCACTTCGCGGGCGTGCACCTGGCCGTAGCGCACGGTCAGGGCGTTCAGCGCGTAGCCCTCGGCGGCGATCATCGCCGCCGCCGTGTAGGAATCCAGGCCACCGCTCAGGAGGACGACTGCGTCGGGCATCGACAGGTCTCGTAGGGCGTCGCTCAGACGCCGCGCGTCTCGGGACTCCAGATGTACTTGTGCAGCTGGAGCTGGAGGCGGACGGTCAGGCGATCCTCGAGGATCCACGCCGCCAGCGCCTGCGGATCGAGCCCGCCGTGGACGGGCGAGAAGAGCACCGCTGCGACCCGTCCGGTCAGCGCGTGGCGTGCGGTGACGTCGCGCGCGTAGTCGTAGTCGGCGCGATCGCGGAGCACGAACTTCACCTCGTCGTGCGCTCGCAGCAGGTCCAGGTTCGGCCAGTGCATGCGGCCGGCCTCGCCGCTGCCCGGGCATTTGACGTCGACGATCCGCACCACGGGCGCCGGCACGTCGGCGACGCTGAGGTGGCCGCCGGTCTCGAGCAGGACCTCGTGCCCGGCCTCGAGGAGCCGCCCCATCAACGGAATCGCCTCCTTCTGGAGGAGCGGCTCGCCGCCGGTCAGCTCGACCAGCGGGCAGCCGAGCGCCGCGACCCGCGTCAGGACGTCCTCGACCGCCATCTTCTGGCCGCCGGTGAACGCGTACGGCGTGTCGCACCAGGCGCAGCGCAAGTCACACGCCGCCAGCCGGACGAACACACAGGGCCGTCCCGCGTGGGTCGATTCGCCCTGGATCGAGGGATAGATTTCGAAAACCGTCAGCATGCCGCGCCGCCGATTGTACCGGACCAGGCCGGGCCGAGCCCGGCCTAGAATCAACTGTGGGCCGGCCGATTCGAATCGGGACGTCGGGGTGGAGCTATCCCTCTGGGCCGGGGGCGTGGACGGGGATCGTCTATCCCGCGCGGAAGGGCCGGTCGAAAACCTTCGACGAGCTCGCCGCCTACGCCGACCATTTCGACACGGTCGAAGTGAACTCGACGTTCTACCGGATCCCGACGGTCGAGACGACGCGCAGTTGGGTCGAGCGGACGCCGTCAGGCTTCGAGTTCTCGGTGAAGCTGTTCCAGAAGCTCACCCACCCGCGGATGTTCCTGGATCGGATCACGAAGGCGCCGAAAGGCGCCCCGGCCGGCACCGTGGATCCGAAATCGACGCTGCCGCACCACCACGCGCTCGCCGCGGCCGGCGTCTCGGCGGCCGACGTCGACGAGTTCCGCGCCGCCATCGATCCCCTCGCCGCGGCCGGCAAGCTCGGCGCGATCCTGGTGCAATTCCCGGCGTCCTTCACGCACGACGCCGCCAGCGTCGATCACCTCGCCTGGCTGACGCACGCGCTGCGCGACTACGGGGTCGCCGTCGAACTGCGCCACAAAACCTGGAGCGACGACGTCAAGACGACGCTGCAGGTGCTGAACGCCTCGCGTGCGGCGTGGGTCCAGATCGACGAGCCGAAGTTCCGCCTCTCGATCGCGCAGAACTTCCTCCCCAACGTCGAGGGCTTCTACTACCTGCGCCTGCACGGCCGCAACGCCAAGGCGTGGTGGAACCACGAGCGCTCGGCCGATCGCTACGACTACCTCTACTCGGCGGAGGAGCTCGAGCCGTTCGTCGAGATCGCGGAAGCGGTCAAGGTGCTCGTTAAGAAGATGTACCTCTACACGAACAACCACTTCGAGGGCAAAGCCGCCGCCAACGCCGTGATGCTACGTGACAAGCTGGGCCTGCCAAATCCCGGTGGCTACCCGCCGGCGTTCGTCGAGCATTACCCCGCGCTCGAAGGGATCGTCGAGACGACGACCGACGGGGCGCCGGCCTCTCTATTCGCCGATGCACCGGTGCCGGCAGCGAAGCCGCCCCGTAGCGCCAGAAAGGGCGCGTAGGCAGGCGCTATTCCGCCCGATACCGGAAATGCCCGGTGATCGGGAACGCGAACAGCATGTCCTCGATCTCGGGCCCGCGGCCGATGTTGTGCGCGACCAGCGGTCGCCGCCCGTCCGCGGACCGGCGATCGATCACCAGCCCGATGTGCGGCAGGTTGCCGGGCAGCATCCACGTCACCACGTCGCCCGCTGCGTAGTCGGCCGGGCTCGCCGAGCGCGGACGCGCCGCGCCGCGTCGCCGGAAGAACGTCTGCAGGTTGGGGACGCGGCGGTGATCGATGTTCGGATCCGGCCGCGCCAGGCCCCACGCTCGTGGATACGCGCCGAACGCCGCGCGCATGTCCTCGTGGACGCGCTGCTGCAGGTCGACGCCGACGGCGCGGTAGGCGCGGATCACGACGTCGGTGCAGACGCCGACGTCGGGCGGCACGTCGCCCATCGGATACGGAATGCGGCGATACGCGCCGTCGTAGCGCGCGGGCCGCGTGGTCTGCGCCACCGCGGCAGCGACCAGCCGCGCGACGCCGTCAGCCGGCCACGGCGCAGGCTGGGCCGGTACAGCCTGGGCCGCAATCACGCCGGCCGACGCCGCGAGCAGCGCGCGCAGAAGGGTCATCTCGCCGCCATCTCGGAGGCCACTATAATCGCGACATCCCGGCAGCTGCGCAGCCGCGAGCTGGCGCTGACCACGCTGCGTCACCACCACCATGCATTACCTGCTGATCTATGAGCTCGTTCCCGACTACGTGAACCGACGCGCGCCGCTGCGCGCCGAGCACCTGCGCCACGCCTGGGCCTCGGACGGCCGCGGCGAGCTGGTGCTCGGCGGCATCCTGACCGACCCCGTCGACCGCGCCGTGCTGTTCTTCAAGGGCGACTCGCCCGACGCGGCCCGCCGCTTCGCCGAAACCGACCCCTACGTCCTGAACGGCCTCGTCGCGAAGTGGGAGGTCCGACAGTGGGTGACCGTGGCCGGCGAGGGCGCCGCGACCCCGGTCCGTCCGGACGACCTCGCATGACCGA
>JANOIR010000484.1:0-6175 GCA_031407765.1 Vicinamibacteraceae bacterium
GCCGACGCCCAGACGGATCCGGCTCACCTTGGCGTTCGGGTTCCCGACCACCCGCAGCGCCCGTGCGCCGCTGCGTCGCTTGACGTCCGCGGCCAGCGCGCCCAGCGTCGTCTCCGGAATCACGAAGCGATGCGATCCCGGAGGATCCTCGTGCTTCGGGTCGAGCCCGATCGCCCGCGCCGAGCCGACGTAGGTGAAGTCGGGCCGCTGCACGTGCATGTGATCGTGGATCCGGAAGACGGCGACGTTGTGCTTTTTCAGTAGTGCGAGCTTCTGCGCGTAGGTCGGATCACGCTCGACGATCGTCGTGTCGTCGCGATCGTTCCAGAACGTGTCCTCGTGCGGGATGATCAGGTTCAGCCCGGCGGCGCTCGCCCGGCGGATGACGTCGAGCGTCACGAAGCACGTGGTCGCGATGCCCGTGACGTCGGTGTCGGGCCCGCCGGACTTGAACGTGTCGCGATAGGTCGCGTCGCGCCAGGGGGCACCCAGATTGGCCTTGATGCGATCGACGATCTCTCCCGCCTTCATCAGGCCGGCCTCCAGTAGGGATCGCTTGCCGGGATGTGACGGACGGGGACGCCGGGGGCGAGCGTCTTCAGCCACTCGGCGCACGCCTTCATGCCCGGCTCTTCGGACACCACGCGCCCGACCAGGATGAGCGCCTTCTTGCCGCCCGCTGCGACCACGTCCCTGGCGTACTCGACCGATTCCCACTCGCGGACCTCACCGGCGACGATGGCGTCCACGTTGGGCAGCATCTCGAGCGACGCCTGGATCGGCGTCGACCCCGGCAGCAGCCCGATCCGGCGCACGCTCGTCTTCGGATCGCCGACCACGCGGATGCCGCCGCCGGCTCGCAGGTTCTTCTGGAGCGCGCCCACGAGCGCCTCGACCGTCAACGCGGGAACGTCATAGCGCCGCGCATTGCCGGCCACCTGGTACTTCGCCCAGGCCATCGCGTCGGCCAGGCCCAGGGCCTGGGGGTCGGGCTGGCGCAGCCGCCAATGCTCGTTCAGCCTGACGACGACCAGCTTGTGCTCGTCGACGAAGGCGTTCTTCGCGGTGAACACCGGATCGGCAGGTGGAGGCGGGTCCACAGAGGCGGGCGTCGCTGGCGCGTTCGCACCGGCCGGCCCACGGCGTGCGGGCGGCGTTCTCGCGTCGGTCTTGGCGTAGAACGTCGGCTGGCTCGAGACGATCACGTTGGCGCCGGCTCTGACCGCCTGCTGCAGCACCGCCAGCGTCGCCATCGCCGTGGTGACGACACCAGTGATCGCGGTGGACCCATCGCCGGCCTTCAGACCGTCGACTGAATCCGCCTTCCACGGCACGCCGATCTGCGCGCTGATGCGATCGATCAACTGTTGCGCCGTGATCGCGGCCGACCGGGCCTGCGCGGGCGTCGACGCGAACGGCGCGGCCGCGGCTGCGGCCGCCAGCGTGGCGAACTCGCGTCGTGACAGATGGGTCATGCGGGGCTTGGTTATACCTCACTCCTGCCGCAGCGCCACCATCGGATCGACCGTCGCCGCGCGGCGCGCCGGGACGATGCAGGCGATGAACGCCGCGCCGAGCAGCATCGCCGCGACCGCGCTGAAGGTGAGCGGATTGCTCGAGTCGACGCCGTAGACCGCGCCCTCGAGCACGCGGCCGACGAGCGCGGCTCCGACGGCCCCGATCGCCGTGCCGAGGAGCGCGGTGCCCATCCCCTCCCGCAGGATCTGCCCCAGCACCTGGCTGCGCTTGGCGCCGAGCGCCATACGCAGGCCGATCTCGTGCGTCCGCTGGGCGACGGCGAAGGACATCACGCCATAAATCCCGATGGCGGCGAGCGCCAGCGCCACCGTCGCGAAGGCGGCGAAAAACACGGTGTAGAAGCGATCGTCGGCGGTCGATTCGGCGATCGTCTCCTCGATGGTCCGGACGTTCGACAGCGGCAGGCCGGGATCCATCCGACGCACGATGTCGCTCAGGCTGCGGATCACACTCGCCGTTGGGGCGCTGGTACGCACGGCGACGATCGCGCGCGGCCATGGCATCTGCCAGAACGACAGCGTGACCTCGGGGCGGATCGGCTGGCCGGGACCACCGTTGGCGACGTCGCGCTGCACGCCGACGATCTGCCAGGCCACCGGCGCCGGTCGCGGCCCGGCCGATGAGGGCGACGCGGCGTCTCTGCGCAAGAACGGCGGGAAGACGACGCGCTGGCCGATCGGGTCGACATCCGGCAGGTATTGCTTCACGAACGCCTGGTTGACGATGGCGACGGGCAGGCTGCCGCCGCGATCGCGGTCATCGAACGGCCGCCCGCTGATCATCGCAATGCCGAAGGTGGTGAAGTACTCCGGTGTCACCATGTTGACCGGACCGCCACCGCGGGCGCGTTCCGCCGGTCGTCCTTCGAGCGTCCATCCCGTGCCGAAGTTGGCGCCCTCGACGGGGATCGAAGTCGACAGCGATATCTTCTGTGCGCCAGGCACCGCCTGCGCCTGTTCCAGCAGCGAGCGGTAGAACGCTTCCGTCTGGCCGCCCGAGGCCAGCTTGCCGCGTGCGACCGGCAGGCTGAACGTCACGAGGCTCTCGGCACGGAAGCCCAGGTCAACGCGCATCAGCGTGACGAGCGCGTGCACGGCCATGCCGCCGCCGGCGAGGAGGATCAACGCCAGCGCAAACTCGATCACGACCAGCGCGCGCCGCAGGCGATCGCGGCCGGAGCTGACCGAGCGGCCGCCTTCCTTCATCACTTCCGCGATCTCCGTCCGGCTCGCTCGCCAGGCCGGCGCCAGACCGGCCAGCAGCCCGGCGACGGTACAGGTCGCGAAGGCAAACAGCAGCACCGGGACGCTCAGCGTGATCTCGGTCTCGGACGGCAGCGTGTAGGCGGGCATCAGCGCGACGACCGCGTCGATGATCACGCGGGCCAGCATCGCGCCAAGGAGGCCGCCGGCCGCTGCCACGACCAGGCTCTCGATGATCAGCTGCCGGGCGATGGCGGCGCGGCTGGCGCCGATCGCCGTGCGGATCGCCAGCTCGCGGCGTCGCGACGTACCCCGCGTCAGCAGCAGGTTGGCGACGTTGGCGCAGGCGATCAACAGCAGGAAGCCGACCGCCCCAAGCAGCAGCCAGACGCCCCGCTTGGTCGAATCGCGGACGAAGTTGTTGCGGAACGGCTCGACGCTGACCGAGCGCGGCGGGCGCGGGCTCTCGCGCAGGCGTTCGATCGAGCCCTGGAGTGCGCGCATCCGGGCGTTCGCCTCTGGCACCTCGACGTCGTCCTCGAGGCGCGCCATCACGTTGAGCGATCCGTTGCCATCGCGGATCTGCTGTTCGGTGATGGCAAGAGGGAGCCACACCTTGCTCTGCTGGTGATCGGCTGGGCCCTCGCCGAGCACGCCGACCACCGTGTGGGGCTCGTCGTCGATGCGCACCGGCTTGCCGATGATCCGTGGGTCGCCCGCGAACCGGTCCTGCCAGAGCCGGTAGGTGAGGATGACCACCTTGTCACGGCCGACGATGCCTTCCTCGTCGACGAAGCTCCGCCCGAGCGCCAGGGGATGTCCGTAACCGAGCATGCCGAGAAAGCCCGGCGTGGCCCGTCCCGCCTCGACGCTCTCCGGCTGGTCGGCGGTCGCCAGGTTCACGGGGCCGCCGCCCCACGCGTTGATGTCGGCGAACGCGGTCGCCTGCCGCTTCCATTCGAGGTAGCTCGATGGCGGCACGCCGCGGCGCTCGCCGGCCTCCTGCTCCCACACCATCACCAGGCGGTCAGCCTGGCGATAGGGCAGCGGCGCAAAGAATAGGCCGTAGACGACGCTGAAGATCGCGGTGGTGGAGCCGATGCCGAGCGCCAGCGTGAGGACCGAGACCGCGGTGAACCCGGGGCTGCGCCGAAGCAGGCGGACGGCGAAACGTCCGTCACGAAGCAGGCTGGTCATGAGCCTGCGGCGGTGCAAAGCACATGCCCGATAGCGACACCGTCAGGGGCGCGGCGCGGTCCGCGATCGAAGGCGGCGGCTGTCCGACCGTGGGACGTCGGTGCGCGGATGCGGCCGCCGGGCGCCGGTCAGCTCCCGCCGTCGCCGGGCGCCTTCGCGGCCTCGGAGTCCGCCTTCGTCGCCGCCATCGTCACGTCGGTCCGCGGGCGAATCAGGCCGCGCAGTTCCGCCGCGACCCACTTGCCGGTCTGACGCGCGGCGATGGTGTCGAGCACGCGTGGTCCCTCATCGACGCCAATCGCGCGGAAGTGGCGCTCGAACTCTCCGACGTCGCGCATCGAGGCCGCCTCCGACGCCTCGATGGCGTGCTGCAGTTCGTGCCCGAGTATCGACGTCAGCCTGACGATGTCCTTGCACGTCTCGAGGAAACTCGGCGTACCGGAATCGACAATCGCCCTGACCCAGCGGATCCCATGCGCCTCGCCGACGAAGTTGAGCCCGCCGCTGACGGGATGCTCGGAGTCCCGTCGGACGTCGATGTAGACGATGATCTGGGACTGTTCCAGCCTGCGCACGATCTCGCGGAAACGGGCGGATTTCTCGCTGCCGAACCGCAGGAGAAGGGCCGCGGTCGGATCACGCGGCCGGAGGTGCCGCACGGGGTCATCGGCGGGACCGGCAGCGGACGGGACTGCGGCGACGAACGCAGACACGACGGCGAACACGAGTGGCATGGCCCTCATGAAAGAACACCTCGAGAACCGCCCGCTCAGGCGGGGCGGCTGCTGAATCTCAGTTGTTACGGCGAGGCCGACGGGGCGGCCTCGCAAAGGCCGGCTGGGCAGCCGGCCGCGCTCACAACGTACCTTGCGGCCGTTGCGGTTGCGCGACGCTGGGCATGGAGGACTGCCGCGGGGTGTGGGTCGTGTGGCGCATCACGAGCTCAACTGTCCCATAAGATGAGCCGCGATTCATTATTCGAGATGGCATGAAGGCCATGCGCCGGATGCTGACACCGTGGCGCATGTGCGATATACGTGTGCATCATGATTCGAGCTGCCGCGTCCTTGCTGATGCTGGCGCTGGTGTCGAGTAGCGCGCGGTTGTTCGTCCCCGTGCTCTCGGCTCAGGCTGCCCCTGCCCCCCCAACCCCGGCGCAAGGCGCGGCGCCGGCCCCGCCCGCCCCGCGCGGCCCGCAAGCCCCCCGCGGTCCGCAGACACAGGTGGCCAAGGTCACCGACCTCATGCAGATGATGGCGGCGCTGCCGGACACCGCGCCGGCGACGCCGAAGAAGCCGCGGCGCGTGCTGGTGCTGGCCAAGTCGGCTGGGTTCATCCACGCCTCGATCCCGCTCGCGGCGCGGACCATCGAGGCGATGGGCCAGAAGACCGGCGCGTGGACGACCGCGATCTCCTACGATCCGGCCGTCGTCACCGCCGAGAACCTGCAGCAGTACGACGCGATCTTCCTCGCCAGCACGACCGGCACCTACCTGGACGATCCGGCCAGCGCCGAGACGACGGCCGCCCGTCGCAAGGCGTTCATGGACTTCATCCGCAGCGGCAAGGGCCTCGGCGTGATTCACGCAGGGACCGACTCGTACCACGGCAACGCGCCGGGTGCCGCACCGGCCGCGGCGCCGGCCGGGGGCCGGCCGCCGGTCGACGGCGGCTCGCCGCTATGGCCCGAGTACAACCAGATGATCAACGGCTACTTCAAGTGGCACTGGAACTACCCGACCCAGATCGCCGTGAAGATCGACGATCCGGCCAGCCCGATCAACGCCGCGTTCGGCGGTGTCAATCCGCAGACCGGCGCGCGGATGCCGCCGCGTGGCTTCTCGATCGTCGACGAGGTCTATACCTTCAACGAGACGTCGTACGTGCGCAGCCGGGCCCACATCCTCACCAGCATCGACTACGCGAAGATGCCGGCCGAGGTGAAGGCGCAGGAGCCGGCGCCGCAGCGCACCGACCACGACTACGCGCTGAGCTATCTGGTGAAGGAAGGCCAGGGCCGCGTGTTCGTCCAGGTGCTCGGGCACGACGAGTCGATCTACAAGCAGACGCCGATGCTGGCGCACATCCTGGCCGGGATGCAGTACGCGCTCGGCGACCTCGAGGCCGACGACAGTCCTTCGAAGCCGGCCGCGCCGGTCTCGGCGCAGAAGTAGCCGGCGCTCGTCGGGTGAGGGCTGGGTCCGGTGAGGGCCGGGTCACCGGCCTTCATCGCTACT
>JANOIR010000502.1:0-4592 GCA_031407765.1 Vicinamibacteraceae bacterium
GGCGGCCTGGACGCGGGCGGTCACCTCGGCCCGGGTGCGGGTGTCGAGCAGCGCCGGGGCCGCCGGCTGGAAGGTGGCGATCAGCGTCCGGTTGGCCCGCACCGGATCGCCGGGCTCGAGCTCGATGCGCAGCACCCGGCCGGCCACCGGAGCCGAGACGACGAAGCGATCGTGGACGCGGGTCTCTCCCTCCTCGTCGAGGGTGACCTCGAGCGGCCCGCGCGCGACGGTCGCGATCTCGGCGGGCACTGGCGCCGGCCGAAACGCCCACACCAGCAGGGCGGCGACGACGAGGACGATCGCGGCGGAGACGAACCGGCGCGGGGTGACGAACCGTCGGGAAGCAGCAGGCGACATGACGTGGGTGGTGGAACTACTCGCGGCTCTTCAGGACCTGGACCAGATCGAGGTGATCGAGCTTGCGCCGCACCAGCAGACCCGAGACCAGCGCCGCACCCAGCGTCACGGTGGCGGCGATGGCGTAGGTGTCGGCCTCGATCACGACGGGGAAGCGATAGAGCTCGGTGTCGAAGGTGCGCATCAGGAGCCGGGCCATCCCGGCCCCCATGACCAGGCCGAGTGGCACGCCGGCGAGGGTCAGCAGCGCCAGCTCGCCGAGCAGGATGGACGAAATCTCGGCGCGGGTGAAGCCCAGGACGCGCAGGCTCGCCAGGTCGCGGCTGCGCTCGGAGAGCGAGATGCGGGCCGCGTTGTAGACCACGCCGAAGGCGATGGTGCTGGCGAACAGGATGTTGAAGCCGACGAAGATGCCCACGGTCTCGTCCATCTGCTTGCGGAAGGTCTCGAGCGCGGCCCGGGTCAGCGCGACGCCGGCCACCGACGGGATGGCCTTCAGCCGCCGGTGCAGCGCCCGCTCCTGCACGGGATCGACCAGCAGGTACGCGCCCGACAGCGTGCCCGCCTCGCGCATCAGCCGGTTCACCGCGGCCGCGTCCATGTAGGCGGCGAGGCCCAGGTGCTCGTCGACGAGGCGCGCCACTCGCAGCGACCGGCGCGGGCGCCATCCTTCGAGGACTTCGAGGTCGACGGCGTCGCCGGCCGCGATGCCGAGCAGATCGGCCAGCGTCCGCGACAGGACCAGGCCCGACGGCGGCAGGGTCAGCGGGCCGCTGGCGATGTCCACCACGCGTTGCAGCTGCGGCGATGCCGTCAGGCCGGACAGGCCGATCTGGCGCGACCGGTGGCCGGCGCGGATGCGGACGGGGAGGGCCCGGGCCGGCTCCACCGCGAGGACCCCGGGCAGCCGCTGCAGCTCGTACAACGCGCCCGCCGACCGCGGCTCGACGAACGAGACCATGATGTCCTGCCGCTGCACCACCGAGAACTGGACTCGCATCAGCTCGTCGATGGCGTCCAGGAAGAACAGCCCGAGCACCAGCAGCGCCGACGCGAACCCGATGCCGATCACCGACGTCAGCGTCCGCACCGGCTGCCGCTCGATGTTGCGCACGACCATCCGGCCCGGCGGCCCGAAGAGCCGGCCGACGCCGGCCCGCTCGAGCAGGCTGGCGCGATAGCGTGGCGGCGCCTCGGGACGCATCGCCTCGGCGGGCGGCAGGCGGACGGCGCGGCGCACCGCCCCGAGCGCGCCGAGGACTGCCGCGGCAAGGCTGACGGCGACGGCGGCGACGACGACCGGACCCGACAGTCGATAGTCGAGGTCGGGGAACTTGAAATAGAGATTGTAGAGGCCGGTCATCTTCGACCCCATCCAGGTTCCGCCGGCGATGCCGAGCAGGCTGCCGCCGCAGCCGACGGCCACGCCCCACTTGGCGAAGTGCCAGCCGATCTGGCGGTTGGCGTAGCCGAGCGCCTTGAGCGCGGCGATCTGCTCGCGCTGCACCGAGACGATGCGGGTCAGCACGACGTTCAGCAGGAACGCGGCCACGCCGAGGAACACGATCGGGATGGCCAGCGCGAAGCTGCGCAGCTGCCTCAGCTCGTTGGCGATCGTCCAGCTCGACACCTGCAGCGCTCGCGGGATCGCGCCGAGGCCGCCGTAGGGCTGGAGCAGCCGATCGAGCGCGTCGATCACGCCGGTCGTCTCCACGCCAGGGTCGAGCGTGAGCGCGACGTCGTTGAAGCCGCCCTCCATGTCGAACGCCGTGGCCAGCGCGCGGCGTTCCATCCACAGGATGCCGAAGCGGCGGTCGTCGGCGATCAGCTCGCCGGGGCGGATGCTGATGATGTACTCCGGCGACAGGGCCACGCCGACGATGCGCAACGCGCGGCGGCGGCCGTTGATGATCGCGCCGATGGCGTCACCCGGCGCGAGCCGGTTGGCGTTGACGAAGGCCTCGCTCGCCAGCACCTCGTCGGAGCGGCCGGGCTCGGGCAGGCGGCCGCGCCGCAGGACCAGCGCGTTCAGCATCGGCCGGGCCGGGACGGGGATCGAGACCAGGCGGCCGAGCGCGGGCTCGTCGAGCCTCGGCACATCGAGGGCGACGCTGGCGACGACCCGCGTCTCGACGGCCTGCACGCCAGGGATCGCTTCGATGTCGGTCCGCAGCGAGAGCGGCGCCCGGGCCAGCGGCGCGAAGACCTCGGCGAAGCGGTAGCGATCGTAGTACTGATCGCGCGATCGCTGCAGCGAGGTGAACGTCGACAGATAGGCGATGAACATCGCCACGCCGGCGCCGATCACCGCCGCGATCGCGAACGCCTGGCCCTTCAGGTGCCAGAGGTCGCGCAGCAGCTTGCGGTCGAGGGCGCGGATGACGCGGGCCATTGCGCTACCGAATCACCACGACAGCTCCGACGGCCGGCACTTCGACTCGTTGGTGCGCACCGCCGTCACCCGGCCGTCGGCGAGCGAGACCACCCGATCCGCCATCGCCGATACCGCCGCGTTGTGGGTGATCACCGCCGTCGTCGTGCCCAGCTCGCGGTTGACGCGTTCGATCGCCTCGAGCACGAGGATCCCGGTCGAGATGTCGAGCGCGCCGGTCGGCTCGTCGCAGAGCAGCACGTCGGGACGTTTGGCGATCGCCCGGGCGATCGCCACCCGCTGCTGCTCGCCGCCGGAGAGCTGGGCCGGGAAGTGGTGCAGGCGGTGGCCGAGGTCGACCAGGCCGAGCGCCTCTTCCGGGGCCATCGGGTCGCGCGCGATCTCGGTGACCAGCGCGACGTTCTCGAGCGCCGTCAGGCTCGGAATCAAGTTGTAGAACTGGAACACGAAGCCGACGTGATCGCGGCGGTACTCGGTGAGCGCCCGCTCGTCGGCCTCGGTCAGCGTGTGATCGCGGTATTGCACCGTGCCCGCGGACGGCACGTCGAGGCCGCCGAGGATGTTCAGCAGCGTCGACTTGCCGCTGCCCGACGGGCCGAGCAGGACGAGGAACTCACCCTCGTAGAGATCCAGGTCGACGCCGCCGAGCGCCCGGACGTCGACCTCGCCCATGTGGTACGTCTTGGTGACGCCACGAGCCGTGAACACCGCGGGAGCCTGCGCCGCGACCACCATCGGCGAGGCTCGTCAGGCGAGCGGGTCGGCAGCCACCGCGCCATTCTATCGCCGGCCGCATCGTGAGCCGCCGGGCGGTCGGTCAGATCGCGCGGAGTACCCTCGCTGGCGCGACTCGGCTCGCGCGCCTGGCCGGCAGCCACGCCGCCAGCGCGCCGACCGCCAGCAGCAGCAGCGGCACGCCGACCAGGATCGGCACGTCGCGGGCGCCGCCCCGTACCAGGTGCAGATCGATCGCGACAGCGAGGAGCGTGGCCCCGCCTGCGCCCAGTCCGATGACGGCCAGCGTCTCGGCGACGATCCGCCGCACCACCGCCTGCGACGAGGCGCCCAGCGCCAGGCGCACGGCAATCTCGCCGGTCCGCTGCGAGACGCCGTAGTCGACGACGGCGTAGATGCCGATCGCGGCCAGCAGCAAGAGCAGGGGGCCGAGCACCAGGAACATCATCGCCGGCACCCGTCGCAGCACCAGGTTCCGCGCGATGTGCTCGGGCAGCGTGCGCACGTCGTAGACCGGCACGACCGGGTCCATGCGGGCGACCAGGCCGCGGATCGCCGCCGTCATCGCGACCTCGGTGCCGGGACGCGTGCGGACGTGGATCTGGGCGATGGCGAGCGGCCGGTCCCGGTACGCGTACAGGATGAGCGGCGCCGGTGCTTCTCCGAAGGCATCGGAGATCGAGGTGCGCGCGACGCCGACGACCACGTACGACACACCCCGCGAGACGAGGCGGCGCCCCAGCACCACGCCGTCCGGCACGTAGCGGGCGACGAAGGCCTGGTTGACGATGACTTGTGGCGGGGCGATCGTGTCGTCGAGGTCGGCGAGGTCCGCGCCCGCCACGAGCGGGATGCCCATGGTGGCGAGATAGCCGCGCGTCACCGTGTTCGACAGCGCCTGATCGGGCGTGCCGGTGTCGGGCCGGCCTTCGAGCGCGAAGGTGCGCGACGGCAGCCCATGGATGTCGAGCGGCACCGACGACGCGAGGGCGGCCGACTCGACGCCCGGTACGTCGCGCAGGCCGCGGAGCAGACGCGACGCGAAGGCGCGGTTGCCGTCCGGCGTGGGGTCGCGTCCGCTCCGATCGTAGGCGGCGAGCAGGACACC
>JANOIR010000527.1:0-10592 GCA_031407765.1 Vicinamibacteraceae bacterium
GCCACCTCGGTCGCACTCCACTGCCACAGCGGTCGATCACTCATCGGTGGATTTGCCTTCGGCCTGCCCGAGCTGCTGCGGCATCATGGCACCGATGATTCCGGACCCCGCCAAGATCAAGAGCTTTCGCAGCGAAGCGGCGTTCGCGGCGTGGATGAAAGCCAACCATGCCCGCGAGACCGAGGTGTGGGTGAAGATCCACAAGAAGGGCTCGGGGCTGGCGACGGTGACCAACGCGGAAGCGCTCGACGTCGCCTTGTGCTGGGGCTGGATCGACGGGATTCGCAAGTCGTTCGACGATCAGTCGTTCCTGCAGCGCTACTCGCCGCGGCGGGCACGCAGCCTGTGGAGCCAGATCAATCGCGACAACGTGGCACGGCTGACCGCGGCGGGCCGGATGACACCGCACGGCCAGCGTCAGGTGGATGCGGCCCACGCCGATGGACGCTGGCAGGCGGCGTATGCCCCCATGCGCAGCGCGACCGCCGCGACCATCCCCGCTGACCTGCGCGCCGCCATCGAGGCCAATCCGCGGGCCCGCCAGACCTTCGCCACGCTGGGCCGGCAGAACCTGTTCTCGCTCGCGTTTCGCACCAACAACATGAAGACGCCGGCCGGACGCGAGCGGAAGATCGCGGCGCTCGTCGCCATGCTCGCGCGGGGTGAGACCATCGCCCCGGAACCGAGCAAAGCTCCGCGGCCCAAGCGTCCGCTTTAGGTCTTGCGGACCACCCAGGTGGTCATCGATCGCTGCCCCTGGACCACCGTCGTCTTGAGCGGGTCGAGGAGCCGACCGCCCAGACTCGCGGTGAGCGCCATCAACAGGGGCTCGTCGACCAGGTAGCGGTCGGTGCCGTCGGGGAGGCGGTGGCGGCGGCTGCCGATGGCGAGCGGGCGCGCCTGCGCCTCGAGACCGATCGTCGATGCCAGCCGGCAGAAGAACATGCCGCCGGACGCGAGGAGGCGCCAGGAGCCCTCGAGCATCGCCTCGAACTGGGCGTCGTCGCGCGCGAAATGCAGCACGGCGCTGCTGATGACGACCGACGCCGAGCGCTCCGGGAAGGACAAGTGCTCGAGCGGCTCGACCCGGAAGTTGTCCGCCGGCAGCGCCGGCGCCAGCGACGCGGCGAGGGCACGGACCTCGCGGATGGCGTCGGGATCGGCGTCGGCACCGTAGACCTCGTAGCCCTCACGCAGCAGGTAGACGAGATTGCGGCCCATGCCGCAGCCGGCGTCGACGATGCGGTCGCCCGGCGCGATGCGCCCGCGCAGGATCTGGTCGAACAGATAGATGTCGATCGGGCCGAACTGTGCGGCCAGTGTCCTATCCACGGCGACGAAGCATCGCACGAGTCGGGCTCGACCGCCTGGCAGCCGGTGATCGGCGAGCGGCGGCGGCTATGGCGCGGCCGTGTAGCCCGACACTTTGACCCGCAGCGCCTGCACCATTTTTTCGTCGGCTTCGGCCAGATGCGCGCTGGCCCGAAGCGCGAGCACCAGATCGAGCGCCCGCCGATAACTGGCCGCGGCAAGGGCGCGATGCGACGTCGCGTGCGTGGGCTCGGCGGCGGTCAGGCGCTCGTGGATGTCGCCCACCGCCTGATGGGTCAGGACCAGATTGCGGACCGACCGGCGATCGGACGGGAAACGTGCGATCAGGTCGGCGTAGATCTGCGTCGCGCGCTCGGCTGAAGCAAGCGCCGGGCGCAGGTGGGTCTGCGCCGCCTGGGCATCGGCCAGCCGGGTGAGCGCCAGCGCCAGCTCCGAGCGGAGCCGCCCGTTCCTCGCCTCGCCTGCGGCAATCTCGCCGAGGATCACGCAGGCCTGCTCCAGGTATCCGATCGAGGCTTGGGCCTGCCCGGTGTTCATCGCGGTCTGGCCGAGTCGCGAGTACGACTTGGCCAGCTGCTGCCGCGCCCGGATGTTGTCGCGATCCTGCGCGGCGACGGGCCTGATCACGTCGAGCGCCCGCAGGGCGAAGGCATGCGAGCGGACGTCGTCCTGCTCCTCGTAGACGCTGCTCGTCAGCCAGTAGACCGACCACAACCCGTTGCGCAGCGTGACGTCGTTCGGCTGCGCTGCGGCCAGCGGCTCGAAGATCGCGGCGGCCTGCGCCATCTCCGTCTCGGCCTCCGGCTGACGGCCCTCCCACGACAGCGCGAGCCCGTACTGCGCGCGCGTCTCCGCCAGCAGGCGCAGCACGCTGCCGTCGGCCGGCGCTGTCGCCCGCAGCCGTTCGGCGATGGCAATCGACTGCGCCAGCGGCGCCAGCGCGGCAACGTAGCGCGAGCTGTTGGACTGGTGGCGCCCGAGATCGTGCATCGTCTGCGCCAGCGCCAGGCGCAGCGCCGGATCGTCCGGGGTCCGCGCCAGCTCCTCGTCGTAGCGCCGGCGGGCGTCGGCCAGGTCGCGCGCGGCGCTCTCGAAGTCGTTGGCCTGGCTGTAGATGTTGCCCAGCACGCGGAAGTTCTCAGCGAGCGCACGCCGCGCCGCGGGCTCGTCGGCCTGGCTGAGGCGCTGCCGGATCTGGCGGGCCTTCAGGTAGCTGGCGATGGCCGCGTCGAACTCGATGATGTTGGGGTTGGTCGGATTGCCTTCGAGGTCGCCGATCTTCTCGTAGGCCGAAGCCAGCTCGCGCTGCAGGCCCCTATCGTCGGCCGACTCCGTGGCCAGGCTGTCCAGGTACTCGAGCGCCCGGCGGACCAGCAGATCGCGGGCGCCGGTGGCGCCGGGCAGACGCTCGATGCGTGGGCTCAGCTCGAACAGCAGCGAGTTGGACAGCCGGCGCACGTCCTCGAACCGCCGCGTGGCGCGGTCACGCTGTTCGCGGGCGATGCCGGCCTCGCGGAGCGACACGGTGAGTCCGCCGATCACGGCGCAGACGGCCAGCGCCGTCGCCACCACCGCGGCGGTGTGGCGCCGGACGAACTTGCCGGCGCGGTAGCGCAGCGTGCTCGGATGCGCCGTGACCGGCCGGCCCTCGAGGTAGCGCCCGACGTCGTCGGCCATCGCCGCGACCGACGGGTAGCGGCGCGCCGGTTCACGCCGCAAGGCGGTCAGGATGATGTTGTCGAGATCGCCGGCGAGCGCGGCGCCGCGATAGGGCGGACGCGATGCCGGCTCGACGCCGGCGCCTGCGTCGCGCGTGAGCACGTCGCTGGGCCGTTCGGCGTCCGTCGTGTCGAGCGTGCGCAGCATGTCGGCGACGGTGCCGGCGCCGAAGTCGAACGGCGTGCGGCCGGTGAGCAGCTCGTAGAGCACCACGCCGAGCGAGTAGACGTCGGTCGCGGTCGTCAACGGCTGCCCGTGCACCTGCTCGGGCGACGCATAGGCGGGCGTGAACGCGCGCCAGCCTTCGACCGTCTGCTTGACGCCGGCCTCGCCGATGGTCGTGTCGAGGAGCTTGGCCAGGCCGAAGTCGATGAGCTTGGGCTCGGCGCCGGCCGTCACCAGGATGTTCGACGGCTTGAGATCGCGGTGGACGACGAGCTTGGCGTGCGCGTACGACACCGCCGCGCAGACCTTGCGGAAGATCTCCAGCCGGGCGCGGACGCCGAGGCCGGCGCGGGTGGCGAAGGCCACCAGCGGCTCGCCGCCCACGTACTCCATGACGAAGAACGGCTCGCCGGAATCGGTGACCCCGCCGTCGAGGAGGCGGGCGATGTGCGGATGCGCCAGCGACGCCAGGACCTGTCGCTCGACGCGAAAGCGGCGCTCGAGGTCGCGATCGGCGGCGGCGCCGCGGACGATCTTGAGGGCGACCTGCTGCTGGAACTCGCCGTCGACGCGGTCGGCCAGGTAGACGGCGCCCATGCCACCGCGGCCCAGCTCGCGGATGATCCGGTAGGCACCGAGCCGGCGGCCGAAGTTGGGATCGAGCGCCGGCGGCAGCGGCGCCGTGGTCTCCGGGGCCGACGGGCCGAGTGGGCCGTCCTCGTCCGCGAACGCGAGCAGCGATTCGACCTCGCGCCGCAGGTCCGCGTCGCCGCCGCAGGCGCGATCGAGAAGCCCGTCGCGCTCCGACCTGGGCTGGTTCAGCGCCTCGTCGAAGAGCGCCTTCACGCGGACCCACGTCTCCGGCTGCATAGAGGGCCCGGGCTGGCGGCCCGGAGAGGCCATTATCCGCGATAGTTCGGCCCGTCGCGGATTCCGTGGTATTCGTGACGGATGCATCGACGTGCTCGCTCGTTCCTGATCGTGCTGGCCGTGCTGCTGCTGGCCACCATGGTCCGCCAACAGGCATCGGGCCCCCAGTCGCCACCCGCCGGCCCACCTGCCGGCCAGCCCGCCGGTCCACCCCCGGGCCAACCGGGTGGCCCACCGCCCTTCGGCCCGCCTGGGGGCCAACAGACGCGCCCCCCCATCGCTCATCCGAAGAGCATTCCGCTCGAGCTGTTCCAGCTGCCCGACGGGCTCGAGGTCACCCTGTGGGCGGCGTCGCCGCTGCTCCACAATCCGACCAACATCGACATCGATCGCGACGGCCGCATCTGGGTGGCCGAAGGCGTCCGCTATCGGTCGCATCACGCGCGCCAGCCCGAGGGCGACCGCATCGTCGTGCTGCAGGACACCAACGGCGACGGCCAGGCCGACAAGACGCACACCTTCGTGCAGGAGCCCGGCCTGATCGCCCCGCTGGGCGTGGCGGTGATCGACAACAAGGTGGTGGTCTCGCAGCCGCCCGACCTGATCGTCTACACCGACGTCGATCGCAACCTGGTCTTCGACGCGGCGGTCGACAAGCGCGAGGTGCTGCTGACCGGCTTCCAGGGCATCAACCACGACCACTCGCTGCACTCGGTCACCGTCGGTCCGGACGGCAAGTGGGTGTTCAACTCCGGCAACACTGGCGGGATGTTCACCGACAAGTCGGGCAAGACCTTCCGCGTCTTCGGCTCGTATCGGCCCGATCCGGTCGGCCCCTTCAAGTTCCCCAACGACCCGGCGCAGTGGGCGGGCAAGCCGAGCGACGACGGCCACGTCTACACCGGCGGCTTCACCGTGCGCATGAACCCGGACGGCACCGGCGCCGAAATCATCGGACACAACTACCGCACCAGCTACGAGCAGGCGGTCACCTCGCTCGGCGACGTCTTCCAGAACGACAATGACGACCCGCCGGCGTGCCGCGTCAGCTGGGTGATGGAATACGCCAACTTCGGCTTCTCGTCGAACGACGGCCAGCGGACATGGCAGGCCGATCGCCGGCCCGGGCAGTCGACGCCGGTCGCCGAGTGGCGCCAGGACGACCCCGGCATGGCCCCGGTCGGTGACGTCTACGGCGGCGGCTCACCGACCGGCAACGTGTTCTACGAGACCGGCGCCCTCGGCGCGGCCTGGGAAGGGACGTTCTTCGCGGCCGAAGCCGGCCGCAACGAGGTCTTCTCCTACCAGCCGAAGCGCGCTGGTGCGGGCTTCGACCTGCCGCGCAAGATCTTCTTCACCTCGAACCGCGAGCAGAAGTACGCGGGGTCCGACTTCCTCGGCGGCGGCGGGGGCGTCACCGGCGCGGTCGCCTCGCTGTTCCGGCCGTCCGACGTCGCGGTCGGCCCAGACGGCGCCATCTACGTGAGCGACTGGATCGACGCGCGGGTCGGCGGCCACCAGGACCTCGACGACAGCACGTCCGGCGCCATCTACCGGATCGCGCCGAAGGGCTTCGCGTCGAAGGCGCCGGCGTTCGACCCCAAGACCGTCGACGGCCTGATCACGGCGCTGCGCTCGCCCGCCGTCAACGTCCGCGCCATCGGCTTCGAAGGGCTGAAGGCGCGCGGCGCGGCCGCGGTGAACCCGGTCGCGGCGCTGCTCAAGGATCCGAGTCCATTCGTGCGCGGCCGGGCGATCTATCTCCTCTACCAGCTCGGGCCGGAGGGCCAGAAGCGCGCCGGCACGCCCGAGTCGCAGACCGATCCGGCGATGCGCATCACGGCGCTCCGCGCCATGCGCCGCGCGGGTCTCGACGTCCTGCCGGTGGCGGCCCGCCTCGCCAAGGACAAGGATCCCGGCGTCCGACGCGAAGTCGCGCTGTCGCTGCGCGACACGCCCGCCGCCGCGGCACTCGACATCCTGGTCGACATCGGCCGCGGCTTCGACGGCCAGGACCGCAGCTACCTGGAAGCGCTGGGCACCGGCGCCTCCGGTAAGGAGGGCGCGCTCTACGATCGGCTGCGGCAGGCCCTGGCCGTCAAGGCCGATCCCGTGACCTGGTCGGAGACGTTCGCCCGGATCGCGTGGCGGCTGCACGTGCCCGCCGCGGTGCCCGACCTGACGGCACGAGCCAAATCCTCGAAGCTGACCCTGGCCGAGCGCCGGCTGGCAATGGACACGCTGGCCTTCATCAGCGATCCGGCGGCGTCGAAGACGATGCTCGCGCTCGCCGAGCCCGACAGCGCCCTGCGCGAGCCGGCAACGTGGTGGCTGCTGAACCGCATGTCGAACGACTGGGCGGATCACGGGCTGCGCCCGGCGCTGAAGGCAGCCGGCATCTACGATCCGGAGGCGATCACCCTGCGTGAAACCGTGGTGCCGGCGGCGCCGGCCGATCTGCCGCAGCTGTCGATCCCCGAGATCGCCCAGCTCACCGGCAACGCCGCGCGCGGCAAGGAAACCGTCACGCGCTGCCTGATGTGCCACGCCGTCGGCGGCACCGGCGCGGAGCTCGGCCCGGCCCTCGACGGCTGGGGGCGCGGCAAGTCGGCCGAGGTCGTGGCAACGGCGCTGGTGAACCCGAGCGCCGAGATTGCGCACGGCTACGAGGGCACGGAGCTGCGCACCAACGACGGGCTGACCATCCAGGGCGTGCTGATCAAGCAGGGCGATCCGCTGATGATGCGCAGCATGGGCGGCGTCACGCAGATCATCCCGGCCAACCGCGTCGGCTCGCGGCGGCGGATGCCGAAGTCGCTGATGATGAGTGCGGCCCAGCTGGGGCTGACGCCGCAGGACGTCGCCGACGTCGTCGCCTTCCTGCGCAGCAACTGAGTTTGGCTGGTCGTAGTCGCCGGCTTCGCGGCGACACCGATCACCGGCTTGCGGCGGGCAGCCTCTCGAGATACGCCAGGAGGGCGCGGTTGAACTCCGCGGGCTTTTCGAGCATGAGGAAGTGCCCGGTTCCTGGCACATCCTCACGCTGGAAAGCCGGGATCATTTTGATCAGGAAGTCCAGCGGTGGTCGCTCTTGGGCGGCGAAGATGCCGTGCGCCGGCGCCGGCACGGGCTGGCTGTTCAGCGCGTCGTCGGCGAGCATCGCGACCATGGCGCCACGAGCCGTGGCCTCCGGCGTCGCCATCATCATGGTCAGGATCCTGTCCTGGTCGGCCTGGGTCGTGGCCGGGGAGAGCATCGACTTGATCATCCCCCGGCGAACCGCGGGTTCGTCGGCAGTGGCCGGCAGCACCATCATCTCGCGGAGGCGCGGCCGCACCTCCGGACCCGCCAGCAGGCCATCCACCAGAACCAGCGCGACGACACGCGTCGGGTACTCCTGGGCATACCGGGTGATGACCGTTGCCCCCATGCTGTGGCCGACGAGCACGGCCTTGTCCACGCCCGCAGCCCTACGCACCGCCTCGACCGCCCGGGCGAACTGACCCATCGAGAATGCTCCGCCTTGCGGCGGGGCACTCTTGCCGTGACCGGGCAGGTCGATCGTGATGACCCGGTGCGCCTTCGAGAGCTCCGGCACCTGCCTGTCCCAGCTTGACGAGTCACACGTCCACCCGTGCACGAGCACGATGGCGGGCGTGCCGCTCCCCTGTACGGTGAAGTGCACGGCCGCGCCGTCGACGGTCGCCGTGTCGCGGGCATGCGCGTCGATCGGGTGCGATACGAAGAAAACGGCACACGAGACGATGCCAACGAGTGCAGAAGCTCGTCTCATGAGTCCCTCCAGGCCCGCCCGGCGATGCCTCAGACGCAGGCGATGCAGTCGATCTCGACGAGCGAGTTGCCGGGGATGCCGCCGGCCGCCGCGATCGTCGTGCGCACGCCCGGCTCGGGACCGAAGCGGCCGAGGAACATCTCGTTCATCCCGGCGTAGTCCTTCAGGTCGTTGAGGTAGACGTTGACCTTCAGGACCTTCGTCATCGACGAGCCGACCGACTCGAGGCGCTTCTGGATCTCGTCGAGCACGTGCTTGGTGTGGGCCTTGATGTCCCCCTCGAAGTGCGCGCCGATGCCGGCGATGAAGATCAGGCTGCCGTGCTGGACGATGCCGCTGAAGAGCGGCGTCTTCTCGGGCGGCTTGCCGCCGTTCCAGTGCACCTTCTTCACCGGCGCCGCCGGCGTGCCCTGAGCCGCCGCCACGGCCGGTACCGCCGCCATCGCGGCCGCCGCGGCCACGGGGGCGCCTGTCAGGAACTTGCGTCGATTCGCTCGCGTCACGTTCGTCGTCGGCTTTCCCACGTCACCTCCTCGTAGCGTCCCAGCTGGGCGCGCCGGTCGTCTTGTAGTCCTTGGGCAGGGTCGACCACTCGGGTCTCGACAGCCCGTTCAGCTCGTAGACGATCTTGCCGTCCTTGAGCGTCATCTCGGCGACCAGCCGCTCGGTGCCCGAGAGCTTCGCGCCGAACATGTCCAGGTAGCCGAACTTGCCCTTCTCGAGCCGCAGGACGGCGATGTCCGCAATGGCGCCTGGCGACAGGTGACCGAGGCCGTCCTGCTTGATTTCGCGGGCCGGGTGCCACGTCGACTGCGCGATCACCGTCTTCAGCGGCTCGCCCAGCGCGAGGAACTTGCCCATGACGTTGAGCATGTCCTTCATGCCGGCGTTCATGCTGCTGATGTGCAGGTCGGTCGAGATCGAGTCGGGCGCGAACCCGGCCTTCGTCAGCGGCACGGCGATGCCCCAGTTGAAGCTGCCGCCGCCGTGGCCGACGTCGAAGATCACGCCGCGCGTGCGGCCCTCGATCATGCCGGGGTTCGGCTTGCCGTCGACCAGCTCGTTGCGCAGTCCCGAATACATGTGCGTGTAGATGTCGCCGGGCCGCAGCTTCTTCGTCAGCAGATCGGCGAGCGGCCTGGTGTCGGGATGGTTGTTGCCGAAGTCCACCATCACCGGGATGTTCGCGGCGGTTCCGGCCTCGACCGCGTGGTCCACCGGTGTCCACTCCGGCCCGGTGTAGTGCGCGGTCTTGATGCCGACGATGGTGCCCTTGTGCTTCAGCGCCATCTCCGCGGCCGGCTTGGCCTCCATGTCGGCCTGCTCGCTCTCGAACTTCCCGCCCCGCATGCCGTTGCCGACGATGTTGAGAAAGGCGAGCACCCGCGTGCGCGAGCGGTCGATGACCCGGGTCTTGAAGTCCTCGAAGTTGCGCCAGCCGGATCCGCCGGCGTCGACCACTGTCGTGACGCCGACGCGGAAGCTGAACCCATCGGGATAGACGCTGTTGTCGCCGGCGTAGGAGTTGGGCTCACCGGTGCCGGTGTAGACGTGCGCGTGGATGTCGATCAGGCCGGGCGTGACGTAAAGGCCGGACACGTCGATGACCTTGCCGGCGTCCGCGGCCGGGATCGACGCCGCGACGAGCGCCACCTTGCCGCCGGCGATGGCGACGTCGCGCACCGCGTCGACGCCGTTGCGCGCGTCGATCACGTGCCCGCCCTTGAGCAGCAGGTCGTACTTGGCGGCCGCCGCGGGTGGTGTAGCCGGCGCTTGCGCCGATCCGGCGACCACCGTCGCCACCAGGCCCGCGGCGATGGCAAGAAGCGAGGCCTTCCGCTTCATGCGCGCCGCCGCCCACCAACACGCCGCGTCGCCGTAAAGGTCGCCCCGAGATACTCGGCCATGTCGAGCGTGCCGGTCAGCTGATCACCGGCGACCTTGCCGGTGAACTGGAACGAGAAAGCGTCGCCGCCTTCCTCGCCGACGTTGCTGCGCAGGCGCACCGCGTCGCCGTCGATCGAGCCGGTGAGGTCACGGGTGATGAAGTCGCCCTGGTGCGAACCCTCGATCTCCGCGCCCTTCTGACGCAGCTGGAACCGATGGGTGGAGGCACTGGCCGCGTACTGGATCTTGACGTCCCAGCCGCCGGAAAGATCGGCGGCCGGCGGCGCCGGCGTCGTCACCGGCGTGACGGGCGGCTTGCTGAGCACGGCGTGCAGGCGGTCGGCGATGATCTGCGCGTCGCCCTCGGCCATCATGTACGGAGTGATCGAGACGCCGGTCCCGGTGATCACCGTCCGATCGCCGGCGTCCCCGCCTCCCGATGCGGTCATGGTGATGCGCGGCTCCCCGGTGAACAGCGCGCGGACGACCTCGGGACCACCGACGCCCAGCTTGGCGCGATCCCAGCGCACCCGCAGCGACGGCGTCTTGTTCGACAGGCCGACCGGCTGCGCGATCTCGGTGGTCACCCCGTCGACGGTCTTCACTTTCGCCGCGATCAGATCGAGCCAGCCGGTCCAGCGCTTCCACTCCGCGTCGTGGTCGCGCTTCACCCAGGTCTCGACCGCGGCCAGCATGCCGATCGCTTCTTCCTTGCCGACCGTGTAGCCGCGATGCGGGCCGTGGTGCGGCGCGCTGTGGACCCAGGCGGCCTTGACCAGGTCCTTGCGGCCGAGCAGCAGGCCCGCCGTCTGCGGCCCGCGCAGGC
>JANOIR010000534.1:0-3521 GCA_031407765.1 Vicinamibacteraceae bacterium
GGCGTATTACGCGCAGGTGATGGCCAACCACGCCCCGGCCCGGCGCATGAGCCTCGAGAACGCCGAGCTCGCCAAGATCTCGGTCAACAGCTTCGTGACGATGAAGATCACGTTCGCCAACATGCTCGCAGCGCTGTGTGAGGCGATCCCCGGAGCCGACGTGGACGTGGTGACGCACGCGCTCGGCTCAGACCGCCGCATCGGCTCGCGCTACTTGACCGGCGGGCTCGGCTACGGCGGTCCGTGCTTCCCGCGCGACAACGTCGCGCTCGCCTTCCTGGCGCGCGCGCTCGATGCGCCGGCGCTCGGGCCCGAGGCAACCGACGCCGCCAACGTGAAGATCCCGGCGCGCGTCGTCGCGCGCATCGCGCCCCTGGTGCCACCCGGCGGCACCGTCGGCATCCTGGGCCTCGCCTACAAGCCGGCCTCGCACGTCGTCGAAGCGGCGCAAGGCGCGGCCCTCGCCGACGCCTGCCTGGCACGCGGCTGGCGTGTGCTCGCCTTCGATCCGCTGGTCGCCGCGCTGCCCGGTCACGACGGCGTGCAGGTCGCGGCGAGCGCAGTCGAGGTCGTCGAGGCGGCCGACGTCGTCGTGGTCGCCACACCGGATCCCGCCTTCGCCGCGCTCGACTGGGCCAGCGTGCTGGCGCGCCGGCCGTCGTTGGCGATCGTCGACGCGTGGCGGCTCCTGCGCGATCGCATCCCGGCAGACGCTGCCGACCGCTACCACGTCCTCGGCCGCGGGCCTGCACCGGGCGCGGACACCGCCGCCGATGCGCGGCTCGCCGCGCTCTGGACGGGTACGGCGGCGCGCTGATTCCCGTCACATGCCACCGATGAACACGTTCGTCTGGGCGCGTGACTGCGAGACCAAGGAGTTGATCAGGCGCGTCGGCGCCCGCTACACCCAGGGGCTCCAGATCCGGCGCGTGCTGGACGTCGGCGCAGGCACCAGCGAGGAAATTGCTGAACTCTGGCCCGAGGCGGACCAGTACGTGTTTCTCGACTCGTTCACGTGGCCGCCCGAGCGGCCGCGGTATCGCCTGCTCCGTCAATCCGCTGGCGAGCCACTGCCGTTCTCGGCCGACCATTTCGATTTGGTAACGTCGAACGGGAGCTTCGATCACTTCACGGACGCTGAGCGCCTGACGGCGTTCCACGAGATTGAGCGCTGGCTGCGTCCGGGCGGCCTGTTCCTGTTCGGGTGCGAGTATTTCGATTTCGAGCCCGCCGACGAGCAGGCGTTCTTCCGCCGCTGCGCGATGCATCCCGACGCAGTGGCGATGAACGGCCCGGCGTTCTCCAACGTCAACCTCCGCGCGACTTGCGAAAGCCTGACCGCGCTGCGACCTTTGCAAGACGATCGTTCGCGGCTGCCGGACGGCCGCCCGCTGCGCGCGCTGGCCGGCCCCGATGAGGCACGCTACTTCCGATCGCACTCGCCGACACTCGAGGCCTACTGGGGGTCGTTCTTCGTGGCCTTCGAGCAGAAGGGCTGACCTCATGGACCCGTCGGAGTGGCCGGTGTTCATCGAACGCACGCGCGACAAGTGGCGCGAGGTCCCCGGTACCCGCGAGGAGCGCGTCTTCACCGCCGACCTGCTGGCCCTCGATGACGCGTCGCTCATGGCCTACTGGGAGCGTGGCCGAAGCGAGACCGCCGTTCCCGAGGTGCGGGGCTGGTTCCAGGATCTTTACAGGGACCGGCTCGCCGGTCTCGACGTGGCCGACGTGGGCCCTGGCCTCGGAATCGACGGGTTCTTCTTCTCCGCCCACGGCGCGCGCGTGACGTTCGTCGACATCGTCGACGACAACCTCCGCCTGTTGCAGCGCATCGCCGAGCTGAAGCAGCTGGACGTCGAGACCTGCCTCGCCGACGATGTCCTCGACATCCGGCTCCCGCACGAGGTGGACGGGCTGCTGTTCGTCGGCTCACTCCACAACGCCCCGTTCGAGCTCAGCCGCCGGGAAGCGGCGTCGCTGGTGCGTTGGCTTCGCCCCGGCGGACTCGTGCTGATGCTGGCCTACCCGCGCGAACGGTACGAGGCCGTCGGCGCCACCAGCTTCGAGGAGTTCGGCCGACTGTGCGATGGCGAGCGGACGCCCTGGATCGAGTGGTACGACGATGACAAGGTCCGCCAGCTGTTCGGCCCGGAATTCTCGCTGAACTGGAGCCGGAACTTCGGCCACGGGGGCATCGAGTTCAACTGGTTCGAGCTGACCAAACGACGCTGAGCGCGGACGATTTCCCTCAAGTCCCTGGGGCGCGCCGCCGATTGGTCCATACGGGCGACCACCGCCGGCGTGTTCTATCATGTCGGGGCGTCCGTCAGGTGCCTATGGCCCGCGTCATGCTCGTGCAGCCGTGGAACTACCACGATGAAGGCCTGATCGGACAGGCTGTCGCGGAGCAGTGGCGCAACGGACCGTACTCGCTCGTCCTGCTGGCAACGCTGCTTCGCAAGCACGGCCACGACGTCGCGATCGTGGACATGATCCGCGATCTGATCGTCGCCGATGGTAGCGTCGACGCCATCCTGGCCAAGCTGCAGGCCGACATCGTCGCCTTCCGCCCCGACATCCTCGGCTTCGGCTTCTTCTCGATCCATTACCTGGAGACGATCCGCGCGGTGGAAGCCGCCCGCGCGGCCTGCCGCGGCGCAGGACTGTCGACCGTGTTCGTGGCCGGCGGCATCCACGCCTCGACCGAGCCGGAGCTGACGCTGCGGAACATGGGGTTCGACCTCGCCTTCGTCGGCGAAGCCGACGTCAGCCTGCTCCGCTTCGCGGAGACGGGCGATGCCCGGTCGATACCTGGCATCGTGTCCGTCGAGCACCCCGTTAGTGACGTCGGTCCGAAACAGGAAGTGCTCGACGAGCTGCCGTTCCCGGACTGGTCGCTGGTGGACTACCGGTTCTACGCGCAGCCTTCGCGCGGCAAGATCAAGACGCGGTTCACCAGCAGCCTCGATCTGATCATGGGCCGTGGCTGCGTCTATAAGTGCAGCTTCTGCGCGTATCCAACCCTCTCGTCGGTCCGCTTTCATTCGGCCGAGTACCTGGTCGAACAGGTGGACTACATGCACCGGGCGTTCGGCGTCGACAGCGTGTACTTCACCGACTCGACGATCGGGAACAACCGGAAGCTCATTGTGAAATTCTCGGAATTGATGATCGGCCGCGGACTCGCGGAGAAGATCGAGTGGCACGCGAACATCCGGCCGAACCAGGTCAACGAGGAACTGCTCCGGCTGATGTGGCGAGCCGGCTGCCGGTTCCTGTTCTATGGATTCGAATCGGGCAGTCAACGCGTTCTCGATCTGATGGCCAAGGGCTGCAAGACGAGCGACAACGAACGCGCCGTCGCCCTTCATGAGAAGCTCGGCTTCCCGTACCACGCGAGCATGCTCCTGGGCTTCCCGGGCGAGACTGAAGCCGACGTGCTGCAGACCCTGGCCTTCATGCAGCAGTGCGCGACACCGAGTCTCGGCGTCAACTGGTACGTGCCGTTGCCTGGCTCG
>JANOIR010000505.1:0-8546 GCA_031407765.1 Vicinamibacteraceae bacterium
GTCGAGCCACCACTTCAACTTTCGAACGAGCGGGGTCATCGTCCCTCCTCTCCGGCTGGCTTCAGCAGCAGGCCCATGGCGCGGGCGAAGGCGTCCCACTTCGACTGTTCGGCGGCGAGCTGCTTGCGTCCCAGCGGGGTGATTCGGTAATACCGGGCGCGCTTGCCCTTCTCGGACAGCTCCCAGGACGCCGCGATCCAGCCGTTGGCCTCGAGCCGGTAGAGGGCCGGGTACAGCGACCCGGTTTCGACCTTCAGCAGGTCTTCCGAGGTCCGCTGAATGTGCTTGGCAATGGCATGGCCGTGACTCGGTCCAGGCAGCAGCGTGCGCAGGATCAGGAGATCGAGGGTGCCACGCAGGAGCTCGACCCTGGACGGCGGCTTGGGTGCCATTGTGTAGAAAGCCTACACGGTTTTATGTAGACAGTCTACTTTGTGCCAGCCCTCCACCGTCTGCGGCGCCGCGCCTGGCCGGCGGGCTCAGGGACGAGCCTTCACCGCCCAGCGCAGCTTCGCCGCCGCCGCGCGTCGATTCGCGAAGGTCTCCTCCTTTGCCGAGCGAATGACCTCCTTCGCCACCTCGCCGTAGACGCCGGCGCGGGCGCCGGCTTGGAACGACTTCTTCACGCGACGGTCCTCCCCGGAGTGGAAGGTGATGATCGCGACGCGGCCACCGGGTGCCAGGCACAGCGGCAAGGCGCGCAGCAGTGCGTCCAGCGCGGAGAACTCGTCGTTCACGGCCACGCGCAGGGCCTGGAAGGTGCGCCGCACCGACATCTTGACGTCGGTCTTCTCCAGTTGTGGATGGGCCGTGTTGAGGGAGGTGCGCACCAGGCGCTCGAGGGCGTCAGTGGTCTTCACCGGGATGCGCTTCAGCACCTGCGCGATCAGCGCCGCGTAAGGCTCGTCGGCGTTCTCGTCGAGCACGGCCGACAGCGCGTCCTCATCGAGGCGGGCCAGGAGCTGCCACGCCGGCTCGCCTCGCGACGGGTTCATGCGCATGTCGAGCGGCCCCGCGCCTTTGTAGCTGAAGCCGCGATCCGGATTGTCGATCTGCATCGACGACACGCCGAGATCGGCGATCGCGACGTTCACGGCGGCGATGCCCTCGGCGGCGAGCACCTGTGTCAATCCCGCGAACGTCGCGTGGCGCGTGACGAATGCGTCGGCATCGAAGCCAGCGGCGCGCAGGCGCGCTTCGGTGCGCGGCTGCTCGAGCGGATCGACATCCAGCCCGATCAGCCGTCCGCCCGGGCGAATGCGCTCGAGGATCGCTCGGGCGTGACCGCCGCCGCCAAGCGTGCAGTCGACGGCCAGGTCCCCGGCTACGGGACGCAGGACCTCGAGCACCTCGGCGACCATGATCGGCAGGTGCATGCCGGCCGGGGTCTTGCCGGACGCCACGATCTTCTCGACATCCGCCGCGTACTGCCCGGCGTTCAGTTCCTTGTACTTCTCGTGGAACTCGCGCGGATGCTTCCCGGAGTACCGCACCCGTCTGGTATGGGGCGGCGATGGATCAGCTGTCACGCCACGACTCTAGCAGAGGGTCGCGGCTGCCCGCGGCTGCGCGGCGGTTCGCGCCGCTGCCGCCCGCCGCGCGGTCACGAAACCTCTGCAGGCGCCGATACCTCCTGTGGGCTCTGCTTTCCGCATGCCCGAGGTCCCGCTGCGACACATGATGAACGTTGATCTCTCGACCATAGCCGATCACCTGTTCGGACCATTGCCGGCCGTGCCGCCGACCTTCAGCACGTCGTCCGTGATCTGGACGATGCTCGATTCGGGCAGCGGCATCAGCGACCTGATCTTCTCGCCCGGGCGGCCGCCGCAGGTCGAGAAACACGGCGAGCTGTCGCCCGTGGAAATCAAAGCGCTGCCGATGCTGCACGTGTCCGACACCGCGCGCATCGCCCGCGACATCATCGGCGACAACCGGACCGCGCTGCACGCGCTCCAGGAACACGGCGCCTGCGACCTCTCGTACTCGCTTCCCGAGCGGGCCCGCTTCCGCGTCAACGTCTTTCGCCAGCGCGGCAGCTTCGCGATCGTCATGCGCGCCATCGCCCCGAAGGTGCCGACGCTCGGTGAGCTCAATCTGCCGAAGGCGCTGGTCGACATCGCCGAGCTGAAGAACGGCATCGTGCTGGTCACCGGGCCGACGGGATCGGGCAAGTCGACGACGCTCGCGGCGCTCATCGATCTGATCAACGAGACCCGGGCGGATCACATCCTGACCATCGAGGATCCGATCGAGTTCCTGCACTTCCACAAGAAGGCGACCGTCCACCAGCGTGAGCTGCACAGCGACACGCCGACCTTCGCCCTGGCCCTGCGGGCCGCGCTGCGTCAGTCCCCGAAGGTGATCCTCGTCGGCGAGATGCGTGATCGCGAGACGATCGAGATCGCGCTGACCGCCGCCGAGACCGGGCACCTCGTCTTCTCCACGCTGCACACCATCGACGCCTCGAAGACCGTCGAGCGCATCGTCGGCGCCTTCGATGGCGGCGAACAGCGTGCGGTCCGCGGCCGCCTCGCGGCGTCGTTCCGCTACTTCGTGTCGCAGCGCCTGATCCCGAAAAAGGAAGGCGGCCGCGTCGCCGTGCTCGAGATCCTGAAATCGACGCTGCGCACGCGCGATTACATGGAGTGCGGCGAGGGCGAGGGCAAGACGCTGCTCGACGCCATGCGCGACAGCGAGATGGACGGGATGCAGTACTTCGACGGCGAGCTCGAGAAGCTCGTGCGCCAGCGCGTGATTACGCCGTCGACCGCGCTGCTCTACGCGACCAACGCCGGCAACCTCCGCGTCCTGATGGCCGATGTCCTGGACGAAGAAGTCGAAGACGGCTCGCTGATCACCTACTGACCGGCGCTTGCCGCAGCGGCAACGGCCGCAAAGTGGTCACCTGCGTCATCTGGGCTCGGCCCGAATGACGTTGCCAGACCGCGTCAGGCGCGGCCGGCCCAAAGCTGCGTTACGCCCGGGAAGACTCGCACATTGGCGTCGACGTGGACGAGCACGAGCCGCTCGTGTTGCGCCTGAACGATGAGCACCCGATCGAACGGGTCTGCGTGGTCCCACGCCAGCGATCCGGCTGCCTCGGCGTGCGCCGGCGAGATGGCAAGCGGAAGAAAGCCGTTGGCCTCGATCAGCGCCGCAGGTGATCCCGTGAATCGCAGCTTGCCCTTCTTGGCCTTGATCGCGATTTCCCAAGGGCTGGCCGCGCTGACGAACACGCGGTTGTCGATGTCGGCGATGGCCGCGCGAGCCTCCGCCGAGAGCTTGGGGTCGTCGCGGTCCCACCACAGAAGAACGTGGGTATCGAGCAGGAGGTCCATGCCTCAGGAGCGGGAGCCGCCGTCCTCGCCGAACATCGCCGCGATGTCCGGATCGGGATCGTCGAAGTCGTCCGCGATGTAGCTGATCCGAAGGGCGCCTGCAGGCTTTCGCTTGTGCGCCTTCTTCGGGAGCGGCACGAGCATGGCTCGAGGCACCCCGCTCTTCGAGATCACAATCCTCTCGCCCTCGGCCGCTTCCTCAACCAGGCTGGAGAGCTGCGTCTTGGCTTCGTAGAGATTGACCGACTTCATCGCTACCCACAGGATACGGCGGGCATCTCGCTTGGTCAAGTTGGTCAAGTTTCAACACGAGTACGCCTTGCGACTGGTCGAGCGCCATACGCGTCGGCTATGCGCGGAATGGGCTTGAGGCAGTACACTCGCCGCCGCACCATCGATCTCGGAGGCCGAACCGACGTGCCAAGCCGCCAGTCCGCCCTGCTCTACGCTCTGCCCTTCCTCCTCGGTGGGCGTGCCGACCTCGACGGACAGGCGGCACAGCCCCGCGTCCGCATCGATCGCGAGTACCGCCTCGAGGCCACGATGCTGGGCTATCGGGGCATCGGCGGGAACATCGGGGGGATTCGAAACCCCACGCTGTGGGCCCGCACGGGCGAGACGGTCCGCATCACCATCGTCAACGGTGAGGTGATGGTCCACGACATCGCCCTCGAGAAGCAGCCGGTGAAGAGCCAGCAGATTCTCGAGCGGGGCGAGACCACGTCGATCACGTTCAAGGCCGAGCAGAGCGACGCCTACTACTGCACGCTGCCGGGCCACCGGATCTCGGGCATGGAGGGCCGGCTGGACGTCTCCGACGAGCCGCGGACGACGTCCGACGAGGGCACCGCCCCGACTGCGGGTCAGCGGACGCTCAATCTCGACTTCGAAGCCGGCTCGCTCTCGGACTGGACGGCGACGGGCGACGCGTTCTCGATCGTCAAGGCGGCGGGCCGTTCGCCGGAACTGCGTGACGCCCCCGACGATCGGGCCGGCGACTACTGGGTCAGCAGCCGCCCGGGAGGCAGCGCGCGGCGCGGCGTGCTCACCTCGGCGCCGTTCCCGGTCACCCACCCGTATGCCAGCTTCCTGGTCTCCGGGGGCGCGTTCCGCACGACGCGCGTCGAGATCGTCCGGGTCGAGGACGGCCAGGTGCTCTTCTCCGTGTCAGGTTCCGACGCGGCCAGCCTGCGTCCCGTGGTCGTGGATCTCAGGGCGCAGGCGAGCAAGGTCATCGTGGTCCGCCTCGTGGACGACGAGACCGGCGCCCCGACCGCGTCGTACCTGCAGGAGAGCCCCTGGGCGCACATCGCGCTCGACCGGTTCCGCTTTCACGCCGAGCGGCCGTTCTTCCCCGATGAGATCACGCCGTCTGACACCAACGCGCTCCCGCCGCTCGAGACCGCGGCCCATGCCGGCCTGTCGGGCGTCGAGGCGGCGCGCGCGATGACGGTACCGCAAGGGTTCACCGTGACGCTGGCCGCCGCCGAGCCCGACGTCGTCCGACCGATTGCCTTCGCGATCGACGATCGCGGCCGCCTCTGGGTGGCGGAGGCGCACGGCTACCCGCTGCGCGCGCCGGAGGGCCAGGGCCGCGATCGCATCCTGATCTTCGAGGACACGAATGGCGACGGGCGGCTCGACCGGCGCAAGGTGTTCATCGACAATCTCAACCTCGTCAGCGGCCTCGAGGTCGGGTTCGGCGGGGTCTGGGTCGGCGCCGCTCCCCACCTACTGTTCATCCCGATGAAGGCGGGCGCCGATCGCCCGTCCGGGCCACCGCGGGTGCTGCTCGACGGATGGGGCTACGAGGACACCCACGAGACGCTGAACACCTTCCGCTGGGGGCCGGACGGCTGGCTGTACGGCACCCACGGGGTGTTCACGAACTCGAAGGTCGGCAAGCCCGGCTCGCCTGACGCCGACCGCACGCCGCTCAACGGCGGGATCTGGCGCTATCACCCGACGCGGCACGTCTTCGAACGATTCGCCGAGGGCACGAGCAATCCGTGGGGGCTCGACTTCAACGACTACGGCCACGCCTTCGCGACCGCCTGCGTCATCGAGCACCTGTTCCACATCGTCCAGGGGGGACGGTACGAGCGGCAGGCGTACAAGCACTTCAATCGCCACACCTACGACGACATCCAGACCATCGCCGATCACCGGCACTGGGTGGGCACGAAGGGGCCGCATGCCGCCAACGGCCGTTCGGGCTCGGCCGGAGGTGGCCACGCCCACGCCGGCGCGATGATCTATCTCGGGGGCGACGGCTGGCCGGCCGAGTATCGCAACGCGATCCTGATGCACAACATCCACGGCTTCCGGGCGAACATGGATCGCCTGGAGCGATCGGGTTCGGGGTACACGGCATCTCACGGCCCAGATTTCCTGCTCGCCAACGATGCCTGGAGCCAGATGCTGAACTTCCAGTACGGCCCCGACGGCTCGGTGCACGTGATCGACTGGTACGACAAGAACCAGTGCCACAGCACCAACCCGGAGCTGCACCAGAAGACGATGGGCCGGATCTTCAAGATCAGCCACGCGAGCGATCGGCCCGTGCGGGTCGATCTCGCCAGGCTGCCCTCGTCCGAGCTGGTCGCAATGCAGCTGCACCGCAACGACTGGTACGTCCAGCATGCGCGCCGGCTGCTCCAGGAGCGTGGTGCGGACGCGGCCGTGCACGCGGCTCTGAAGCGGCTGCTGGCCGGGCAGACCGACGACACGCGAAGGCTCCGCGCCCTGTGGGCGCTCCACGTCACCGGCGGGCTCACGGAGGCGGATCTCGTCGCGCTCCTCGACGACGCCAGCGAATACGTGCGTGGCTGGGCGATCACCCTCCTGGTGGAGGCGGGCCAGCCGTCCGATACCGTTCTCCGGCGTTTCGCCGGACTCGCGCGCGACGACGCGTCGGCGCTGGTGCGGCTCCAGCTGGCGAGCGCGCTGCAGCGGGTGCCGGTCGAGCAGCGGTGGGACGTCGTGGCCGCGCTCGCCGGCCGCGCGGCCGACGCCACCCACAGTAACCAGACGCTGATGGTGTGGTATGCGGCCGAGCCGCTCGTCGCGCAGGACATGCCGCGCGCCCTCGACCTCGCGGCGGACGCCGCGCTGTCCCGCCTGTTCGCCTTTACCGTGCAGCGGATCGCCGACGTCGGTACGCCGCCGGCGCTCCTCGTGTTGTCCGATCGGCTCGGCCGGACGACGAATGCCGAGCAGCAGCGGTCGCTGCTCAGCGGGATCACCCAGATCGTCAACAAGCCCGACGCTCCGTCGGCTGCTCCCGCCCGGTAGGCCGCACCATGTCCCGATCGCGCCACGCCGCTGCCGTTGCCGCCCTCCTCGTCGCGCTGGTGACGTCCGCACCCGCGCAGCAGGCGCCGGCGTTCACGCGGATCCAGCTGCACGATCAGTTCTGGAGCGAGGGCGCCAGCGCCGCCGACCTGAACAACGACGGCGTCCGCGACATCATCGCCGGACCGTGGTGGTGGGAAGGACCGAGCTTCACGAAGCGCCACGAGTTCTATCCGGCACGGACCACCTTCCAGCTGAAGCTCGGCCCCATGACGCACGTCACCGTGCCTGGTTTCGAAGGCACGCTCGGCACGGCCAACGCCTACTCGGACAACTTCTTCGTCTTCCCCCAGGACTTCAACGGGGACCGCTGGACCGATCTCCTGGTCGTCGGCTTCCCCGGCAAGGAGACGTCGTGGTACGAGAACCCGAAGGGCGGCGAGGCGCACTGGCGGCGCCACGTCGTCTTCGAGCAGACGGACAACGAGTCGCCGACCTTCGCGGACATTACGGGCGACGGCCGGCCGGAGCTCGTGTGCATCACGAAGGGCCGCTTCGGCTACGCCCAACCCGACTGGTCGGACCCGTCGAAGCCGTGGCCGTTTCGTGCCATCACGCCCGACAACAAGTACGGCAACTTCACCCACGGCCTGGGCATCGGCGACGTCGACGGCGACAAGCGCCTGGACCTGCTCGAGAAGAACGGCTGGTGGCAGCAGCCAGCCTCACTCGCCGGCGACCCGGTCTGGCGGTTCCACGCGCAGCCGATGGGCGAGGGCGGCGCGCAGATGCACGCCTACGACGTCAACGGTGACGGCCTGAACGACATCATCACCGGCCTCGCCGCGCACGGCTTCGGCCTGGCGTGGTTCGAGCAGTACCGGGAAGGCGACGCGATCGCGTTCCGTCCGCACGTGTTCATGAACAAGGACCCGAAGGAGAACCGGCATGGCGTCAAGTTCTCCGAGCTGCACGCAATCGCGCTCGTGGACATGGACGGCGACGGCCTGCAGGACATCATCACCGGCAAGCGCTTCTGGTCGCACGGCCGCACCGGCGATCCGGACCGCAACGACGACGCGGTGCTCTACTGGTTCAAGCTGGTGCGGGCGAAGGACGGGAGCGCGGACTTCGTCCCTCACCTGATCGACAAGGACTCCGGCGTCGGCACGCAGGTCGTGGTGATGGATATCGACGGCGACGCCCTCCCCGACATCGTCGTCGGCAACAAGAAGGGCGCCTTCGTCCACCTGCAGGTGAAAAAGGTCTGAACGGGTGCCGGGTCATCGACCGGCGCAGCGTCATGCGATTCGGAAGTAGGTGTGGTACCTCTCCGTGTCGACCGTGAAGTACGGCACGAATACCAGATCGCGTCCGGCGATCACCGTGCGGTAGGCCTGATCCGATCCGGATATCGGCGACAGCGATCCGGGCAGGTCGACCGGCTGCTCGCCGATGCCGTCCCACGGATTGAGACCGACGTACATCACCGCCCCGCGCATCAGGGCCGCGACGCTCGGTGCCTGAGGGTCGATCGACAGGGTGCGCAGTGGCTGCGGCACGACCAGGTCAATCGTGTCGCCGGCCTTCCAGTCACGCCTCACCGCGGCGAGCGCTCCCGGTGCGACCTTCTCGGTTGCGCCGTTGACCCGCATCGTCGCGCCCGCCGCCCAGGCGGGGATGCGCACCTTCAGGGTGAAACGCCCGTTGCCGGGCTCGCGGATGGTCAGGCGGAGGGTATCCGACGCGGGATAGTCGGTGTGCTGGACAATCGAGACCACACCGGAAGGACGCCTCCACACGACGTCCGAGGCCACGAACAGATTGACGAGCAGCGTGTCGGCGTCGTGGAAGTAGACGTTCAACGGGTAGTCGGCGACGCCCTGCACCAAGGTGCCGGAACAACACGGC
>JANOIR010000540.1:0-5255 GCA_031407765.1 Vicinamibacteraceae bacterium
GGCCTGCGTCGCCGCGGCCGGCATGGCCTGGCCTACTTCGGTCTGCCCAGCGCCGACATCGACGCGATCTACACCCTCGAAAGCCGTCGCACCGAGACCTACGACAGCGGCGAGATCCGGCTGCGACAGAGCTTCGGCGCCGAGTACGGCTGGCTGGTCGGCTACACGCGATCGTCGGCGCGCTCGAACGCTGTCCTCGGCAACACGCCCGACAGCTACTTCGTCGCGGCCGACAACACCGGCCCGCTCTCGTGGGACACGCCGCACCGCGTCGTGACTTGGGCCTATCTGCCGACATTCCGCAAGCCGTGGTCGGTGTCGTACCTGATCGAGTACCGCAGCGGCTTCCCGTGGTCCGCAGCCGACAGCGCCGGCTTCGTGGTCGGCGCCACCAACGCGCGCCGCTTTCCCGACTACTTCGATTTCACGCTCGGCCTCGAGCGCCGCACCTACCTGTTCGGCCAGGCGTGGTCGCTTCGCGCCAGCCTGAGCAACCTGACCGGCCACAACAACCCGTCCAGCGTGAACGGCACCGTCGAATCGGCGGACTTCGGCACCTTCTATGGCAGTCCGGGGCGCTCGCTGACCGGACGGATCCGGTGGCTCGGCCGACACCGGAAGCCCTGACCGGAAGCCTCGAGATGATCGCCGTGTCGCCGTCCGACTTCGTGCCGATGGCGGAATTCCCGCTCGCCTGGCGGTTCACCGACGACCGCTGGCTGCAGCTGCCAGCGGACGCGCGTGAGGACGTGCGACCGCTGAGCGCCACCAAGGCCGCGGAGCTCGAGCCGCGGCTCGCCGAGGCGTGCGCCGCCTACCATCAGGGCGAGCATCCGCCCGGCATCCAGCTTCCAGCCCCGTGCGAGAACGCCGCTGACGTCGAACGCACGCGGCGCGCCCTCACCGCCCTGCCCGTCGCCGATGGCGAGCGCATCGTGGTCGGCTGGGATCGCGCGCTGGCGCTCGAGACCTCGTGGCGCACGTTCACGGCGCTGTGGGAGGCCTTCTGCTATCCGGGCTCTGATGACGTGACGATCAGTCCGCTCGACGAGCGCTGGGTGCTCTGCTACCACCACTGGGAAGCGTTCTCGTTCGCCGCGCGCCTGCCGGGGAACCAGCGCCCCGACGACGTGACAGCCGGCGGCGCACCGACTATTTGAACGTCTGGGTGCGCAGGATCCCGGCGCCTTCGCGGATCACCACGAACTGATCGGAACGGACATTGGCGATCTTCTCCGTCGCCCCGTTCGGCCAGCGGATGGTCAGGTCGGCAGCGGTGGCCGGCCCCAGGCCGAAATGCAGGCGCCGGTCGTTGACGGAGTAGAAGCTCGCCTGCCCGGTGACATCCTGGACCTGCGTACGACCGCCGTAGCGCGCGGTCACCCGCGCCCCGATCGCGCTGCGGTTGGAGGTCACGCCGACCAGCAGCACCTTCAGCCAGTGGCCGGTGCCCGAGACGTCGTTGCGCAGCAGCGACGGCGGCTCGTTCATGTTCCAGATCAGGACGTCGACGTCGCCGTCGTTGTCGAAGTCGCCGAAGGCGCAGCCGCGGCTCGTGTGCACCGCCGCGACGCCCGGTCCCGCCTCCTCGATCAGCTCCTCGAAGCGGCTGTTGCCGAGATTGCGGAAGACGAGGCGCGGCGTCCGGAACGGGTAGGCCGGCAGCGAGCGTTCGACCTCCGGGTAGACGCCGCCGGTGACCATGAACACGTCGGGCAGGCCGTCGTTGTCGAGATCGACCATCCCGACGCCCCAGCCGACGTAGCGGGTCTCGACGCCAATCCCGGCGCGGATCGTCACGTCGTCGAAGAAGCCGGTGCCGTCGCCGCGGTAGAGCCCGTTGGTGTCGTCGGCGAAGTGCGTCTTGAACAGATCCAGGCTGCCGTCGAGATCGAAGTCGCCGGTGGCGACGCCCATCCCGGCCTGCTCGAGGCCGTCCTCGCTGAGCGCCACGCCGCGCTCGAGCGCCTCCTCGCGGAAGGTGCCGTCGCGCTGGTTGCGGAACAGCCAGCTCGGCGTCGAGTCGCAGGCCACGTAGATGTCGGGCCAGCCATCGCCGTCGTAGTCGGCCACCACGGTGGTCATCGGATACGACTTGGTGGCAGCGGCCACGCCCGATGCCCGGCTCACGTCGGTGAAGGTGCCGTCGCCGTTGTTGTGGAACAACTGCACGTAGCCGGTCGGCAGGCCGCGCGGGCCGCAGTTGACCGGCACACCCTTCCAGCGGCAGTCGCCGCTCTCGCCGGGCTTCGGCAGCTTCTCCAATGTGGTGTCGAGATACCGGGCGACGAGCAGATCGAGCCGGCCGTCGCGGTCGTAGTCGATCCAGGTGCAGCCGGCGCCGTAGCGCGTGGCCGTCGGCGTCAAGCCGGCCTTGGCGGTGACGTCGGTGAAGGTGCCGTCGCCGTTGTTGCGATAGAGCGCGTCGTAGCCGTAGCCGGTGATGAAGAGGTCGTCGAAGCCGTCGTTGTCGAAGTCGCCGACGGTGACCGACGAGGCCCAGCCGACCCGCGTCAAGCCGGCCTTGGCGGTGACGTCGGTGAAGGTGCCGTCGCGGTTGTTCCGGTAGAGCCGATTGGTCGCCCCCGCCGGCGCGCCATCGAGGCGCGTCCCGCTCAGCACCAGCACGTCGAGCCAGCCGTCGTTGTCGTAGTCGAGAAAGGCGACGCCGCAGCCGACGACCTCGACGATGTACTGCTTGGTGTCGACGCCCCCGTAGATGCTCGGCTGGGTGAGGCCGGCTTCGCGCGCCACGTCGGTGAAGCGGGCGTTGAACGGCAGGCCTGATGGCTTGCCGCGCGGCTGCGGTTTCACTGCCCGCGACGACACGCCCTGGGCGAAGGCGTCCGCTGCAGTACCGGCCAACAGGGCGAGCAGCGTCCGGCGGGTCGTGATCATCGGCGGGCCCTTCGCGCCGGCGGAGTGCCCGCCGGCTCGGTGGCGACCAGGGTCTGCCCGGCCGGCACGTCCGTGAAGGTCTGGACGATCCCCGACGGCCAGCGCAGCTCGACCAGCTTCGCCGATCGATCGGCACCGAGGCCGACCAGCAGTCGTTTGTCGCTGGCCGACAGGTAGCCCACGGCAGTCGTCACCGTGAAGTGCTGCGTCAACCCGGACGTGCCAACGACCTTCACCTTGCAGCCGATGCCGTCCCGGTTCGAGCGCGTGCCGCGCGTCACGATGCGCAGCCATCCGCGCGCGTGCCCCCCGTCGTTGCGGAGCACGACCGCTCGCTGCCCGACGTTGTTCACGACCACGTCCAGGTCGCCGTCGTTGTCGAGGTCGCCGAACGCCGCGCCGCGGCCGGCCCAGTCCTGCTGGAAGGCCGCGCCGGCGATGACCCGCACGAAGCGTCCGCTCTCGTTGCGCAGCAGCAGCGGCGGCTGCTGGTATCGCAGGTTGGGCGACGTCTTTTCGATCGTGTCCATCACGTGTCCCTGGGCCACGAATATGTCTTTCCAGCCGTCGTTGTCGTAGTCGAAGAACCGCGCGCTCCAGCCCGAGAACGCGAGCGTCGCGCCACCGATGCCGGCGGTGTTGGTGGCGTCGCGAAAGCTCCCGTCGCCGTTGTGGCGAAAGAGTCGGTACCGCTCGTTCGAGAGGTTGGTGACGATGACGTCCGGGCGCCCGTCGTTGTCGTAGTCGCCGAAGTCGACGCCCATGCCGGCAAAGGTCTTTCCGTCCTCGTTCAACGCGACGCCCGCAAGCAGGCCCTCCTCGACGAACGTGCCATCGGCCTTGTTCCGAAACAGGAAACACGGAACCGAGTCATTGGCCACGTAGATGTCCATCCGCCCGTCGTCGTCGTAGTCGGCGAACGCCACGCCAAGCCCCTTGCCGCTGGCGCCGGCGATGCCCGTCCGCGTGGAGACGTCGGTAAACGTGCCGTCGCCGTTGTTGCGGAACAGCATGTTGGCCACCCCCTCGAAGTTGTCGGGATGACAGTATGCGCGGTACCCCGGTTTCTTCTCGCCGCAGTACCGATTGTGCAGGAAGCTCCACTCCAGGTACCGCGATACGAAGAGATCGAGGTGGCCGTCGTTGTCGTAGTCGAGGAATCCGGCGCTCGCGCTCCAGCCGCCGGCGGCGACACCAGCCCGGGCAGTGACGTCGTCGAAGGTGCCGCGCCCGGTGTTGCGATAGAGCGTGTTCGCGCCGTAGCTCGTGACGTAGAGGTCGGCGAGGCCGTCGCTGTCGTAGTCGCCGACGGCGACCCCCATGCCGTAGTGGTCCTGCGGCATTCCCGTGACCCCCGCCTTCTCGCTGACGTCGGTGAAGGTGCCGTCGGCGCCCTGCCGATAGAGCCGATTCCAGTACATCGGATCGGACTTGTCGGGCCGTCCTCCCGATGGCATGGGGTCGGGGATCTTCGCACCGTTGGTGAAGAACACGTCGAGCCGGCCGTCGTTGTCGTAGTCGAACAGCGCGACTCCACCCCCCATCGTCTCGACCAGGTACTTGCTCGATGTCGCCGAGTTGGCGTGGGTGAACGCGATGCTCACAGCCTTCGTCGTGTCCGCGAACTCCACGTTCTGGGCGGCGGAGGCTAGCGTGCACAGCACGAGTACCGCTCCCCCCCAGCCGAGCGCGCGTGGCCACCCTCTCCTCACCACGGGCCCCTAGGGAAACCGACGCCGGCTGACGATGCCCTTCGTCTCTTCGGCGACGTAGAGGTGGTTGACCGGGAGGTCGCGGACCGTCTCCTTGGTGCCCGACGACCACGAGATGTCGATCTGGTCGACCCTCTCGGCGCGGCCGAGGCCGAAGTGGAGGCGGAAGTCGCTCTGGGAGTAGTAGCTCGATCCGCTCATGACCTCGTCGATCTGGGTTCGTCCGCCGCTCGTGACCTTCACCCGGGTACCGATCGCGGACCGGTTCGATCGCGTGCCGACACACTTGATCTGCAGCCGATTGTGCCGGCTTCCGCCGTCGTTGCGCAGCAGCGTCGGCGGACCGTCCAGATTGTTGATGACGATGTCCACGTCACCGTCGTTGTCGAAATCGCCGAACGCGCAACCGCGTCCGTGGTTGGGCGTGGTGATGGCCGTTCCCGCCGCCGCGGACACGTCGGCGAAGCGGCCGTTCCCCAAGTTGTGGTACAGCAGCTTCGGCTGGCGGTAGGTGAGGTGCAGCGTGCGGCTCGCGAGCTGCGCGTATACGTGGCCGTTCGCGATGAAGACGTCCTTCCAGCCGTCGTTGTCGACGTCGACGAAGTTGACGCCGAAGCCGACGTATTTTCGGTTGACGCCCAGCCC
>JANOIR010000508.1:0-1991 GCA_031407765.1 Vicinamibacteraceae bacterium
GCGCGGCGTCGACCAGGGCCTGGGCGACGTCGCGCGGCAGACCAGGCAGGCTGACGTTGAGACGAGAGCGAAGAAAGTAGGCCCCGTCGTTCAGGCACAGGTCGATCTCGGCGTCGATGGCCATATCGTCCGGGAGGGTGACCTTCATCTTGCAGGCGGCAATCCCCATTGCTCCCTCGAAGCACGCCGACCAACCTGCCGCGAACAGCTGCTCTGGGTTCGTGCCAGTGCCTGGACTGCCAGGAGCCGAGTGCCTGATGTCGAGGCGGCGATCATCGCTGTACGAGGCGCCCCCGTCGCGGCCACCGGTGGTATGGACCTTGGCTGTGTAGAGCACTCTGTCGACTGAGGTGACGGTGGGCATCATGGGCTCCTGGGTGAAATGACGGATGGGCCGATCCAACTGACGCAGTGCGATTGGCGAACGCCATGAGACCAGACGCGCAGAGCGGAATCCATTGGACGATGGTATTGGCTAACACCATCGTCCAATAGTTGTCCCTCGCCGCGTCTGGTGTCATGGCGTCCGTGCGGCCTTCCGATCACTGCGTTAACCCGATGAGATGGACGACGCGCACGACCGGTGCGCGTCGTCGGCAAGAAGCCGCCCACAGCGTGATCGAAAGAGAGCGACATCGGATGCCCCAATACGCCGCCCCTGACAGCCAGATCGACCATTGTCGACGCCGCTTCCTCGCGACCGCAGCTATGACGGCGACGGCCGGACACGCCAGCCTGTTCCCGAACGCCGACGCGCAATCCGGCACCGCGAAGCAGGCCACCTCGCAAGGGACACACACGCCATTCGCTTCGCTGAAGCAGATCGATGCCGGGGCCTTGAACGTTGGCTACGCGGAGGCCGGTCCGGCCAATGGCCCCGTGGTCATGCTGCTGCACGGCTGGCCGTACGATATTCACACCTATGTCGACGTCGCGCCGCTGCTGGCCCGCAAGGGGTACCGCGTCATCGTTCCCTACGTCAGGGGCTATGGTTCGACGCGGTTTCTCTCCACCAGCACCGCACGAAACGGTCAGCCGGCAGTGATCGCCCTCGACGTCATCGCCTTGATGGACGCGTTGAGCATCGACAAGGCGATCGTCGCGGGTTGCGACTGGGGTGCGCGGACCGCTGCCATCGTCGCGGCGTTGTGGCCGGAACGCTGCACGGCCTTGGTGTCGGTAAGTGGCTACCTGATCGGCAGCCGTGAGTCCAACACGAAGCCGCTCCCACCGCAGGCCGAGCTTCAGTGGTGGTATCAGTTCTACTTCGCGACGGAGCGCGGCCGCGCGGGCTATGAGGCGCATCGGCACGACTTTGCGAGGCTCATCTGGCAGATCGCCTCACCGGAATGGAAGTTCGATGACGCCACCTTCGATCGCACCGCTGGGTCACTGGACAACCCCGATCACGTCAGCATCGTGATCCACAACTATCGTTGGCGCCTTGGCCTCGCCGACGGCGAGCGGGCCTATGACGACCTCGAGAATCGGCTCGCGACCGCTCCGGTCATCACCGTGCCTACCATCACGCTCGAAGGGGACGCCAACGGCGCGCCACACCCGGCTCCGGCCGCCTATGCGACGAAGTTCTCGGGCAAGTACGCGCACCGGAACCTCACCGGTGGTATCGGGCACAACTTGCCGCAGGAAGCCCCGCAGGCGTTTGCGTCGGCCGTCATCGACGCGGATGGACTGTGAGGTGCCTCCCGCGCCGCGGGCCTGATCACGCTGTGGCCTCGCCACCGTGTCGGCCCGCGCGCGTGTCGAACCTCGATGCAGGTAGCGCGGCGCTGCGTGTCGGCTACGAAAGCCCCTGGCAATTCAGCCGCGAGTACAGCCGTCTGTGTGGTGCGCCGCCGCAGCGAGACATCGGCCGTGTTCGGGACGCTCAGGTGGTTGGCGTCAATGCGTCAAGGCGGAGCGCATCGGCAAATCGACTTCATCCGCATGACCGCGGTGCCGGGCGAGCTCACAGCTGAGCCGGGTCGGCC
>JANOIR010000602.1:0-5663 GCA_031407765.1 Vicinamibacteraceae bacterium
ACGCTAACGGGCGCGGAAGGTGATGATGCCGCGGACGGGGTCGTAGGGGGAAACGCCGACGGTGACGCGGTCGCCCGGAACGACCTTGATGCGGAACCGCCGCATACGCCCACTCAGCTGAGCCAGCACTTCCTGGCCAGAATCAGCCTGGACACGATAAATGCCGCCGCTGTGCACGGCGACGACGGTTCCCTGGACGTCAATCAGATCGTCTTTACTCAAACAGCCACGCTCCAACCCATCATGGTACCAGAAGGCGGACGGCATCCTCCACCTGTTTCGCCAAGGCGGCATAGTCGTCGCCCTGGAGGCGCAACGGCGGGCCGAACCGGATACGAGCGGGCCCGGGCTTAGCCATTTTCCAGGTGTGGTGGAGGACCTGGTCCAAGCCCGAGATGCCGACGGGGATCACCGGCACGTCGAGCCGGGCGCCGATCATGCCGATGCCGCCCCGGAAGGGGTTCAGCTGGCCGTCGCTGCTGCGCTTGCCCTCGGGGAAGATCAGCAGCGAGTAACCCTCGGCGAAGAGGGCCCCGATGTAGCGCAGGGTCTGGCGCGTTCCGGCCTCCCGTTGGGGCAGCGGGAACGCGTTGAAGAACAGCGTCGAGAGGTAGTAGTTCAGGCTGCTGGTGACCCACGCTTTACGCCCGTACTGCTCGGGGAAGAAGTGCGCCTTGAAGAACTCCTTGGCCATGGCGATGGCGATCCGGTAGCGCCAGCGCGCCGGCAGCGACCACAGCACCATCGGGCCGTCGAGATGGCTCTGATGGTTGGCAGCGAACACGACCGGTCCCGGCAGATGTTCGAGGTGCTCGAGTCCTTCGACCTTGACCCAGGCGAAGGCGCGGCCGATCGGCAGGATCCACGTGAGCAGGCTGGCGTTTCGGATCCAGGTGAACGGCCAGCGGCGGTTCCAGGTGGGGAAGGTCACCGGTCCGTCGGAGGCCTCGCTCACCTTCGCCGACGGCCCGCCTGATGCTGCCGCCGTCGACGTCGGCCTGCCGTCGGCGCTCCCGACTTCGCCCGTCGCGCCTTCGCCCGCCAGCGTCGCCAGATCGGCGATCGTCCGGGCCTCGGCGAAGGCGGCCTCGTCGATCGTCGTCTGGGCGTGCTCCTCGATCGCCATCAGCAGCTCGACGCGCTCGAGCGAGCTGAGGCCGAGCGACTCGATCGGTGTCGCCGGCCCGATGTCGGTGCGGCCCGGAGCGAAGCGCTGCACCGCGGCGAGGACACTGTCGGCACGGCGATCGCCCGCCGCCGCGACCGTCGCGGTCGTGTCGCCGTCGACCCAGCGCTTCACCTCGCGGCGTTTCAGCTTGCGCGTGCCGTCGGTCCGCGGCAACTCGGTGCCGGGCCAGACCGACGCGCTGCGAATCTTCTGGTGATCGCCGAGCGACTGGTTGGCGCGCTGGACGACGGCGTCGAGAACGACGCCGGCATCGGCGACGACGACGACGGCGTGCACGCGCTCCTCGCCGCCGAAGGTCCGCCCGACCACGGCCGCGTCGCGCACGCCGTCGATCGCGGTGAGCGCGCGCTCGACGTCCTCGGGGAAGACGTTCAACCCCTCGGGCGTGACGATCATCTCCTTCTTGCGGCCCTTGATGTAGATGCGGCCCTGATCGTCGGTGCCGCCGATGTCACCCGTGTGCAGCCAGCCGTCGGCGAAGGCCTCGGCGGTGGCCTCGGGCGCGCCGTAGTAGCCCTTGGTCACGTTGTCGCCGCGCACCAGGATCTCGCCGTCTTCGGCGATCTTCACTTCGACGCCGGCGATCGGCTTGCCGACCGAGCCGCGGCGCGTTTTGAACGGATGGTTCAGCGTGACGATCGGCGCGGTCTCGGTGAGCCCGTAGCCCTGCACCACGAGGAAGCCGAGGCGTCCCCAGTACTCCTCGAGCCCGGGATCGAGCGGCGCGGCGCCGACGACCGCGGCCCAGAACTTCCAGCCGAAGGCGCGGTGCACCCTGCGGTACGTCCACCACCGCTTCGACCAGTGCATCGGCCCGGGATGCGGCACGGCGGCGTCCGGGAACTCGCGCGCGATGTGATCGCGCAGCACGTCGAGGATCTTCGGCACCGACACCAGCACCGAGATGCGCCGCGACTTGATCTGCTGGACGATGTCGCGCGGCCGCAGGCTGCGCATGAACACCACTTCGCCGGCCAGCATCGGCGGCACGAACGTCGCCATGGCCTGGCCGAACATGTGGCTGAGCGGGAGCAGATTGAGGAAGCGCAGCGGCATGAACGGGCGTGCGTAGCCGCGGTACTTCTGCATCTCGTGCTCGATCGGCACGATGTTGGCGAGGATGTTGCGGTGCGTGATGAGGACGCCTTTGGGCTCCGCCGTCGCACCCGAGGTGAAGATGATCTCGACGACGCTGTCGCGCGTGGGCGTGAAGGGCGAGCGCGAGACCGTGGGCGCGACAGGCAGTGAGCCGATCCCGGCGAGCCGCCACACCGGCACGGCAGCGTCGACGGTGCCTGGCGGCAACTCGACGTCCTCGCCGATCAACACCACCCTGGCCTCGACGATGCGGGCCACTTTGCTGAGGAAGTCGGGCGAGGCGCGATAGTCGATCGGGACGACGATGGCGCCTCGCAGGACCGTGCCCCAGAAGGCGACGATCCATTCGGGGCGGTTCTCGCCCCACACGATCACCTTGTCGTCGGCCCCGATCCCGTGCGCGCTCAACGTTCGGGCGAACGCCTCAGCTGCCGCCGCAACCTCCCGGTATGTCCAGGATCGGACACGGAAGCCGTCGTCGTGCACGAGAAACGTGCCATTCGTGCGGCTGAGATCGGCGAAGAAGTCGAGAAGGGTCTCGCGCGGCATCGGTCGGTCGGGGGCGACGGCCGAGTCCACGAAACCGGCCTGACAATGCGATAGCTTATCCTCGATAATCATGGTCCCTGCGGCCCACGGGGAGCCTCTGCCCAGACAATGCGTATTTTCCTGACCGGCGCGACCAGCCCGATCGGTGCCGCCGTCGCCGCGGCGCTGGCCAAGACCGGCCACCACGTGACGGCGATCGTGCGTCCGTCCGGCCCCGTGCCGGCCCGGCTCAAGCTGCAGGGGATCGACGTGTTGACGGGCGATCTGTCCGACGTCGCCGCCAATCGCTCGGCGCTGGAGGGCTACGAGGCGTTGATCCACTGCGCCCGCGACACCTCACCGCGCGGCGCCGAGATGGATCGGCAGGTCATCGACACGTTCCGCGACATGTTCTGGCGCAGCGGCCGCGGGCTGTTCGTCTACGCGTCGAGCGCCTGGGTCGTAGGGCCCACGCGCGGGCCGGTCGACGAATCGACGACGATCAACCCGCCCGAGATCGAGCGCGATCGACCGGCGACCGAGCAGGCCGTGCTCGAGTCGCAGGGCGGCGGCGTGCGCGCCGTCGTGGTGCGACCGGGCCTGGTCTACGGCGGCGAATCCGGCGTCGTCGCCGACATGCTGCGCGACGCCGCCAACGGCATCGTTCGCGTCGTCGGCAGCGGCGACAACCACTGGCCGCTGATCTACCGCGACGACCTCGCCGACCTGTTCGTGCGCCTCGTCGAGCACCCCGACGTCGCCGGGCTCGTGCACGCGACCGACGGCAGCGACGACACCGTCAACGACCTGGTCGAGGCGATGAGCACGCACGTCACGCACAAGCCCGAGGTGCGTCACATGTCGCTCGCTGACGCCCGACACCGGATGGGCGCGCTGGCCGAAGCGCTGGCCATGGATCAGATCCTCCGCAGCCCGAAAGCGCTGGCGATCGGCTGGGCGCCAAGCCTGACCTCGGCGTCGCGCAACGTGCCGCGCCTGCTCGAGGAGCGCCGTGACCAGGTGATGGGCGCCGGGTAAGCGTTCGCGGCCTCGCGCACGGTATTCCGCAGCGGAGGACGATCGATGAGAACCCGTACCAGCTTCGGGCTGGCCGTCGTCGCGACGGCTGCCCTCGCCGCCACCAGCGCCGCCCAGACCGCCGCCGAGCACGATCACAGCGCCATGGCGCACCAGCCGGCGACGGCAGCCGCGCCGGCCCGGCCCGCCGCCCCGGCTCAGGCTGCGTCGCCAGCCCGGCCCGCCGCACCCGCTCAGGCTGCGTCGCCTGCCCAGCCCGCCGCGCCCGCTCAGGCTGCATCGCCCGCCCAGCCTGCCGCGGCCGCGCAGCCTGCCGGGCCGCGCAACCCCGCGCTTCCGGCGCCCGAGGAAGGTGCCAAGGCGGCGATCGAGAGCTCGCCGCGACACGGCGAATGGGCCGAGGTGAAGGTCGCCGGTCACGACACGCCGGTCAAGCTGTGGGTCGTCTATCCCGAGCGCAAGGACAAGGCGCCGGTGGTGATGGTCATCAGCGAGATCTTCGGGTTGTCGGACTGGATTCGCGGCGTCGCCGACCAGCTCGCCAAGGACGGCTTCATCGCCGTTGCGCCGGACTTCATCTCCGGCAAGGGGCCGAACGGCGGCGGCACCGAATCGGTCGGCAGCCGCGATGGGGTCGTCGCGCTGATCCGCGCCGTCACGCCCGACGACCAGGTCGCGATCCTCAACGCCACCCGTGAGTACGCCCTGAAGCTCCCGGCCGCAAACGGCAAGGTGGCGACCGTCGGCTTCTGCTGGGGCGGGAGCGCCAGCTACAACTACGCGACGGCGCAGCCGGCGCTGAACGCGGCCGCGGTGTTCTACGGCTCGTCGCCGGACGCGGCCAAGCTCGCCACGATCAAGGCGCCGGTCATGGGCTTCTACGGCGGCAACGACGCGCGCGTCAACGCGACGATCCCGCCGGCCGAAGTCGAGATGAAGAAGCTGGGGAAGCCCTACACGCCGCACATCTACGATGGCGCCGGGCACGGCTTCCTGCGCCAGCAGAACGGCCAGGAGGGCGCCAACATGAAAGCCTCCGAGCAGGCCTGGCCGGCGCTCCTCGCGTTCTTCCGCGCCAACCTGAAATAGATCCGCGACCCCGGGGCGTGGGCGGTTGCACGCCCCCGCAACCATCTGAATGTGGACCATGAGTCGCCAGTGTCCGGCGACTTCTTGCTGTCTCTGGCGGCGCCAAGCATTCCCGCCAGGTCGCCCTTCAGGGTGATTTTCAGCTGCTCCCCATCCGGCTCCAGCAGGATGGCTTCGATCAACTCCCGAATCGCGTTCGTTGCAAGTTGAATAGCCGGCGGCCGATTCTGGCGCGACGCTCCGACAAGTGCGAGGCCATCGGCAACGCAGGGCGCTGCGGTGACCTCGGCGAGGGCACGGCGCAGGGCATCGAGGGAGAAGGGCTTCGACAGGTACCCGTCCACACCAGCCGCCAGGCAGCGACTCTGATCCCCTTCCGTCGCGTGTGCCGTCATCGCGACAATCGGGATGTGCCGGCCGGTCGCGCGCTCCCGCGCGCGAATCTCGGCTGTCGCGTCAAGGCCGCTCATCACCGCATTTGCAGATGCACGGGCCCGGCCACGCATTCGAGGGCCTCGCGCACGCTGCCCGGGCCCATCGCAAACAGGATGGCGGTGCCGTAGTCCCGCACGATGAGCGCGAGGTCTGGCGCGAACCAGAGGGTCTTTGGAAACATCGGCGGCTCGAGATCGCCCAGCGCATACACGCTCCGTTCGATAGCGCGTCGGCAGCGTGGGGTCGAGCCGAGAGCTGTACTCGTGACTCCTTCGCCCCTCGTGGG
>JANOIR010000610.1:0-25266 GCA_031407765.1 Vicinamibacteraceae bacterium
CCCTGCCGGCGAGGTGCCGGCGGGCGACGGCCGGGCGATGGCGGTGGCTTCGTAGTGGCCGTCGCGGCGCAGTCGCGTCCGCACCGCGTCGAGCTGCCGTTCGATGTCGGGCTCGTCGGAGATCGCCCCGGTCGTGATGTCGAGGTCGCGCCGCACCCGCGGCGGCAGACCACCATCGGTGATCGACACCTTGCCGATGCGGGCGCGGCGGCCCGCGGCGACGTCGAAGCGCAGCGTGGTCCGCCCGCGCGGGTCGGTCTCGAGCGCCGTCGTGACGCGCGCCTGGACGAAGCCGCGCGCCGCCAGCTGCGCGGCCAGCACTTCGGCGGCGGCGTCGGCGCGGCTGGGCGCCGGCTGGGCGCCGAAGCGATCGAGCACGATCCGCCGCAGCTCGCCGGTGTCGAGGCCGAGGTCGCCGCGGAACGCCAGCGCGCTCACCGTGTGCGCCGGTGTCAGCCGGTAGGTCACGCGGACGCCGCCGGCATTGCCGGCCGGCGCGACCGCGGCGTCGACGGCTTCGAACATGCCGGTGTTGAAGAAGTGGAGCAGCGTCGTCCGCACGTCGAGCATCGAGAGCTGCGAGCCGGGCGGCGTCTCGACGAGCGACACCCACCGCGGTTCGGCGGTCGGCTGACCGGCGATCGTGACCGCGACTTCGAGGACGGTACGGCCGGCCCAGGCCGCGGGATCGGTCCGGGCGTCCACCACGGGCTGCTGGGCCGCCGCCCCGACGGCGATCGACAGCGCGGCGATCAGCGAGCCGATAGCGACGCGCCACCGCAGCCGGGCGCCCCACCCGCGCGTCGGTTGGGACACTAGAAAACGTGCCTCACGCGCACGTCGATCGCGTAGGTCTCGTCTTCGTTGCGCGACAGGATCCACGCGAAGCGGTCGCTCTGGTTGTATTCGATGAGCAGCAGCTGCTCGGGCCGGGCGGAGGTGAGCGGCTGGGCGTAGGTGAGGAAGAGCCGGTCCGACAGCCGCTTGCCGATGGTCAGCCGCGCCGTCGGACTGAGACGCGCCGACTGCAGGTTCGAGAGATCGCCGAGCGACGGCGTAATCTGCACGGTGTCGACGCCGAAGGTCTTGCGCACGACCTTGCCGACTTCCGACGAGATCGGGTTGGCGAGCAGCCGCGTCGCGCGGGCGACGAGCAGCTCCTCTTCCGTGCGATCGCGGAGGCGCAGGGCGCTCAGCTCGGCGTCACGGGGATCGCGTCGATCGCCGAACAGCATCGCGAGGATGTCGACGGTCGACAGCGGCGGATCGGACGAGAAGTCCCAGGCGAAGCGATCGCGGGTGCCGGAGGCGCGGAAGGTCACGCGATAGGTCTGCCCTGGCGCCCGCGCACGCGTCTCCGCTTCGATGTCGAAGAACGGATCGATGCGGGTCGGGTTGGTGAACTCGATGGAGCCGCGGGTGACCAGGTAGCGGTTGCCCTCGAGCAGCAGCTCGCCGCGCTCGATGTCGGCGCGACCGATGAGCGAGGGCCGATCGTAGGTGCCGCGCAGGGTCAGGTCGGCGCTCGAGATGAGCCGCGCCGAGGGGCTGTCGATGCGCAGCGCCGACGGCGCGGCGATCTTGAGGTCGAAGCGCAGCGGGAAGCCGGAAGGCGCCGTGGTCGGGGTCGTCGACGCGGCGCCGGCCGAGGCGGCGAGGCCGAACAGGCCGGCGCCCTCGGTGTCGACCGACTTGACGAAGAGCGCGTCCTTCACGTGCACGGTGCCGGTCAGCACCGGCGCGGCGACCGGGCCGCGCAGCGCCAGGTCGGTGTCGACTTGCGAGCGGAAGCCCTCGGGATAGCGGATCCGCATGTCCCGGCCGACGGCGGTGAGGTTGTAGCTCTCGAGCGTGCCGGCACGGATCCCGATACGGCCGCCGAAGCGGACGTCGCCGCCGCCCATCCGGCCGGACAGCGTATCGATGCGCAGGCCGGCGGCGTCGAACTCGACCCGGCCGTTGACCGCGTCGATCGAGTGCGGCAGGCCGAAGTAGCGCAGCCGGCCGTTGGTCAGGACGGCGCTGCCGTTGATGACGGGACCACGCGACGAGCCGGTGATCTCGGCCTGCACCTTGGCCGAGCCCGACGAGCGGATGTCGCGGAAGAAGCCCTGGAGCAGGCTCAGGTTGGCGTCGCCGAGGGCGCGGACGCGCAGGCGATCCTCGCTGAGCCGGGCGTCGCCGACGAGTTCCAGCGTGGTGCCGTCGCCGACGACACGCAGCTTCTCGATGCGGGCGACGTCGTCCTTGAGCGACAGCTGGATCGGGCCGTCGTTCTTCAGGTGGTAGTCGAACAGACGGAGGTCGACGTCGTCGATGGCGCCCTGCGCGCTGATCTTGCTGGTGTCGCGCAGCGGGCCGACGACGCGGAAGCCGCCGCTGGCGATGACGGTCGTGAACGGCGACAGGCGCGGCTCGAGCAGGCGGACGTAGGGATCGATCGAGGTCCGCGAGAAGCGCAGCGTCAAGTCGGCGTCGCGCGTCGGCGACAAGGTGATCCGGCCGGCGCCCGACACCGCGAGACGCGGCGAGGCGCCCTCGAGCTGGGCGATGCTCAGCTCGTCGCCACGCACCTCGATCCGTCCGGTGAGCTGGCCGAGCCCTTCCTCGCCGGCGAAGAGGTCGACGATGCGGCCGCGCACGCTGTAGCGCGGATCATCGAAGGTGCCGCTGCCCGAGGCCGAGAAGTCGAGCAGCCCGGTCAGCGGAAGCGTCGGGAAGCGCGCGACCGCCAGGCTCTCGACCGGCACCCGGCGGGCGTCGGCGTTGAACGAGTAGGTGCCGTCCCAGCCGACGAAGGCGGCGCCGGTGACGCTGCCGGTGGACTTGCGGACGTCGAGGCCATCGAGGCGGACGCCTGTGCCCTCGAAGCGCAGCGCCGCCGAGGCGGTGTCGAAGGCTTCGCCGTAGGACGAGCCGGCGTCGATCTGCATGCGCCCGAAGCCGAACGGGCCGCGATACGGCCCATAGATGCGGAAATCGCCCGACAGGGCGCCGTCGACCTGGTAGTCGTCGAGCTCGAAGGCGTGCTTGAGATCGTCGACCGGCCGCCGCGCCATGCGGACGCGCGCGTTCAGCTCCTCGCCGCGATCCTTGCGCGGGAACCCGAGGCTGAAGCGGCCGTCGACGTCCATCGTCGAGGCCCCGCGCCTGATGTGCGCCGCGGCGATGTCGACGTAGCTGTTCTCGATCACCAGGTCGGCCGTCGCCGCGCCCCACTCGACATCCCAGGCGCGCATCTGCTGGCCGGCGAAGCGGCCTTCGACCCGCGGCCGGCGGAAGGCGCCGAGCATGCTGCCGTCGAAGCGCCCGGCGCCGCCGACCGGCACCGGCCGCGCCGGGCTGCCGAAGGCGGTCATGATCGCGGTGAGCCACTGATCGCTTTCCTGCCAGTCGCCGCTGGTCACGTGGAAGGCGAGCGCCGATCGATCGCCGTAGGCAGTCCGGCCCTGCAGCTCGACGTAGGTCGACGGCGTGGCGATCCACCCCGGGGCGAACGTCACCCACTCCGGTCCGTAGGCGTAGCGGATGGCGCCGCCGATCGGCGTCGAGAAGACCGCCGGGAACACCGGCGGCCGCCGCCGCGGCGTGATCGGAAAGCCCTTGGCGTTGAGGACGCGCGGCAGCGAGGTGAACGCCGGACCGATCGCCGCGCTGTCGTCTCCGCCTGCCGCCGGCAGCGTCCGATCCTGCAGCGCGGTCGCCGCCGCGACGCGGATCTCGCCGTCGCCGCTGTGCTCGCGGAAGCGTCCGAGCGGCCAGGTCAGGAGGTTGCGGCCGGTGGCGCGTCCGTCGAGCCGCAGCCCGGCGAACCGCCGCGCCTCCATCAGGCCAGCGACGTCGACGCCGTCATAGCCGGTCTCGAGGCGGGCGATGCCGGGCCGGGCCGGATCGCCGAGCGGCTTCATCGAGAAGTCGAGCGCGAGGCGGCCGCCGTAGAAGCCGGACCGTGTCCTGGTGACCTCGAAGCGGTCGCGCGTCCACACCAGCGACCCTTCCATCCCGGCGAAGCGCCAGTCGTTGAGGCGCATCTCGAGGCTGGCGAAGCGGCCGCTCAGGTCGCGCCCGCCCTTGAACAGGTGGTAGGTGCCGGCGAATTCGCCGGTGCCCGTCAGCGTGAAGCGGTCGCGCGCCCAGAACAGCGCCTTCATCCGCGGGAAGTCGATGCGCGAGCGGACGGCGTAGGTCTGCTCGGGCCAGCGCGCGGTGTCGACCTCGCCGACGGCGTGCGACACCGCGCCGTCGGTGACGAGATCGATGCCCTCGAGCACGATCTTGCCGCCGTCGATCCGGAAGCGGCTGGACAGGCGGCTCCACATCGGCTCGAAGCGCGCGATGCGGATGGTCGCCTTGTCGAACGCGGCGGTGCCGCGGTACATGTCCGACTTGCGGATGCCGACCTCGAGGTTCGGCGCGACGATCGACCACGGCGCGCCGTGATCCTGCAGCTCGAACGTGCCGCGGGTCGCCCGTACGGACCGCACCGTGGTGACGAAGCGCTTGGGACCCTGGGGACCGTCGCGCGTGAACTTGGGGAAGTTGTGCCGGCCGTCCTTGAAGGTCTCGACCGTCATGTGCCAGTCGGCAATCTCGACCGACTCGACGATCAGGTCGCGGCTGACGATCGTCCACCACGGCATCTGGACGGTGATCCGCCTGGCGGTGAAGAACGGCCGATCGCCGGGCGACAGGCCGCCGATGCTGAGATCGCTGACCACGAACTGCCCGCTCAGCAGCCGGGCCGACAGGCCGCCGATGCGGAAGTCGCGCTTCAGGAAGGCGGCGCCGCGACGCTCCGCCTGGCCGCGCAGCGACGGGCCGAGGTCGACGCTGAAGAGGGTGACGAGACCGACCGCGAGGACGACCGCGATGGCCGCCAGGCCGAAACGTACGACCCGGCGCAGGCGGGGAAAACGACGGCGGCCCCGGTCCTCCGGAAGTCGACGAGTCTCGGAGGACGTGTCCGGCGACGCGTCGGGAGGCGCGTCGGGTCGCTCGCGGGAGGGCTCGGCTGGATCCACAGTCACACGTCGGACGCAGGTGCCGGGCAGGCCACCCCTCACTGTAGCAGAAACACCGCGCGTGACAGGGCGCGGCGCCTCACCGAGACGGGCGCAGCGGCGGCCTTGAATCACCGTCGACGACTGACCACAATAGGGCCGCACCGTGCCCGCCGACAGTTCCGCGATCCCCGCCCACGCGCTCGTCACTTCACCGCCGGCCGATACCGGCCCGGCCCGATGGTCGTGGGCCGCCGTCGGCGGTCTGACTGCGCTCGCGCTGGCGCTGCGTCTGGGCTGCCTGTTCGTGCTGATCGGCCCGGGCTTCGCCTGGTACGACGCCGACGCTTACCTGGCCAAGGGCGCGAGCCTGGTCTCGTCGGGCGAGTTCCGGTGGACCTACGATGCCGTCGCCTATCCGTGGGGCGGCCGCGTCTATGCCCTGCCGCCGCTGTTCTCGCTCTATCTGGCGCCGTTCGCCCGCTTCGCGAGCTATCCGTTCAATGCCTTCGTCGGGCTCGCCATCCTGAATGCGCTCGCCATCCCGCTGGTCGTCGACATCGGCGCCCGACTGCACTCCCGTCGTGCCGGCCTGGTCGCCGGCCTGCTCTACGCGTGCTGGGGATCGGACATCGTCGGGCTCGGCCAGGTCCGACAGGAGCCGCTCTACCTGCCGCTCGTCATCGCCGCCACGCTGGCGCTGGTGCGCGCCTGGGACCGGCGCGGCAGCGCGGCCTTCGCGCTCGCCGGCGCGGCGTTCGGCCTGGCCGCGCTGTGCCGCTCGATGCCCATCTACTTCGTCGCCGCCGCGGCGGTGGCGCTGGTGCTGCGCGATCGGCGCGGCGCCGGGCCGCGCGAAGCCCTGGCCCTCGTCGGCGGCTTCGCGGCGCTGACCCTGCCCTACAGCGTGGCCCTCTCGATCCACCTCGGGCGGGCCACGCTGATCGAAAACCACGGCGGCATCCTGGTGGCGGTCCGCTACATAACGGGAGGCAATCGCCTGGCGACACCGGGCTTCGGCGCCGTGGTCATGGCCATCCTGCACCAGATCGCAACGGCGCCGGTCAGCTTCCTCCTCACCACGCTCGATCAGGCGCGATCGCTGCTGCCACTGACTGGCGGCCGCTACCTGCAGGACGGCGTGTTCGTCGCGTCGGCCGCTGACGCAACGCGCTGGAAGTGGGCCGCGCACGCGTTCATCGACGCGCCGTGGCTGTTCGCCCTGGTGCTGGCGCCGCTCGGCCTCGCAGTCGCTCGCAATCGGCCGGCGGCGTGGCTGCTGGCGGGATGGGCGGTGCTGAACCTGGGTCTCACCGCCCTGACCGGCTTCGGCGGATCGCGCCTCCGCTGCCCGTTCGAGGTGCACCTGGCGATCCTCGCCAGCGCGGTCGTCGGCGGCGGCTGGCCGCGGCCGCGGCCGTTCGCCTTCGGCCTCGGTCTCGCCGCCTCCGCCGCCGCGCTGCTGCTGATGATCCCGGAGATCCGGCGCTCGGCGGCCGCGCGCGGCAACTATGGGGCGCGCTGGGCGCAGACCGACGCACGCACCGTGGCGCAGGTGGCGGGGACGAGTGGGGCCAACGTGCTCGCGATGCCCGGAGGACTCGACGTCACGCTGCGCAACCCCGGCCAGGCGCCGGTACGCATCGATCTGCGGGTCGACGGCACCGCCGTCATCGAGGCGTCGGTGCTCGAGCCTGGCGCGGAGCGCGTGCTCAGCTGGCGCGGACTGCGCACCGGCCTGCTGTTCGTCGAGGCGGCGTCGCAGTCGCTGGACGGGCGGCCGGCGCCAGTGGACGTCCAGATCGATCGCCGCTGATTGGTCGGCGACCGCGCCCTCCGCGCGGTCGCGGGCAGCCGTGCGATCGCGCTGCCGTTTCAGCCGACGCTGGGCGCGTCTGCTGAGCAGCGCGGCCGGCTGCGGCGCTGTCCGGGGGGCGTCAGCTGATCACGACCAGCAGCCGGCCTGCTTCAACCGAGGTGCCTTCGACGACGGCGACCTCGGTCACGGTGCCGGCGCGAGCCGCCGTCAGCTCGTTCTCCATCTTCATCGCCTCGACGACCACGAGGCCCTGGCGTGGCGCCACGGCATCGCCGAGAGCGACGAGCAGCTTGACCACCTTGCCCGGCATGGGCGCGAGCACGCGCTGTTCGCCGTCGCCACCGCCGAGGGCGCGCTTGGCGCGGCTGCGGCGCGTGACGAGCGCGACCGGCACGACGTGACCGCCGACGACGGCCTCGCCCTCCCCCGCCGATCCGAGCGACACGGCGGCGGACGAGATCGTGCCGGTCGCGGTGTCGCGCAGCGACCACGTGGTCGTCGCGTTCGCCGGTCCGACGATGGCGGCGTCGATCAGCACGGCGTCCTCGTCGTCGACGCGGACGCGGTAACGGCCGGGCGCGCCCCCCGGCTCGATGACCACGGCATGGACGCGTCCGCCGGCGACGACGCCGACGCGGGTGGCGCTCATCGCAGCCCCTCGCGGCGCGCCGCGTCGGTCCAGAGGCTGGCGGCCGGGGGCGCGGCCGCGGGACGGGACGCGCGCGCCCGCGCCTCGAGCGCGGTAGCGATCACGGCGGTACGGACGGCATCGGCCGGCACCTCGACGAAGGGCCGCCCTTGGCGCGACGCCAGCTCGGCATCGAGCGTCGTGGTGTCGAAGCGGGCGGCGGCGAAATCGTCCTGGGTGACCAGCCAGCGGAAGAACGGCAGCGTGGTGCGGATGCCGCGGACCTCGTACTCGTCGAGGGCCCGCCGCAGGCGGGCGATGGCCTGCGGGCGATCGCTGCCCCACGCCGCCAGCTTCGAAATCATCGAGTCGTAGTGCACCGGCACCGTGAAGCCGGCGGCGACGCCGCTGTCGTCACGGATGCCGGGCCCGGTCGGCTGGCGCAGGTGAGTGATCCGTCCCGGCGCCGGCAGGAAGCGCGCGTCCGGGTCCTCGGCGTAGACGCGGCACTCGATGGCGTGGCCGGCCGGCACCGCCGCCCGCGCCCGGTCGATCGTCAGGCGCTCGCCGCGGGCGATGCGGATCTGCCACGCGACCAGGTCGACGCCGGTCACGAGCTCCGTGACCGGGTGCTCGACCTGCAGCCGCGTGTTCATCTCGAGGAAGTAGAAGGCGCCGCTCGCGTCGACCAGGAACTCGATGGTGCCGGCGTTGGTGTAGCCGACGCTCTCGGCGACGGCGGCCGCCGCCGCCAGCATCCGCGCCCGCAGCGGCAGCGTCATGACCGGCGACGGCGATTCCTCGACGACCTTCTGGTGCCGGCGCTGGATCGAGCACTCGCGCTCGACGAAGGGGACGACCGTGCCGTGGTGGTCGGCGAGCAGCTGGACCTCGATGTGACGTGGGCCGACGATGCGTCGCTCGAGGTAGACCTCGGCCGAGCCGAACGCCGTGGCCGCCTCGGATCGCGCCGCCCGCAGGGCGCCGGCGAGCTGCTCCGGGCCGTCGACGACACGCATGCCGCGGCCACCGCCGCCGGCGACGGCCTTCAGCATCACGGGATAACCGATGCCGGCCGCGACGGCGGCCACCTCGGCGTCCGGCGCCTCGGCCGCGAGGGGCGTCTCGGTGCCGGGTACGACCGGCGCGCCGGCACGGATCGCCGCCTGCCGCGCCCCGGTCTTGCTGCCCATCGTCCGGATCGCCTCGGGCGTCGGGCCGATGAAGGTCAGGCCGGCGGCGGCGCAGGCCTCGGCGAACGCGGCGTTCTCGGCGAGGAAGCCGTAGCCGGGATGCACGGCGTCGGCGCCGGCGCGGCGGGCGGCGTCGACCAGCTGGGCGACGTCGAGATAGCTCTCGGCCGGCGGATCGCCGGCGAGCGGCCACGCCTCGCCGGCCGCGGCGACGTGCATCGCCTCGCGATCGCACGGCGCGTAGACGGCGACGCTGGCCAGCCCGAGATCGCGACAGGCGCGCGCCACGCGCACGGCGATCTCGCCGCGGTTGGCGATCAGGATCTTGCGCATAGCAAATCCTGCAACGTCGGCTGCAACGTTGCTCGGAGCACACTCCGAGCACGCTCCGAGCACGCTCCGAGCACGGCGACTGTCACAGCGGGATGTTCCCGTGCTTGCGCGGGGGGTTGCGATCGCGCTTGGTCTCGAGCCTGGCCAGCGCCGCGATCAGCCGGCGGCGCGTCGTGCGCGGCTCGATCACCTCGTCGACGTAGCCGCGCGACGCCGCGACGTAGGGATTGGCCAGCTTGTCGCGGTACTCGGCGACATAGGCGGCGCGCACCGCGGCCGGATCGGCAGCCTGATCGATCTCGCGGCGGTAGAGCAGGTTGACCGCGCCCTCGGCGCCCATCACCGCGATCTCGGCGGTCGGCCAGGCGAAGTTGACGTCGGTGCGCAAGTGCTTGCTGCTCATCACGCAGTAGGCGCCGCCATAGGCTTTGCGCGTGATCACCGTGACCTTCGGCACGGTCGCCTCGGCGAAGGCGTAGAGCAGCTTGGCGCCGTGCGTGATGATCCCGCCGTACTCCTGTACGGTGCCGGGCAGGAAGCCGGGCACGTCCTCGAAGGTGACGAGCGGGATGTTGAAGGCGTCGCAGAAGCGGACGAAACGCGCCGCCTTGACCGACGCGGCGATGTCGAGCGTGCCGGCGAGGTGCGCCGGCTGGTTGGCGACGATGCCGGTCGATCGGCCGCCGAGCCGCACGAAGCCGACCAGGATGTTCAGCGCGTAGTGCTGATGGACCTCGAGGAAGTGCCCGTCGTCGGCCACGCTCTGGATGAGCGCGTGCATGTCGTACGGCTGGTTGGGCGACTCCGGCACCAACGTGTCGAGCGCCTCGTCCTCGCGATCGACCGGATCGCCGGTGTCGAGCCGCGGCGCCGGATCGAGGTTGTTCGACGGCAGGAAGGCCAGCAGCTCGCGCACCAGCGCGATCGCCTCACGATCGCCCGGCACGGCAAAGTGCGCAACCCCGCTCTTGACGCTGTGGGTGTGCGCGCCGCCGAGTTCCTCCTTGGTGACGTCCTCGTGGGTGACGGTGCGGACGACGTCGGGCCCGGTCACGAACATGTAGCTCGTGCCTTCGACCATCACGGTGAAGTCGGTGATCGCCGGAGAGTAGACGGCGCCGCCGGCGCACGGCCCCATGACCGCTGAGATCTGCGGCACGACGCCCGAGGCCAGGGTGTTGCGCAGGAAGATGTCGGCGTAGCCGGCGAGCGAGACCACGCCTTCCTGGATGCGCGCGCCGCCGGAGTCGTTCAGGCCCACCACCGGCGTGCCCAGCTTCACCGCCAGATCCATCACCTTGCAGATCTTGGCGGCGTTGGTCTCGGACAGCGATCCGCCGAAGACGGTGAAGTCCTGCGCGAACGCGTGGACGACGCGTCCGTCGACGCGGCCGGCGCCGGCGACGACGCCGTCGCCCGGCACGACCTCGTCGGCCATGCCGAAGTCGAGGCAGCGGTGCGTGACGAGCTTGTCGATTTCCTCGAAGCTGCCGGGATCGAACAGCTCCGCGATGCGCTCGCGGGCGGTGAGCTTGCCGGACTCGTGCTGCCGCTGGACGCGGGCCGCGCCGCCTCCGGCTTCGGCCCGACGTTCCAGATCAGCGAGCGTGTCGCGGCGGGTCACCTGGGCACTACGCCTTGGTCACGGCGGCCTGCGCCTTTTCCCAGTCCTTCAGGAACCGCTCCAGCCCGAGATCGGTGAGCGGGTGGTTGAACATCTGTTCGATGACCTTGCCCGGACAGGTGCAGACGTCGGCGCCCATGCGCGCCGCGTCGACGATGTGCTGCGGGCCGCGGACGCTGGCGACGAGCACTTCCGTCGTGTAGTCGTAGTTGTCGTAGATCTCGACGATCTGCTTGATCAGCTCCATGCCCGACGTGGCGATGTCGTCGAGACGGCCGACGAAGGGGCTGACGAAGGTCGCACCGACCTTGGCCGCGATCAGCGCCTGCGTCGGCGAGAACACCAGCGTCACGTTGACGCGCAGGCCTTCGCCCGAGAGCGTCTTGCAGGCCCGCACGCCGGCCTGGGTGAACGGCACCTTGACGACCATGTGCTCGCTGATCGCGGCGATCTCGCGACCCTCGCGGACCATGCCCTCGTAGTCGGTGGCGACGACCTCGCCGCTGACCGGCCCCTTCACGAGGTCGCAGATCTTCTTGAGAATCTGCTTGGGGTCGCCGCCCTCCTTGGCCATCAGCGTCGGGTTGGTGGTGACGCCGTCGATGATGCCGAGGGGCACCAGCGCCTCGATCTCCTTCAAGTTGCCTGTGTCGATGAATATCTTCATGAGTGTCGCTTTCTACCGGGCGCCTTCTTCGACCCGGTTGGATTCGTCGCTCCGGTTGGGCGGCGTCGCGCCGTCGATGGCGACCACCGCATAGACGTAGCGGGCGCCCCGCCGCGGCGTGTCGTCGCGATACGTGGTCTCGCGAATCGGCTGCGCCGTGAGCGGCATCAGCGTGGCCGGCGGACCGGCCGCTCCGATCTCGCCGCGCAGGACCAGATAGCCGGCAACGTCACCGCCCGCGCTCGGATCCCAGATCAGGCTGACACCGCCCTCGCTGCCGACTGCGGCCAGGTTGGCCGGCGGCGGCGGCGGGAACGTATCCACGAACCGCGTGCACGCCGTCTCGGACGGCGCGCTCTCGAGCCGGGCATTGCCGTAGACGCGCACGGCCCGGACCTGGTAGCAACCTTCGTCGCCGAGCGTGATCGGCCCCTGCGTCAGCGCCGTGCCTTCGACCGGCGCGGCGTTCACCGGTACCGGCGAGATCTGCGCGCCGCCCGCGGCGCGGGTGACGCGATAAACATTATAGGTCGTGGGGATGACCCCGGGCGCCAGCGAGCGCGCCGGTATCTCGTCCGGCGCGGCGAGCCGCTGGACCCGATGAAAGGCGCCGGCCGGCTCAGTCCAGGCGATCGTCGCGCTGTTCTCGACGTGGGTCACGGTCACCGCCGTCGGCGGAGCCGGCGCGTCCTCGAGCGGCAGGGCGACGCGGTTCGAGAGCGCGGACGGTGTCCCGTGCCGGCTGAGCCCGACCGCGACGTAGGTGCGCGCGAACGGCTCCTCGGCCGGCGCCGGGCCGAGCGATCGGACGAGAACGGCCTTCACCGGCGGCACCGGTGGCACCGTCCGGCGATCGGGATGCACGAACGGTGTGAAGTCGGCCGGGGTCAGGCGTTCGACGATAGTCGTGGTGGTGCCCTGCCCCGGCAGGGCCTTGCGCGCTGCCGCCTCGGCGGCGGCGCGCGCGCGGTCCGCGACCGAACCGGCGTTGGGATCGGCACTTTCGCCTGGCGTCTCCGGCGGCGCCACCTGGATCTTGCCAACCAGCTCGCCGTACTTCAGGAACTGCGGCCCGCCCAGCGACTGGCCGAGGGGATCCTCGGCTTTGCCCGAAATGGCATAGACCTCGACGGACACCAGGTCGGCGGGTTTGCTCTGATCGGCGTTGGCCGAGGGCACGGTGAACTGGGCCCTCACCTCGTCGCCGGTCTTGGCCACGGCGAGGTCCTCGATCCGGGCCGGCGCGACCCGGAGCGGGGCCAGCGGCGGCCCTTTCTTGCCGCAGGCGACGAGGGCGAGCAGCAACAGGACAATCGCGCGGTGCGCGAGAACGGGCCGAGCGACGGGATGCATCGCCCTCCGAATGCAGCGTCGCTTCCCCCACGGACTCCTCAACATCAGCCGGCAATCGTCGCCGCCATGCCGCGATCTGTCAAATGCCGCCGGCCGAGGCGCCGTCCCAAGAGGACACAGATGAGGACACCCAGGCGCGACGTCGCACGAATTACCGCCCTGTCGTACACTGGAGTCGGTGGCAAGGGTGTTGCACGAACCCTGTCGACCGAGCAACCTGCAGCCTCGTGAGGACGGGACTCGCGGAGGACTCTTATGAAGCACCTGATTTGGACACTCGCGGTGACGGCCAGCCTGGCGGCCCCGCTGCCCGCGGCGGGCCAGCATGCGGTGCCTCGTGGCGGCGGCTCGGGCGGCGGCTCGGACGGCGGCTCTTCCAGCTCGGGCGGCAGCTCCGGCGGCAGTTCGAGCGGCGGCAGCTCGAGCAGCGGCGGTGGCGGCGGCTCGTCGTGGGGCAGTGGCAGCGACTCCGGCTCGAGCGGCCGCACGGCCGCCCCGCGGCACCCCGGCGGCTCGTCGTCGGGACGCTCCCGCGGCGGTGATTCCGGCTCGACGGCCAGCGGGCGGCGGTCCCCGGGCACCGGTTCGAGCTCAGGCTCCGGCTCTGGTTCAGGTTCCGGATATGGCTCGGATCGCGTCGTCGGCGGCACCAGCGGGCGGACCCGCGACGGCCGTCCAATCACCGGCTACGCCGTGCCGCGAGGCACGGTCGTCCCGAGCGGCCGTCCCGGCGGCGACTACAACTTCTATCCGCGTGGCACCGACTGGTACTACTCGCCGTTCTACTACTCGCGCTACTCGCCGTACTACTACAGCGGCTTCGGCGCGAGCCTGTGGGGCCTCGGCTACATCTGGGATCCGTTCTGGTTCGGGCCTGGCTACGGTTACTCCGATCCCTGGGGGTTCGGTGGTGGGGGCTATGGCTACGGCGGTGGCGGTGGCGGCGGCTACGACAGCGAGGAGCAGGACGTCGATGCCGAGGGCGGCCTGCGCATCAAGGTCAAGCCGCGCGAGGCCAAGGTGCTGGTCGATGGGACCTTTGCCGGTGTGGTCGACGATTTCGACGGCAACTTCCAGCGGCTGCGTCTCGACGCCGGGGCCCACAAGATCGAGCTCCAGGCCGACGGCTTCGAGCCGCTGCGCTTCGACGTCCTGATCGTCGAAGGCCAGATCGTGACCTACAAGGGCTCGCTGCGCGAGCGCTGAGTCGACTGGCGCGGGGCCCGCGCGACCCTCTGACGACTCCGGAGTCATTCCCTCGGACGACTCCGGAGTCCCGCGGCCGCTCAGTACTGGGCGGGGCCGAACGTCACCACGAACACCGACCCACCCGCCGCGCCTGCTTCCACGAAGGCGCGGCCGCCGTGCCGCTCGGCGACGGTCCGCACGATCGCCAGTCCCAGCCCGAGCCCCGGCACGCCGCGTCCCACCCCGCGCCGGAACAATCCGAACACCTCGTCGCGTAGATGCCGCGGCACGCCCGGGCCGGCGTCGATGACGCGGAACCCGACGTCGTGCCCCGGCAGCGAGAAGCCTTCGACGCGTACCGGCCCGTCGCCGCCGAAGGTGAGCGCGTTGTCGAGCAGATGCACCAGCGACTGGATCGCCCACTCGGCGTGCGCCCGCATCAGCGGGAATCCGCCGCTCAGCTCGATGCGGCCGGCCTCGTCGGCGCGTTCGTCGCGGACGCGGCGGATCGCTTCGCGTGCGATGACGCCGCCGTCGACCATCGGCTGGTCCGGGCTGATCCCCTGCGCCCGCACCAGCGTCGCCACCGCGTCAACGAGCGCGTCCATGCGGCCGGCGCCACGCATCAGGCGATCGAGCAGATCGCAACCGTCGCCGCCGAGCCGGTCGCCATGCTCGGCGCGGACGAGGCTGGCGATGCCCGAGAGCGCCCGCAGCGGTTCGCGCAGATCGTGGGTGGTCACGCTGAGCAGCGTCTCGAGCTCGCGCGTGCGCGCCGCCTCGAGCTCCGCCGCGCGTCGATGGACGGTCACGTCCTCGACGAAGGCGACACGGCTGGCCGGCGCCAGACCTGCGGCTACTTCCGCCGCCTGGAGCACGGTCCACACGAGGCGGCCGTCGCGATGAACGAAGCGCGCCTCCTCGGTGAACGGCGCGCTGGTCGCGGCGGCAGCTTCCCATCCGACGACGACGCGCTCGCGATCGTCGGGATGGAGCGTCGCGGCCCAGCCGCGGCCGATCACCGACGCCTCGCCGACGCCGGCCATCGTGCGGAAGCGGCTGTTGGTGAACAGACAGCCGCCCTCACGGTCGGTGATGAAGAGGCCGACCGGCGACAGATCCCAGATCGCCTGCCACCAGGCGGCGAGGTCGATCGGCGGGGTGCCGCTTCGCGCTACCATGACGGAACGTTCCTCGATGGCCACGATGCCCTCACGCCGCCCGGCGACCCTGCTGAGCGCCGAAGACGACGCCGACTTCCGACTGCTCGTAAAACGCGCCGTCGAACGCAGCGCCCTCCGCGTGGATCTGCGCTTCGTCGAAGACGGCGAACAGCTGCTCGATTACCTGCGCCGGCGAGGCGCCTATGCCGCCGAGGCGGACGCGCCCCGGCCGGGCCTCGTGCTCCTCGATCTCAACCTGCCGCGGACCGATGGGCGTGACGCGCTGCGCGCGATCAAGACCGATCCTGCGCTGCGTGCGATCCCGGTCGTGGTCTTCACCACCTCGAACGCCGCCGAGGACATCGCGCTGTGCTACCAGCTCGGCGCCAACGCCTTCGTCCGCAAGCCGATGGACATGCACGCGCTGGTCGATCTGGTGAAGACGATCGGCCACTACTGGCTCGATCTCGTCGAACCGCCGCGCTGAGGCGCTCACGCTGCCGCCTCGCGGCGGCGATGCGCCGCAGGAATGGTCACGATCAACGTCGTGCCGATGCCGGGCTGGCCTTCGGCGCGGATGCGGCCGCCGTGGCGCTCGACGATGCGCGCGCAGACCGCCAGGCCGAGGCCGCTGCCCTCGTAGGTGGTGTGCGCGTGCAGGCGCTCGAACGGCTTGAAGATCTTCTCGGCGTGGGCCGGGTCGAGGCCGATGCCGTTGTCGGCGAGGCGCAGCTCCCAGACCACGTCCACGGCGTCGCCGCGCGGCGACGGATTGGCGCTCACCACGACCCGCGGCGGGACACCCGGCCGGCGAAACTTGATGGCGTTGCCGATCAGGTTCTGGAGGAGCTGCCGCATCTGCAGCCGATCGGCCTCGACCGACGGCAACGGCCCGATCTCCACCGTGCCGCGACTCTCGGCGAGCCCGTGGGTCAGGTCGGCGACCACTTCCTGCGCCACGTCGCCCAGCTGCACCGCCATGAACGGCTCGCCCTTGGCACGTACCCGGGCCAGCGTCAGGAGGCCGTCGATGAGCCCGGTCATCCGTGTCACCGCCGCCTTGATCCGCGTGACGTACGTGCGGCCCTCGTCGGTGAACACCTCGCCGTAGTCCTCTTCGATCAGGCTGACGAAGCTCGTCACGCTGCGCAGCGGCGCCCGCAGGTCGTGCGAGGCGACCGCGGCGAACTCGGTGAGCTCGCGGTTGCTGCGTTCGAGCTCGCGCGCCGTCTCGGTGACGCGTTCCTGGGCCAGTCGGCGCTCGGTGACGTCGCGCAGCACGAGCATCGAGCCGTGCAACCCTGCCGGCAACGACAGCGGCCGCGCGAAGACGCTGACCCAGCGCGGATCGCGACCGTCGCTGCGGCGCAGACAGATGTCGAGATCGTCGATGCTCTCGCCGCGCAGCGCCCGCTCGAGCGTCTGCTCGCCGGCCGGCCACACCTGTGGATCGGTGGCGGCGGCCATGTCGGCCCACTCGATGGCGGCGGGTCCGACGTCGCCTTCCGAGCCGAGCAGCTCGCGCGCGGCGCGGTTGAAGACCAGGAACTCACCGGTCGCGCTCGACGCGACGACGCCCTCGCCCATCGTCTCGAGCACCGTCTGCAGCAGCGCCTCGCGTCGCTCGAGCGCATCGCGCGCGATGTTGCGATCGACGAGCGCCTCGAGCAGCTGGTGACTGGTCTGCTGGGCCTCTGCCGAGCGCGCCCGGGCGCGCTGGCCGAGCGCCACCACCGCGGCGAGCAGGCCGGCGAGGGCGATCCCCATCCCGAGCACCGCCGTCGGCAACTGCGATGGCGCCGCCGAGCCAGCGGCGGCGGCGAGGCCAGCTTCGCGTGAGCTGAGCGCCCACCACAGGACGAGCGTGATCGCGCCGGCGATGGATCCGGCCAGCGAGGCGAACCAACGCGGCCCACCTGGCTGGTCGCGCCGGCTGTCGAGCCACGCGGTGGCGGCGATGGCAACGCCGGCGAGCCAGGTCGCCAGCGCCAGCCGCGGCAGGCCGCCGATGCGGCCGGCCCAGCCGAGGTCGAGCGGGACGCCGGTCGCTTGGGCGCCGAGCGCGGCGGTGCCGAAGGCGATGAGCAGGACCGCGCCGTGGCCGAGCAGCTCCGAGGGCGGGGCGTTGACGTTGCGGTCGTGCACCAGTACCGCAATCGCGGCGAAGCAGACGGCGACCGTCTCGAGCGGAGAGGCGACACGCGACAAGCCGGCCCAGAGGCCGGCCACCAGGCCGAGCCAGCCGAAGGTGAGCGCGGCAGAGCGCCGGTGGGCGCCCGAGCACCACGCCGCGACGCCGGTCAACGCCCAGGCGGCGCCGAGCACGTGCGGCGCCAGCTGCGGCTGGCCGGCGGCATGCCAGTGGACCGGCGACAGCACTCCCAACGCTCCTGCCAGGCCCGCCGCCAGGCGGCCGACGGTCGCGACCGCGAGGTCGGCGCGGGGGCGGGCGGCGGAGGGGTCGGCGAGGAATCCAGGCAACATGGTCGAGGCCGGCCCGAGGCCGGCGGGACGATCAGGACGCGGGCGCCATCGCGGGAGCGGGATCCGCGGTCAGCATCGCCAGCGGCCGCTCGGCGGACGCCGGCCGCGCCGACAGCAGCAGTACGAACTGGATGCCGCCGTCTGCGGTCTGCACGGCGACCTGCATCTGGCCCGCGGCGCCTTCGGACAAATCGCCGCCGGCGCCGATCTGCCGCGTCGGCGGATGCATCGTCAGGCGTGCGCCCGAGGTTTCGAGGCCGGTCTTGATGCGCCCGGCGATGATGGTGAGGACGTCGGCGGCGGCGGCGACGGCGCCCTCTTCGTCGGACGCCGGCGCGGTGTCGGTGCGGGCCATGCCGGCCGCGATCCGGGCGGCCGACGCCAAGTCGGTGCGCAACGCGATCGTCAGCACCTCCGAGGTATCCGGCAGGTCGATCGCCAGGGAGGCGTCGATGAGCTGCGGCACCGGGCGCGGCTGCACCTCGAACGAGTGCTGTACGTCGAGCTGCAGCATCATCCCGAACACCTGTTCAGCGGCCGAGGCGACCTGGGCTCGCAGCGACGGGTGCGCGGCGAGGACGCCGTCCGCCGCCGCGTCGCGCGCGACGAAGCGGCCGAACTGGGCGCGAAAATCGTCGGCGACCAGGGTCCGGGTGATCACGCCGTCGACGTGGTCCGGCATCGTCGCCGGGTCGGAGCCGTCCTTCGGCACCACCGCGAGGATCCGCGTCCCCGCCAGCTCGCTGGCGGCGCGCAGCTTCCGCATGAGCAGCTCCGGGCCGAGCAGGCCCAGCTCGCCACCGACGATGACGGTGCCCGGCCGCATCTCGACTGCGCTCTGCAAGGCGGCGACGCCCGTCTGCGCCTGCCGAACGCTCCGGTGCGGGCCGAGGGTCAGCGCCACGAACTGACGGAATTCGGCGTTGCCGTCAGCAACGAGGACGGGCGAGCGATCCTCTTCGGCCAGACGGGTCACGCGATCGAGCACGCTCCGCATGCGCTCGGCCACCCGATCCGCCTGCAGCGGTTTGAGGAGGTAGTCGAGCACGCCCAACTCGATGGCGCGGTGCACGGGCCCCTGGTCGCGGGCCGCGGTCATCATGACCACTGGAATTGCCGCCAGCGCCGGGACCTGCCGCAGCGCAACGATGAGCTCGATGCCGTCCATGACCGGCATCCGAAGGTCGGTGATGATGAGGTCGGGAGGCGTCGATCCAGCAATCGAGAGCGCCTCGAGTCCGTCCGTCGCCTCCATCACGGTGCAGCCGCAGTCGCGCGCGAGCACGCGGCGCAAGAGGGACCGAGTCATCGGCTCGTCGTCGGCAATCAGAACGTTCATGGGCTGGAGCGAGACCTGCGGCAACCGCCGGACTCCAGCCGGAGGCGAGACGAAGACCCATCAACAATATCGACACCTGGAGGCCTCCCCTTCATACCGGGCGCCCGGTACCCGGTGGAGGGTGGGGAACCCAGCCCAAGCGTCTAATCGGCGCAGATGACCTGGTTGCGGCCGTTGCGCTTGGCTTGGTAGAGGGCGGCGTCGGCCCGGGCGAGGAACTCGGACGGCGTGGAGGCGGTCGATCCCGGCAGGGCGGCGACGCCGAGGCTCAACGTCAGCGGGATCGTCCCGGTCGTCACCGAGGCGTCGGGCGGCGGCTCGATCCCGGTGGCCGCCACCCTGGCGCGAATCCGCTCGGCCAGGACACAGGCACCGAGGTGGTCGGTCTCGGGCAGCAGCACGGCCAGCTCGTCGCCGCCGTAGCGCGCGGCCCGATCCGTGTCGCGCACGCACTGGGTGACGACCGACGCCACCCAGCGCAGCGCGGCGTCGCCGGCGGCGTGGCCGTAGGTGTCGTTGACCTGCTTGAAGTGATCGACATCGACCAGGATGAGCGCCACGGCGTGGCCGTAGCGATGGCTGCGGACCAGTTCTTCGTCGAGCACCCGATCCATCTCGCGCCGGCTGAGCAGACCGGTGAGGTGATCGTGCCGGGCCAGCGACCGCATCTCGTTGAGGAGGCGCTGGCGCTCGATGGCGTAGCGGATCGTGCGCGAGAGGAGGCTGGCGCTCAACTCGGTCTTCAGCAGATAGTCGGCGGCGCCGGCGCGGACCGTCGCGAGATCGACGTCGGTCCCCGCACCCGAGGTGAACATGATGATCGGCGTCGTGACGTTCCGTTGCTGCGCCACCCGCAGGACGTCGAAGCCGGTCTCGTCGCCGATGTGGAAGTCGAGGAGGCAGGCGTCCCAGCGCTCGCCCAGCAGCGCGGCGAGGCCATCGGTGGCGGTGCCCCGCCACTCGAGCTTGTATCTGGCGGGCTTCAGCTTGCCGAGCAGCGATCGGACCAGGATGGCCGTCGACTCATCGTCGTCCACGAGGAGCACGCGGATGTGCTCGCTCACGGCAGCGGGCGGACGGCCCGGGGAGGCGGGCTCATTGGCCATAGGACGACGCCCGCACTGTATCCAAAGGCGCCAACTGTCGCAATCGGCGGGCAGGTGAAGCACGTGAACGGGCCACGGCTGGCTCGTGTGGCCGACCTACGGTATCGTCAGGCCACGGATGCCCGGCGGCGCAGGATCAGGTAGAGCGGCACGCCGCAGCCGATGATGACGAGCCCGGCGGCGGCGGGCCCCGGCTCGCGCCAGATCTGGTTCACGACCATCACCGCGCTCATGACGGTGAAAAGGGCCGGGGCCAGCGGATAGCCCCAGGCCCGGAAGGGCCGCGGCGCGTCGGGCTGGCGCCGGCGCAGCACGAAGAGCGCGGCGACCGCGATGCCGGCGAACAGCACGATCGCGAACCCGGTGTAGCTGACGAGCTGCTGGAACGTGCCCGAGAGCACCAGCAGCGCGCTCCACACGCCCTGCGCTGCGATCGCCGCGACCGGGGTGCGCCAGCGGGGATGGACCCGCGCGGCGATCGGCGCGAACAGCCCGTCGCGCGCCATCGCGTAGTAGACGCGCGGCCCGGCGAAGACCATCGCGCTGATGGTGCCTGCCGTGATGAGCATGGACAGGACGGTGAGGGCGCCGGCGGCAGCGCCGTCGAACAGGCGTTCGGCGGCGACGTCGATGACGCGCAGCTCGATGGCCTGCATCATCGCGATGGGCAGGGCGTAGAGGTAGACGGCGTTCATCGCCAGGTAGACCAGGACGACCAGCGTCGTGCCGAGCGCCAGCGCCCGTGGCAGGCGCCGCGACGGCTCGCGGATCTCCTCGGCGACGTAGGCAGCGGCGTTCCAGCCCGAGTAGCTGAACATCACCGGGACCAGTGCCAGCAGCCAGCCACCGACGGTCACGCCCCCGCTGACCGCCGGTACCGGCACGGCCGCCGCCGGCGGATGGCCCCAGGTCAAGCCGGCCACGGCAAATGCCGTCAGGCCGAGGACTTTGATGGCCGCGAGGGTGTTCTGAACGTACCGGCCGGGGCCGAGGCCGACGGCATGGACGACGCTGAAGATGGCGATGATCGCCACCGCCGTGAGGGTCTGCGGCGAGACCGTGAGCGACACCACCCCGAGCGGCAGCGACAGCCATGGCGTCTGATCCGCTGCCACCGGGAGCCAGCGTCCGAGGAAGCCGGCCAGGCCGACCGCCGCCGCAGCGATGGCTCCGGAAAAGCCGGCGACGAACGATGTCCAGCCGGTGAGGAACGCCGGCAGCGGGCCGTAGGCGGCGCGCAGGTAGACATACTCCCCGCCGGCGCGCGGCTGCATCGTGGCCAGCTCGGCGTAGGCCATCGCTCCGGCAAAGGCGAGCAAGCCGCCGGCCAGCCAGACCGTCATCACCGCCCAGGGATCGGGCGCCAGGCGCGCCACGATCGCCGGCACGATCAGGATGCCGCTACCGATGACGTTCGACACGACCACCGCGGCCGCATCGGTGGTGCCGAGGCGGCGCTCGAGGTCGGGGCGTCCGCCGGTCGGCGGATCCGTGGGCAAGCGGCCGGTCATCGACCGTCCGTCATTTGGTGAACAGCTGCCGATCGACGCGGTAGTCGCCGAGGCGCGCCCACTGCCGCGACCCGTGCTTCACGAACAGCTCCACCTTGGCGTCCTTGAAGAGGGTGTGCTGCAGCATCTGCGTCCGCGCCGCGGCACTGGAGTAGCCCAGGTCGCTCGACAGGTTGAACGGCCCGAGGCTCGTCCCGGGCTCCAGTTCCTTGCCCTCCGTCGCCCAGATCACCTTCGAGCCGAGCTCCTCGGTATCGTCGACGATGCGGAAGACGGCGTTGATCTGCAGGTAGGACAGCGCCCGATCGGCGCGGTTCTTGAGCTTGAGCGAAATCGTGGGGACCAGCTTGTTCTGGCCGTCGATGATGCCCTTGTCGAGCCAGCCGGTGACGACGTCGGTCACGAGGAGGGCTTGCGTCGCCTCGGGCTCGGTTCGACAGGAGACGGAGCCGGCGAGACCGGCCAGGAGCAGCACGAGCAGCCACGCGCGGCGCATGACGTTCATTGTAGCCGCAGGCCGCAAAAGGTTCCCATGGGTTGCGGCGGCCTCTCACGGCCGCCGCGGCAGCCCGTTGAGCGTGCGGCCTGCTATTCGCGGCGCTGGGCGCGCCGCGGCGTCCGCACGCGGGCTGCGCTCAGAACTCGCGGACTTCGACGCGGCGGCGCAGCTCGTCGAGCGGCACCCGGCCGGCCAGGCGCTCGGCCAGATCGCTGCCCTTCACGCGCAGGATGATGGTCACGACGTCGGGCGACGCCCCCGGCATGATCACGTCCTGGTTGTCGCGGGCCGCGACCGTGAGCCATTCGTCGGGGCCGAGCGGCAGCAGCGCGCCCCAGTCGAGCATGGCGTCGATCAGCGCCTCGCGGACGTGCTCTTCGTAGGCCAGGTCGGGACTGCGCCACAGCAGTGGGTCGGCGTCGCGCGGCGTGGCGGCGGTTGCACCTTCCGGCGCGGACTCGGCCGGCGCCACCGTCGCCGCATCGACCGTCGTGCCCGGCGCGGGCGCGACCGTACCAGGTGCGTCGGCGATGCGCCGGACGCGCGGCACCGGTCTGACCACGACCTCGATCTGCCGCATGGCGCGCTCGGCCTCGGCCCGCGCCTTCGGATCGAGGTCGCCGGTGATGCGCTTCAGCGAGCCGAGCGCCTCGGACACGCCCTGTTGCTGCTGGCGCATGACCCGCGCCGTCCAGCCCATGGTCTGGCGCATCGCCGCCGGCACCTCGACGTCGAAGAACAGGCCGTAGCCTTCGAGGCGGTAGCCGCGGGCATGAGCGGCGCCGGTGAGCTGGATCAGATCGGGAGAGACACGCTGCAGCTGCTCGTTCAGGCGGAGGGCCGCCTGCTGGACCGACTTCTCGAGCACGCCCTCCATGACGCGGACCTTGTAGCGCGCGTCGGCGGATACCTGCCGGCCGCGATCGGGCGCCAGCGGCGCGGACGCCGCGGGTGCCGGCGGCGGGGCCGGGACCTGCCCCGCCGCGACGGCGATGCTGGCGCCGGCCGTCGTGGCGGCCCATATGCCGATGCCGACGACGACCTGCCGGCCGCGGACCACTCGCCTCACTGCTGCGGCACCCCGGCCGAGACCCGCCGGATGGCGTCGTGCATCAGCTGACGCTGCGTTTCGGCCCGGCCGAAGCCCTGCTCGACCTGCACCAGATCCTGGCGGCGCTGGAGATCGAAGTCGCGGGTGACTTCGCTGATGCGCAGCTGCAGGTTCTGCTGCTGGCGCAGCTCGCTGTCGTCGAGCGCCTGCCGGAAGCTGCGCAGGAGCGCGGCGCCCTGCGTGGATGTCATCGAGCCGTCGGCGACGCTACCGGTCGAGACCGGGATGGCTCCGGTCGAGACCGGGGTGGCCAAGGGCCCGGCCGACGCATCACCCGCAAGAGGCGCAGACGTGGCGGTCACGGTGGCCGCCTGGCTGGCGCCGAGCCGGGCGATCTCGCCGCGAAGGGACGCCAGCTCCTGGCGCAGCGCCGCGGCGTCGTTCGATGCCGGACCCGAGGCCGGGGCACCGTGGCCCCAGCCCGTGCGAACGGTCAGCCCCGACTGATCGTAATGAATGTCCAAGCGGCCCAGCGCCATCGCGCCGCCAAGGACAACGATGGCCGCCGCGGCCGCCGGCAGGGCCCGCGCGCTGCGCGCCGACCACGCATTGAAGGTCTCGCGCCAGCCGAGCGGGGCGTCCGCGCCGGACTGGACCACCTCGAAGCCGAGGGCGACGTCTGGCGCTGTCCAGGCCGCGAGCTGGGTCCGGACACCACCGAGCGCCTCGAATTCCGCGAGGCAGGTCGCGCAGGCGCGGACGTGCGCCTCCAAGTCGTCGCGCGACGGGACGGCGCCGGGCTCGAAATCGTCGTACAGCAGGCCGACGAGGGCGTCGCCACCCGGACAGACGCCAACGCTGGAAGTTCGAAGAGTGCTCATGTTGGTTCAGCGAGGGGCCGCACCAGGCGGTACTCCCGTGTCGTCCTCGAGGGGCTGATCGCGGGCCGGGCAACCGGCTCCGCCTTCTTGCCGGCGAGGGATTCAATCCCCTGCCGGTCCAGTTCGCGCCGCAGGACCGTCAGGCCCTGATAGAGGCGCGTCTTGACCGTGCTCAGGGGGCACCCCTGCAGGTCGGCGATCTCCTGAAAGGTCAGCCCCTGATACTCCTTCAGGATGATGGTGCTGCGCTGCTCCTCGGAGAGCTGCGTCATGGCGCGCTGCACGTGTGCGCTCAGGTTCTGCCGGGCGACGACGTCCTCGATCGACTCGCCCGGGTCGGGCTCGGAGGCCATCTCGATGACGTCGATGCCTTCCGGCGCCTGGACGACCGGAGTCCGCCGCTGGCGCCGCAACCAGTCGCGGCACAGGTTGAGCGCGATGCGATACAGCCACGACGAGAACTTGGCCTGACCGCGGAACCCCCCAATCGAGCGGAACGCCCGGAGGAAGGTTTCCTGAGTGACATCGCGTGCATCTTCGTCCCGCCCCAGCGTGCGGTACGCCAAGGCGTAGATCGGCCGCTCCCAGCGCTTGACGAGCTGGTTGAAGCTTTCGGTATCGCCGTCAATCGACCGGGCGACGAGGTCCTCGTCCGAGGTCATGGTCGTCAAATGCTTGGACGCTGCAGACGGCTGGCTGGCCGGGGCGACCCCAGTGTACTCGCCTGGTGCGCGGGCGTCAGGCGGGTGCGGGCTACAATACGGGGTTCCGGACCGGCCGGCCGCACTCATGATCCAGCTCGCCCAGCTTCACAAGACCTTCGGTGACCGTGTCCTCTTCGACCATGTCACGTGGCAGATCGGCGACCGCGAGCGGGTCGGGCTGTGCGGGCCGAACGGCGCCGGCAAGACCACCCTGCTGCGGATGCTGGCCGGCATCGACGAACCCGATGCGGGCCAGGTCGTCACCCCGAGCGGCCTGACCGTCGGCTACCTGCCCCAGGACGGCCTCGACCACCGCGGGCGGACGCTGCTCGACGAAGCCTCGACGGCGTTTGCCGACCTTCTCGGCCAGAAGGCCGAGATGCACGGCCTCGAGGCCCGGCTAGGCGACGACAGCGTGCCCGAGGGCGAGCACGAAGCGATGCTGGTCCGGTATGCCGAGTTGCAGGAGCGGTTCCGCCGCGACGACGGCTACAGCATCGACCTGCGCATCGCCACCGTGCTGCGCGGCCTCGGCTTCAGCCAGGAGGACCTGGCGAAGCCGACCGAAACCTTCTCGGGCGGCTGGCAGATGCGTATCGCGCTGGCCAAGCTGCTGCTCGGACGCCCCGGCCTGCTGCTCCTCGACGAGCCGACCAACCACCTCGATCTCGACGCCCGCAACTGGCTCGAGGAGTACCTGGCGACCTACCCGCACGCGGTCAT
>JANOIR010000520.1:0-35520 GCA_031407765.1 Vicinamibacteraceae bacterium
CTCGAACGAGGTGCGGCCGCTGACGAACAGCAGCGCATCGGACAGCGGCAGCGCGCCGGCGAGCAGGCGCCGGCCGATGATCTTGTCGACCGCGTTGTGCCGTCCGACGTCTTCGGCGGTGTCGACGACTTCGCCGTCGAGCGTGCAGAGCGCGGCGGCGTGCAGGCCGCCAGTCGCCGCGAAGGTCGCCTGCCGCGGCGCGAGACGGGCAGGGAGCGCGCGGATGGCGTCGACGGCGACGGTCCGTGTGATGTCGCGGACCGGCGCGGTCAGGCGCGTCGACGCGAGATCGGGACGCCCGCACATGCCGCAGGCGGAGGTGGTCGTGACCTGCCGCCGCGCGTCGCGCTGACGCGCCACCGCGGCTGATCGAGCCGGCGTCAGCACGACGTCGACGACGTCGCCGGACGGATCGACGTGCACCGCGACGATGTCCGCCGTCGCCGTGACGATGCCTTCGGTGAACAGGAAGCCGGCCGCCAGCTCACGGTCCGCGCCTGGCGTCCGCATCGTCACCGAGAAGGGCTGGCCGTTCAGCCGCACCTCGAGCGCGGCCTCGACGGCGACCGCGTCGGTGGCCGCGTCCCAGCTCGTGCCGTCGCCCACCCGGATCAGGCCGACGTCCCGAATCGCCTCAGGCTCTACCACGCCGGGCAGGATAGCATCCGGCCCGTTGGCTGTAGTGTTGAGGCGGGCGTCGCCCTGCCCAGGAGAAAACCAGAGCCATGATCGTTCTCGCCTTCCTCGCCGTCCTCCTCGCCGTCGGCCTCCGCTGGTTCGCCTTCGCCGCGCGGAAGGACCCGCGCCTGCAAGGCGTCCCAGCGCACACGCTCGCGCTCGCCTCCTCGGTGCTGCTAGTCATTGCGCTGCTGGCTGTTGTCGCGGCATCCGTCGTCATCATCCCGGCCGGCCACATCGGCGTCCAGGTGTTGTTCGGATGGGTCAAGCCGACGGCACTGACCGAGGGCATGAAACTCATCAACCCGTTCGTGGACGTCGTCGAGATGTCGGTGCGGACCGAGACCTACACGATGTCGGCCAGCAGCAACGACGGCCAGGTCCGAGGCGACGACTCGATCCAGGCGTTGTCGGCGGACGGCCTGCTGATGCCGGTCGACATCACCATCGCCTATCGCCTGGTTGGCGGCGACGCGCCGCTCGTCTACCGCAACATCGGCGGCGACTACGTCGACAAGATCATCCGCCCGGCCTCGCGAACGGCGGTCCGTGAGGCGATTGCCGGCTTCACCGCGCAGGAGGCGTATTCGACCAAGCGCGAGGCGCTGCCGCAGAAGATGCACGACCTGCTGACGGTCCGCATGGGCGCGCTGTTGCGGCAGCGCGAGGACTTCAAGGGCGCGACCGGGTTCATCGTCGATCAGGTGATGCTGCGCAAGATCCAGCTGCCCGACAAGGTCAAGAACGCGATCGAGGCCAAGCTCGAAGCGGCGCAGCAGTCCGAACAGATGCAGTTCGTGCTCGAGAAGGAGCGGCAGGAAGCCGAGCGCAAGCGCATCGAGGCCAAGGGCGTGTCCGACTTCCAGACCATCGTCTCGCAGAGCATCAACGCCAACCTGCTGCAGTGGAAGGGCATCGAAGCGACCGAAACGCTGGCGAAGAGCCCGAACGCCAAGGTGGTGGTCATCGGCTCCGGACGCAACGGGCTGCCGGTCATCCTCAACATGGACAAGGAGCCGTAGACGGCCGATGGCCTTCCTCGGCCTCGGGCAGCAGAAGCCGCACCACTATCGCGAGATGGTGCGGATCGCGTGGGAGAACCGCGACCAGCTCCCGTTCGCCTGGCGCATCCTGACCCGCGGCGTGTGTGACGGCTGCGCGCTCGGCACGACCGGCGTCAAGGACTGGACGCTGCCGGGCATCCACCTCTGCATGGTGCGGCTGGAGCTGCTGCGCCTGAACACCGCACCGGCGCTGGATCCCGCCGTGCTGGGCGATGTCTCGGCGCTGGCTGGCCGATCCTCGGCGGACCTGCGCGCCCTCGGTCGCCTGCCGGAGCCGATGCTGCGGCGGCGCGGCGAGCCCGGCTTCCGCGTGATTGGCTGGGACGACGCGCTCAGCGTCGCCGCCGATGGCCTGCGCGGCACGGATCCGCGGCGCCTCGCCTTCTATCTGACCTCGCGCGGCATCACCAACGAGGTCTACTACGCGGCGCAGAAGGCGGCGCGGTTCTTCGGCACCAACCACGTCGACAACGCGGCGCGCCTCTGTCACGCGGCCTCGACCGTGGCGATGAAAGCGTCGCTCGGCCATGGAGCCGCGACCTGCAGCTACGCCGACTGGCTCGACGCCGACCTGATTGTGCTGTTCGGGTCGAATGTCGCCAACAACCAGCCGGTCACGATCAAGTACCTGCACGAAGCCAAGGCGCGCGGTGCGCACGTCGCCGTCGTCAACCCGTATCGCGAGCCCGGCCTGACCCGCTACTGGATTCCGTCGATTCCAGCGAGCGCGATCGCCGGCACGCGGATCGCGGATCACTGGATCGACGTCCACACCGGCGGCGACCTCGCCTTCCTCGTTGGCGTGCTGAAGGCGCTCCAGGACCAGGACGGCATCGACCACGCGTTCGTCGACGCGCACACCACCGGCGCCGCCGGGGTGCTGGCCCAGGCCGGAGGCGCTGACTGGGACGCGATCGAGTCCGAGAGCGGCGTGACGCGGGCCGGCGTCGAGGCCTTCGCGCGTCTCCTGATCGAGCGACCGAAGGCGGTGTTCGTCTGGTCGATGGGCCTGACGCAGCACGCCCACGGCGTCGACACCGTGCGGGCGCTCCTCAATCTCGGGCTCGCGCGCGGCCTGACCTCGCGGCCCGGCAGCGGGCTCGTGCCGATCCGCGGCCACTCCGGCGTGCAAGGCGGCGCCGAGGTCGGCTGCGTGCCGGCGGTCTCCGCCGAGACGCGAGCCCGATGGGCCGAGGCGTGGGGCTTCGAGCCGCCGACGGTGCCCGGCTGGACGGCGACCGAGGCGATGGCGGCGAGCGCCAACGGCGCCGTGGACACACTGTGGATGGTCGGCGGCAACATGCTCGAGACACTGCCCGACACCGCGGACGCGCGACGCGCGCTGGCATCCCCGCGCCTGCGCATCCACCAGGACATCGTGCTTTCGTCGTCGATGCTGGTCGAGGGCGCCGGCGACGTGCTGCTGCTGCCGGCGACGACGCGCTACGAAGCACCCGGCGGCGGCACCGAGACCTCGACCGAGCGGCGCATCATCTTCTCGCCCGAGATCCCGGGACGCCGCATCGGATCGGCCCGGCCGGAGTGGTGGGTGTTCCGCGAAGTGATGGCCCGCGCGCACCCGGCGCGCGCGCAGCTGGTCGGCCTCGAGGACGCGGCCGCGATCCGCCGCGAGATCGATCGGGCGGTCCCGCTGTATGCCGGCATCGGGGCCCTGGCGCGCCAGGGCGACGTCGTGCAATGGGGCGGACGCCGCCTCTACGCCGACGGCGGCTTCGCCACACCTGACGGGCGTGCTCGTTTCGTCCCGGTAGCGCTGCGCGGCCGGGCCTTGCCGCCGGGCCGCTTCTTCGTCTCGACGCGCCGCGGCAAGCAGTTCAATTCGATGGTGCAGCGGGCGATCGATCCGCTGACCGGCGCCGATCGCGACGAGATCCTGATCAGCGGCGCGGACCTGGCCACGCTGGGCCTGACCACGGGCCGCACCGTGCGGCTGCGGTCGGCAACCGGCACCTTCGCGGGCCGCCTGCGCGCCGCCCCGATCCGCGACGGCAACCTGGAGGTGCACTGGCCCGAAGGCAACGTGCTGCTCGCCGGCGCGCCGCACGATCCGGAATCGCTCGAGCCGGACTACAACGCGGTGGTCACGATCGAACCAGCCGGCGCGTAGCCGGCGTTCGCCGCTCGGCGCGGACAGGCTTCATCGGGCCGCATGGACACGCTGGCTACTCCGCGCGGAGCGTCCGGGCGGGGTCGATGCGGGCGGCGCGAATCGCTGGCGGTAAGGCCGCAGCGGCTGCCGCCGCAGCGAGGACGGCAATGGGCGTCCCCAGCACCGCCACGTCGGTGGCACCGACACGAAACAGCAGGCTCTCGATCAGGTGACCGAGCAGCAGGCCGCCGCCGAGGCCAATGACGGCGCCCGCCGCCACCGCCGCGAGCAGCCCGCCGGTGACGTGCCGGACGACTCGCGCCGCACCGGCCCCCAATGCCATCCGGATCCCGATCTGACGCTGCTGCAGCACGACCGCGTGGTGCAGGACGCCGTAGAGGCCGATGGCCGAGAGCAGCAGCGCGACCGTCGCGACGAAGACGGAGAGCGTCGCCAGCAGCCGCTCGCGGATTACTTGACGCCGCACCAGCTCCTGCTGCGTGGCGATCGTGCGGATGCGCGCATCGGGGCGAGCCTTGGCCAGAGTGCGGCGCATCGTCGGCACGAGCGCCGCAGCATCGCCGGCGGTACGGACGAGCAGCGTCGCGCCAGCCTGCTGGTCGGCCGGGAGGTAGACGGTCGGCCGCAGCGGGTCGCGCAGGTTGGAATAGACCGCATCGCCGACCAGGCCCACGATCTCGAGCGAAGCCGGCACGTGTGGCCGCACCTGGACCGTCACCCGCTCCCCCACCGGCGAGCGGCCACCGAAGTAGGCGCGCGCGAACGCCTGGTCGACCACGCCGACGCCGTCGCGCGGGCGACCGTCCGCGTCGATGTCCACGGGAAGCTCGCCGGGGCGCAGGTCGCGGCCGGCGACGAGCGGGATCTCCATCGTTGAGAAATAGCCCGGTGCCACGGCCATGAAATGCGGCGGCTCCGGGAGCGGCTGCTGCCCGGGCACGCGCACGTCCATGCGCCAGCGGCTGCCGACCAGCGGCGCCCACCGCGCGCGCGCCACCGACGTGATGCCCGGCAGGCCGCGCACCTCGTCGGCAACCTGCGCCCAGCGGGTATCGCCGGCTGGAGACTTCTTCGCCTCCGCGTCGACGACGAGCAGTCCCTCGGCGCGGAAGCCGAGCGGGAACCTGGCGAGCTGCGTGAAGGTCCCGACGAACAGCACGGAGACGAAGAGCACCAGGACGCAGAACGCCGTCTGGGCGCCGATCAGCGTCCGCGTGAGCCGGCGATGGCCGGTCACCCGCCCGCCGCCCTTGAGGACGTCACCCGGCGCGATCGCCGCCGCCCGGAACGCCGGCAGGACGCCGAACACCAACGTCACCACCGCCGTGAGCGCGACGCCGAAGCTCACCACCCGCCAGTCGAGCCCCATGGCCAGGCGCACCGGATCCTGGTCCGACGAGAGCATCGACACGACGAACGGCGCGGCCCACCAGCCGAAGAACGCGCCCAGCGTCGACGCGAGCAGGGCGAGCAGCGCGCTCTCGACGAGCATCAGACGAATCAGCCGCCACCGGCCGGCGCCGATCGACACGCGCAGCGCCATCTCGCGGCGCCGCGCCAGCGCCTGCCCGTTGAGGAGGTTGGCGACGTTCACGCAGGCGATGAGCAGCATGGCCGCGATGAGCCCCGCCAGGACCACCAACGGTCGCCGGAAGGTCTTCTGCGTCCCCGACGCGCCCGACGCGGCAGGCAGCAGCGACACGTGCTGGCTCAGGAGGGCCTCGATCCGTTGCCGCGGCGCATCGCGCGGCAGGTTCTTCAGGTCGTCACGCTGCCGGCGTGCGAAGTCGGCCTGGAGGATCTGTTCTACCGCCGCGGCTGTGACGCCGGACCGCGGCCGGATCCACAGCCGGAACCACCCCCAGCCCACGACGTCGAGCGGCTCGACGTTCATCAACGCCGGCACGAAGACATCCGCGGACCGGCCGGGCTCGGTGCCGGTGAATCCAGCCGGCGCGACCCCGATCACCTGGTACGACTGCTGGCCGATGCGGATCGACGAGCCCAGTACGCGCGGATCGGCGTCGAACCGGCGGCGCCAGTAGTCGTGGGCGAGCACGGCGATGGGATGCCCGCCCGGCGTGCGGTCGTCGGCGGGGCCGAACAGGCGTCCCAGGGCCGGCTGGAGTCCAAAGACGCCGAAGACGTTGCCTGAATAGAACTGCCGATTGACGCGCTCCGGCTCCGCCGCGCCTCCGACGAGCATCTCGACCTGATGGCTCGAGCCGATGACGAGCAGGTCGGCACGGTCGCCGACCAGCTCGACGTACCGCCGGTAGGTCGGGTAGTCCCAGCTGTCGTAGTAGTCCACCCGACGCTGGGCGTCGATGAACGTGGTGATCGCGAACGCGAGGCGCTCCGGGTGATCGACCGGCAGCGGGCGTAGGAGCACCGCGTCCACCAGCCGGAAGGCGGCGGTGGTCGCGCCCATCGCGAGGCCGAGCGAGAGAATCGCGGCCAGGCTGACCACACGATGCGCGTTCAGCTGCCGCCAGCCGAAGACGATGTCCGCGGACAGCGCATGCAGCCACGGCAGGCCGCGCCGATCGCGCAGCGCGTCCATGGCGTGCGTCACGGCAAGGGCGCCGTCCGCATGTGCCGCAGACGGCGCGCCGGCGGCACGCCGGGCGGCGTCGGCGGCAGCGAGCTCGGCGTGCGCCAGCAGCTCCGCCTGGAGATCGGCGTCCGCCCGCCGCCGGCGGAGCGTGCCCAGCAGTCGATCGATCCATTCGCGCAGGGTGCGCATCGCGTCCTCCTGGCTCACGCGTCGCCGCGCAGCAACGTGTGCATGATGCCGGCCATGCGGTCCCAGGCCTCGCGTTCTTTGGCGAGCTGGCGCTTCCCCGCCGCCGTCAGGGCGTAGAACCGCGCCTTGCGATTCGACTCGGTGGTGCCCCAGGCGCCCTTGACCAGTCCGCGCTGCTCGAGGCGCATCAGCCCGGGATAGAGCGTGCCCATGTTGAGCTGCAGCGCCCCGCTGGACACCTGTTCGAGGCGGGCGGCGATCGCGTAGCCGTGCTGCGGACCGAGGGTGTCGAGTGTCTGCAGCACCATCAGGTCGAGCGTGCCCTGCAGCACGTCAGCCTTGGTGCCTTCTCCATTGGCCATGCCACTGGAATAACACGCTCGCATTGGCCTGTCAAATGGAACCAGGGAGTCACAGACCGGTCCCGGCGGTAAAGTAGCCGGGACGGTCACGTTCGGCGGTGACCAGTGTCCTTCGATCGACCGGTGGCGATGAACCCGACACACGCGCGACTCAATCAACTCGTCCTGCGAGCCCAACGCGGCGACGTCGAGGCGTTCGGCCAGGTCGTCGCGGAGACGCGGTCGATGGCCTGCGCCGTCGCGATGGGCGTGGTGCGGGACCCGGGTCTTGCCCAGGACGCGGCCCAGGATGCCTACCTGCGCGCCTTCCGGCGTCTCGGCGATCTCGAGGACCCCGCCGGGTTCGTGGTCTGGTTCCGGCGTGTCGTGATCACGGTCGCGCTCAACCTGAAGCGCTCCAGACGCACGACCTTGCTGCGCCTCGATGACGTGCCCGACGTGCCAGTCCTGGACGAAACCGAAGCGACCTGGACCGAGGGCCAACGGCAGCGCCTCGGCGCCGCGCTGCTGACGCTGTCGCCGGGCGAGCGCCGCCTCTGCGATCGTCGCTACCATGGCCGCTGGAGCGTCGGGCGCCTGGCACTGGACGCCGGTGTACCCGAACTCGTGATGCGGAAGCGCCTGCAGCGGCTCCGCGACAAGCTGCGTAAGGAGATCGAAGTGTCCGAACAGCGTGATCTGAGCCCCGACACGATGCGGCGTGACCTGCCGGCGGCGGTCGTCGAGCTGCTGGCGCGGCCGCAGTTGACCGACATCCCGGAGCACCCGGTGGGCGAGGTGCTGCACCACCTGCGCAACGTCTTCTCCGGCCACGCGCCGATCGATCTCCCCGAGATCGTCGATCTGACGGATGCGCGAGCCGGCATCTCGAGCGACGCGATCTACGTCGAGGCGAGCGAGCTGCACCGTCTCGACGATCGGCGCATCTTGCGTTACGACCTGACGCTGCCCTTGCTGCTCACCGTGCACTACACCGGCGCACCATTGCGCCTGGTCGCGGCGGGCAAGGCTTATCGACGCGGGCGCATCGACGCGACGCACCTGGAGGCCTTCCACCAGGCCGAGATCCTGTTCGTCGACGAGCGGGCGCATCTCGATCCGTGGCGGGTCACCGGCCAGGTGCTGCAATCGATCGAGGCGGTGCTGCCCGGCCGCAGCGTCCGCATCAACCCGACCCGCTACGCGATGTGCCGTCAGGCCTGGGAGCTCGACGTCGAGCACGACGGCCAATGGTTCGAAGTGATGGCCTGGGGGATCTTCAGCGACGCGATTGTCCGGCACCTCGGCGGCGATCCCGCCGCGCACGTCGCCATCGGCGTCGGCTACGGGCTGGAACGCCTGGCGATGCTGCGCTATGGCATCGACGACATCCGCAAGGTCGAGACCGCCCGCGTCGCGTGACCGCTGTTGTTAGCCCTGCTCGCCGCTGATGACCCGCAGGTAGGCGCGCCACGGCCCCACTTCGTCGGTGTACTGGCGCGCGAGGACACGCGAGACCTGTACGACGTGATCGAGGTCGTGCGCGACCCACGTGGCGAGCAACTGGCGCAGCGTGACGACGCCGAGGGCCGGATGGAGGCTGCGGCGTTCGAGATCGGCCGGGGCGATGCGCAGCTGCGCCAGATCGCGGAGGCTGGCCTGGCGAGCGACGGCGAACTCGTCGAGGAGGCTGTCGAGCGTGCGTCCCATCGTCTTCTCGAACTGCGCCAGGCGATCGAACTTCTGGAAGGGCTGCGCCTCGCCGTGCTCGAAGATGTGCCGGACGCGCGGTACCCAGTCGGCCTGCTCGCCTTCGATCAGGTGACCGATGACGTCGAAGGAGCTCCATGTCTCGCCGCCCTCATGGGCGTGGACCAACCCCTCCGGGAGGCCGCGGAGCATGGCGTCGAGTGTCGCCGGCGTGCGCGACAGCACGGCAGTGGCTTCTCCGATTTCGAAACGACGGCGGGTGCGGTCAGCGGGCATCCGGTAACGCTATCTCGTTTGCGCGCGCGAGCCAATTCGGCCACGCAGACGCGCCTTGACGCGACTACCTCGTTGAGCTAAGAAAGGCACTTGCACCGAGCCACGCGGGCCACCGCCAGCTCGCGGCGGTTGTCATCGCGTCTTCGGAGGGACGTCGCGACGCCGTTCCACCTGCTCGGGGCGGCGCTGATGCTGGTCGTGGCGTGCGCCACCGCGGGCCGGGCGCAGGAGCCGCCGCACTGGCGCGTCTTCACGTCGAGTGACGGGCTCCGCGAATCCTGGATCGCGGACGTCACGCAGGGGCCGAGCGGGCGCGTCTGGATCTCCCACGGCGCGGTGGACTCCCACACGGTCTACGACGGCTACCGCTTCCGCCTCCTGCCGTCGGCGGGCGGCTCGCTGAAGCTTCGCGAAGGACCGACCGGCCAGGTGTGGGCGCTGCTGCCTGGCACGCCCACGCAACCCTACTTCCGCGGCCTGCAACTGCTCGAGGGACAACGCTGGACGCCGTTCCCCCTCGACGTCTTGAACGACCGTGCCCTGCAGCGCTGGCAGTTCCTGCCGTGGGCGGGCGACCGTGTCCTGCTGCTCACCGCGGAGGCAATCCTCGAGTTCGATCGCAGTCGGCTCGCGACTCGCGTCGTGTGCCGCGCATCGGAGACGCAGCTCGGCCGCTTCACCGATCTGGCGCCTGGGGTCGACGGCGGGGCCTGGGTCGGCGGCATCGGGGCGGTGCTGCACCTCGCGCCCCACAGTGGCGACGCGCCGCGAAGAGAGCACACACTGCCCCCGGCGTTTCGCACTCGACCAGTGGTCAGGATTCATGACGTGGCCGGCCGCCTGTTCGCGTCGGTGGACCTGGAGCAAGGCTCCGCCGCCCTCGCCTTCGACGGCGGCCAGTGGCGCGAGCTGTCGCGAACGACAGCGACCGGCGAATCGATCGAGGCCTGGCCCGGCAGCGACGGGGCCACCTGGCTCGCCTCGTTGTCGCCGCGTGCATTCCATCTGACCCTGGAGGCGGGCGCCTGCTGCCGCCGTGACATCGAGCGCACCAAGGCGTTTTCTGGGCGCCTGAACGCCGTCGAGCCCTTGCCCGACGGTGGCTTCTGGCTGGCGACGTCGCTCGGCCTGGTGCGGCACGCCCCGGCTGCCTGGGCGTCACCTCCCGAACTGCCGCGAGTCGTCGCCGGCGTCGGCGCGTTGCTCGAGGCCTCGACCGGTGATCTGTACGCGCTGCACGACCACGGCCTGCTGAGACGCCGGAACGCCCACTGGGAGCTGCTCCCCGTTCCTGCAGGGTTCGTCGTGGATTCCGGCCTCACCACGAACGTCGCCGAGCTGGCCGACGGCCGCATCGTGTTCGGCGTCAACGCCACGGCCAGCGCAGCCGACGGGACGCTGGTGTTCGATCCAGCGACGTCTCGGTTCAGCCAGGTCGCGCATCCAGCCGGACGCCGCGTGCGCATGCTCGGTCCCGCGACGCCGCGCGGAGCGTGGGTCGTGACGAGCGCGGAGGGCCAGTTCCACCTGGAACGCTACGACGGGACACAGTTCACACCTGTGCTCGACGTGCAGGCCGCGTGGGCCGCCTCCCCCCCGCGCACCATCCTGGAGCTGGGCGGCGGCGATCTGCTGCTCACGCCGGACAGCGGCGGCGTCGGGTGGGTGCGCGGAGGCAGGCACGATGTGATCGGCCCTTCGCGCGGCTACCCGGGATCGGGAGCGTTCGCGGCGCTGCAGATCGACGAGAAGCACGTCTGGTTCGGCGATCGCGACAGCGTCATGTCGTTCGACGGTGAGCGGTGGCGGACCCTGCGGACCGGCCTGCAGACGGTGCGCGCCATCGTCCGGACGCGCGACGGCTCCGTGTGGGTGGCGTCGGGATCGGGCCTGCACCGGTTCCACCAGGGGGGCTGGGTGACGGTCGGAGCACCGGAGGGGCTGCCCGACGGATCGGTGAATGACGTGCTCGAAGACCGGAGCGGCACGATCTGGGTGAGCACGACCTCGGGCCTGTCGCGATACGTCGCCGCCGGGGATCGCGATCCGCCGCAGACATCGCTGGATGCCCCCGGCAACCCGACCGAGGCCCCGCCGAGCGGCGACGTGCGGATCGACTTCGCGGGCAGCGATCGCTGGAACTACAGCCTGCCCGAGCGTCTGCTCTTCGCGTGGCGTCTGGACGGCGGCGCCTGGTCTCCGCCGGAGCCCCGCGCGGCCGTGGCGCTGGCAGGCCTGCGGCCCGGACGCCACCGCATGGACGTGCGGGCCACCGACCGCAATTGGAACGTCGATCCCACGCCGGCGGCGCTCGAGTTCGTCGTGCTGCTCCCCTGGTATCGCGAGTCGGGGTTCCTCGTCGTCGGTGCCTTCGCCTCGCTCGCGCTGCTCCTGGCCGCCGGATCGTTCGTCTGGCGCCATGTGCGTCTCGAACGCCTGGTGGCGGATCGCACGACTGCGCTGGCGCAGGCCAACGCGCAACTCCGCTCAGAGCTGGCCGATCGCCAGCGTATCGAGCAGGACCGCGCCCGCCTCGAAGGCCAGCTCCATCAGGCCCAGAAGCTCGAAGCGGTTGGCCGTCTCGCCGGCGGGATCGCGCACGACTTCAACAACCTGCTCACCGTCATCACCGGTTTCGCCGAGCTTCTGCAGGACGAGGCCGTCGCAATGGCCAACCCGTCGATGCGCGCCTCGATCGACGAGATCGCGAAGGCGGCGGAGCGGGCGTCCGCCCTGACGCGACAGGTACTGGCCTTCAGCCGGCAGCAGATCGTCGTGCCGAAGCCGCTGGACCTGAACACCGTCGTCGCCGACCTCGATCGGATGCTGCGCCGGCTGATCGGAGAGGACATCGCCCTCACCTTCCGGCCCGGCCCGCAGCTGTGGCACGTGCTCGCCGACCGCGGGCAGGTCGAGCAGGTCATGGTGAACCTTGCGGTGAACGCCCGGGATGCGATGCCGCTTGGCGGCCAGCTGACGATCGACACCTCGAACGTGGATCTCGACGGGGCATTCACCGGGGCGCACGCCGGCACGCGGCCCGGACCACACGTGTTGCTGGCGGTGACGGACACCGGCGCCGGGATGGATGCAGAGACCCGCGCGCGGATCTTCGAGCCGTTCTTCACGACCAAGGGCCGCGACAAGGGCACCGGCCTGGGCCTCGCGACCGTGTACGGCGTCGTGGCGCAGGCCGGCGGACACATCTGGGTCGAGAGCGAGCCTGGGAAGGGCACGACGTTCAAGGTCTACCTGCCGCGAACCGAGGCGCCGCCGGACACCGAGACGATCGACGCCGCCCCGCAGGCCATCCGTGGATCCGAAACCATCCTCGTGGTCGAAGACGACAACGCGGTCCGACAGGTCGCGGCGAACGCGCTGCAACGACTGGGCTACACCGTCGACGTGGCCTCGAGTGCGGAAGCGGCGCTCGTGCGCCTGCGCGAGCCTGGCCCGGCGCCCGACCTGGTGCTCACCGACATCGTCCTGACCGGCATGAGCGGTGTGGATCTGGCCTCGCAGGCCCGGCAGGTGTGCCCCACGGTGCGCGTCCTGTTCATGTCCGGATACGCCGATTCGGCGGTGATGCGGAAAGGCCCGATGATGGCGGGCGCGCACTTCATCCAGAAGCCGTTCACGGCGGACGGCCTCGGCCGGAAGGTCCGCGACGCGATCGACGCGCCGCCCCTCGCCTGACAGAATGAACCGCCTTCAGGTGACCTACTTTCCAACACCGATACAACCCGCTCGATCGCGCACCCTTCAGTGGTTGGAGCAGCCTAGTTCCCGCTCGATAACGCGTCTAGCTGCTGCTGTGCGCCGCGTGCGAACGTTGGCATTCCCAACGCGTCGTACATGGTGACCGCGGCGGTGAGCAGCGGCAGGGCGCGACTCGCGTCGCCGGGGTCACGGCGCTCGAGCAGCATGTCCGCGTAGCCAATGCGAGCGTGAGGTTGGGCAAGACGAACGGGCAGCGAGTCGGCCTGAGCAATCGCCGCCCGGAAGTGCTCCTCGGCCCGCGTCCACTCGCGCGCGCACGTCGCCGCGATGCCAGCCGTCGTTCGATGCAGGCGTGTGCCGAAGAACACCCCACCCACCGATACGAGGTCTTCGGTTAACGGATGGAGGCGCGCGGCCTCCTCGCGTTGCCGCAGCCTGGCCAGGCCCTCCACCATGAAGACCAGCGCCACCCAGGCGCCGATTGTGTTGGCCTCGCCCGCAGCGGGTAGCCGCGGTGGCTGAGCGTGAAGGAGGGCGACGGCGTGCGGATCGTGTTGCTGCGCGCGTACCCAGAAACGTGCGACGCGGCAAATGCCGCCCCAGCACGTCGCCGGTTCAGCGCTGACCGCGGCATCGAGGAGGACCTGCGCGTCGGAGGCTCGGCCCCGATACACGGCGAGCTCGGCCGCAGGCACGTACGAGAGAAAGAACAATCCCGCCTGCGCCGCACGCCCGAGCTCGATCGAGGCGAGGGCCGCCCGCTCGGCGGCGTCGAGGTCGCCACGCGACGCGGTCAGCACCGTCGTCAAGGTCTGGAGCACCCAGAGCGAACCGTGGTGACCGACTCGGCGTGCCCGAGCCTCCGCCTGTTCGATGAGGCCCGACGCCTCGGCGAGCCGACCCTGGTGGAAGATGGCGGCAGCCGGCGCCACCCACTCCACCGCGGCTTCCCCCCATGCGTCGCCGCGAGTGCGGCACAATCGAATGGCCTCCTGGCTGCAGGCGAGGGCCCGTTCGAATTGCATGAGATTCCAACGCATGTGCGTCTCGACCGTCGCCGAGTCGACATCAAGGGCCGATCCGCCCAGTGACTGCTGGAGGCGGCGGGCCTCGTCGAGCGACCGGAACGCGGCTTCAGGATCGCCGAAATAGCTGAACCCCGCCGCCTGCCAGAACAAGAGCCTTGCCCGCTCGACGGATGCCGGCGTCTCCATGCGGTCCAACACGCGCTGCGTGACTTCGATCGCGGCCTCGAATTCCGCGCGCCACTGGAGCATCAAGACGAGTGCGAAACCAGCCGATCCCAGCCGTACCTGATCGTTCAGTTCTTCACTCATTCCCAGCGCGGCGCGAAATGCTTCGATCGCTTCGGTCGAGCGTCCAAGGCTGCGCAGCACGCGCCCTCGCCGCTCGGTACACGCGGCGACACGTGGGCTGCGTTCCCCCTCCCACAGCGCCAGGACATGTTCGACGCACGTCAGCTCCTGCTCGTGCGCAGCCGCATCGCGCGCCTGATCGGCGGCCCTCACCAGGTAGTCGGCGGTCTGCTCGGGATCGGCGGCCGCGCGCGCCTCGAACAGGTGGTGGGCGAGTGCCGGCACGTGTTTGACGAGGTCACCGGTGAACACGCGTTGGATGGCGGAGGCCACACGCGCATGCTGGCGCTCCAGACGTGGAACTGACAGCGTCCCTGCCAGCGTTTGCCGGATCAGCTCGTGCGCGAACCCGTATCGAGTCTGCCGCCCCTGCACGTGCGCCACGACGAGAAAGGCGCGTTCCGCCTCTTCGAGCGCCTCCAGCACGGCGTCGCCAGGCCCGTCCTCCAACGCTTCGAGCAGCCGCACATCGAACGAACGGCCGATCACCGCCGCCGTCGTCAGAACGCGACGCGTCCTGGCGGTCAGGCGCTCGAGCCGACGGCGAAGAACGAGTCGGACTCCCTCCGGTACGTGACGTGTCTCCAGGTGGAGATCGACCCGCCATCCGCCCTTGTCATCGAGCAGCCGCCCTTCCTCTGCGAGATGTCGGAAGACCTCTTCGATGAAGAACGGATTTCCATCGGTCTGCGCGAAAATCTCCCGCGCCAACGATGCGGGGGGCGGTTGGCCACTCAGTGCGCGCAGCATCTGCTCGACGCCGGCCACCGACAACGGCCGCAGCGTGAGCGGTGATACGAGGCGTTGGCGCAGGAGCTCTGCGAACGACGTCACGAGCGGACTCGTGCCGTCGACTTCGAGATCTCTATGGGTGCCGAGCATGAGCAGGGGCAGCGATGCGATGCCTTGGCTGACGTGCTGAAGCAGCTGGAGCGTCGACCCGTCGGCCCATTGGAGATCCTCGAGGACGACCACCATCGGACCTGCTCGGCATGATCGTTCGACGAACTCGCGGTACGCATTGAACAGGACGCGGCGCTGCTGCTCGGCCGGCAGGCTCATGGCCGGCGGAAGGTCGGGGAACAGCCGCCTCAATTCGGGCATGAGCCTCGCCAGCTCGGGCGCCGCGTCGCCGAGCGCGCGCCGCAACGCCGTGAGCGGCGCCAGGCGGGCTGCGTGCTCGAGCGTCTCGACGAAAGGCGCGTATGGGGGGGTGCCCTCCATGTCGTAGCAATGCCCGACGAGACACACGCAACCGCGATGCTGAGCTTGCTCGAGCACTTCCTTCGTCAAACGCGTCTTGCCAATCCCGGGCTCACCCCCGATGAACACCAGTGCACCGCGTCCGGTCAGGGCCGCGTCGAGGCGTTCCTCCAATATCGCCAGCTCGACATCCCGACCGACGAGCGCCCGGGACGACCTCGGCTGCGGTCCCGTGATGATCGTCTCCAGGGGGCTCGACGAGCCTGGGCTGGGAGCCGCACCCCGTACCATCGCCAGAGCGGCGGCAACTTCGGTCATCGACTGGTAGCGTTGACTCGGTGCTTTGACGAGCATGTGTCGCAGCACGCGTGCGAGCGCCGATGTGAGAGTGGTCGCGTCGATCTCGGGCTGGTCGTGCAGGATGGCCATCATCGTCGCGTGAGCGGTGTCTCGCTGAAATGGGTGAACACCGGTCAGGGCCTCACAGAACAGGATGCCCAGCGAAAAAAGGTCGGACCGGCCGTCCAGCGAGTCGCCCATGATCTGTTCCGGCGACATGTAGGCGGGCGTGCCGACACGGGTACCACGGTCCGTCAGGGTCGTCGACGTTGCGTCAGTCGAGGTTCGTTGCACATCGACGACAAGCGGCCTGGCCACGCCGAAGTCCATGAGTTTGACGTGCCCCTGCGCCGTCAGCATCACGTTCGCCGGTTTCACGTCTCGATGAACGATCAGCTTCGCATGCGCCAACTGGAGAGCCTCGGTCAGCTCACCCGCGAGGTGAAGTGCTTCCTCGACTGGAAGGGGTCCTGCCTGGAGTCGGTGCCGGAGCGTTTGGCCGGGCACGTACTCCATCACGATGAACACTGAGTCGCCGCACTCGCCGAAGTCGTGCACTTTGCAGATGAACGGGTGATCCAGCGCCGCGGCGGCCAGGGCCTCACGACGCAGTTGCTCGCGCGCCGAGGGGTCGTTCGTGCGGTCCCGAAGAAGGAGCTTGATGGCCACGAGCCGCTCGAGCGGCGCATCGCGTGCAAGAAACACCTCACCCATACCGCCCGCGCCCAGCGAGCGCACGATCGTGTATCGGTCCGAGAGGGTCTCACCCGGGTCCATAGACGCGCTAGTGTAGCCGTCTCGCCCGTCCTGCCCCAACGGACGGGCAGTCCGGTATGAGCGGTGTGTACCTGGCCTCGCAGGCCCGCCAGGTGTGCCCCACGCCTGACCGTTCGGCTACGCGACGCAGATGCCGGGCACCGCGACTCTCTGGAACAGGTGTGGGGACGCGACGGCCGAGGACGGATAGGCCGAGAGTGTCGCCCTGAACTCGGGATGCGCGAAAGCCGCCCGGAAGGCGGCGGTCGACTCCCAGACCGCGTAGTTCATGTACGTCGGGCTGTCGCCGAGCGCGCGGTGAAGCTGCGTCTGGATGAAGCCGGGCTGCTGCTTCATGAACGCCGCATCGGTTTGCCACGCCTCCAGGAAGAGCGGCTCGTCGGGCGCGTCGAGCGTGAAGACGTTCACGAGCACAACCGCTGCGGCATCGATCGCGAGTTGACGTTGAATCGGGAAGGCGGGGTCGAGTGGGCGCATCAAGGACATGACCGGCTCCGTCGAGTTGGTGTTATGGCGTGCCATCGGTCGTGATGCAACATGCCACATTGACATCATAATGTCAATACGGTTTGATGGTGACCTATGATCAAAACCAGGCGAACGCCCGCCGGCGACACGCTGAGCGGCCTCATCCTCGACTTTTTCAGGCTCAACAGCCTCCTCCTGACCGCGGGGGATCGCCTGGTGGCGCCGCTCGGACTGACGAGCGCCCGCTGGCAGATCCTCGGCGCCATCGTTGCCGCCGACCGCCCACAGCCCGTGGCCTGGCTCGCCCGCAACCTCGGCGCGAATCGCCAGAACGTGCAACGCATCATCAACGACCTTCACAAGGAAGGCCTCGTCGGATTCGACGCGAACCCTCATCATCGGCGGGCGCAACTCGTCGTGCTGGCCGACATGGGACGGCAGACGTACGACGCAGCGATGCGCTTGCAGGCTCCCTGGATCAACAGCCTCTCGGACGGACTCCAGGTGAAGGACATCGCGACCGTCCGGCGCGTGATCACGGCGCTGCGACAGAAGCTCGAAGGGTCCGGTGAAACGGCGATGGTTCCCCGCAGGGCTTCGGTGAGGCGGTGAAGCCTCCCGTTGCAGACGAATGGCGAGTGCGCCCGCCGTGGAGGCCGGCTAGATCGTCGGCGGTGCCTGGCCTGTCGTGCGGCGGGTCCGCCGGCGGCGGCGGAGCCGCAACAGGAACCACACGACCAGCACCACGGCGACGAGCCAGGGGAGCAGCGCGCCCACCACGGTGACGAGGGCCGCGCTGCTTTCCACGACGGCGACGATGAAGCCCACGAATGCGAGCCGCAACGGCTCGAACGTGCCGCTCGCCACTCCGCGAGGGCTCGACCCGTACTCGATCGTCAGCGCGGACATCGCAACCCGTGTGCGCATGGCGGCGAGGTTGGAGTCGGTCGAGTCGATCTCTCCCTGGACGCGCGCCAGTTCCCGCTCGACGCCCAGGAGGTCCGCCAGGGAGCCCGGCCGCGTCGCGAGCAGCTGTTGCAGCCGATCGCGCAGGGCCCGCTTGGCGCGGAGTGTGGCCTCGGTGTCGACGATCTCGCGGGTCAGATCGTCGGTCGTCGTCCATTGCGCCGTCACGCGGCCGGCGGCGCCGAGCGCATCACTCTGGACGCTCTTCATGAAACGCTGCAGCCACTGGGGCTCGGCGCGCAGGGAGAGTGAGCCGCGCAGCATGTCCAGGGGATCGCCCTCGTGCCTGGACGCGACGAGCTGGCACACGCGGAGGCCCGCGCTCCGGCACGCCGCCGCGTGTCCTTCCATGACGCCGACGAGTCGATCGCCCGGGAGCTCGAGGCTCATCCCGTAGGCATAGGCGAGATACGAGGCCGGATCGACGGGCTGGCTCGGACCGGTTGGGTTGGGGCTCCTTGGCGCCCCCCCGCCCGCGCCCGCGCCCCCGACGCGCACGCCGGGATCCTGAGGCGACGTAGCCATCGCAAAGGGCATCGCCCCCGAAGACGCGATCCCGCCGCCCCGTTCCGCGGGCGACTTCCATCCGCAGCCAGCTGAAAGGAGCAGCACGACCACCAGCGTCAACGCGTGTCTGGGCACGAGGGGCGTCCTGAGACGGCTTGCCGCATGGCGATTGGCGACGAACACTCGTGAGGGCATCGGTCAGGCTCCGTGGTCATGAGACACCGCGAGACCCCGAACGGGTCCGGCAGTGAAGGCGACGTCGACGCCACGGCGGACAACCGCTGGCAAGGCCGGCGCGTCTCGTCGTCCCAACCGTGCCGTTCGCAAGAGGCGGCCGCGACGTTATTATGTTCAGCAAATATCTGACTGTTGAACGGGCGCCAGTGCCAGGAACGGCAGGAGGTCGTGCGTGCGAAAGGCCGCAGCAGTCGTTATCGGCGTCGACAAGACGGGTGGGCTCGATCCGCTGAAATCCGCGGCCCGCGGTGCACGAGATGTCGCGGTGTGGCTCAAAGGCGAGGGCTTCGACGTCGCCTGCTTGACCGACGGCCCACATCACTCGGTCACATCGCAGGACGTCTCCACATCTATCGCCGGGTTCGCCACCAAGCCGCCGACGTACGAGTTCCTGCTCGTCTACTTCTCAGGCCACGGTCAGTGGCACACCCGCGCCGATCACTGGCTCCTCTCGGGCGCTCCGCGGATCACGACCGAAGCGATCAACCTCGAAGGCGCGATGTACACCGCGCGGCTGTGCGGCATTCCCAACGTGGTGTTCATTTCGGATGCGTGCAGGACGATTCCGACATCGGTCGCCGACAACCTCGTCGGCGGCATCGACGGTTTTCCCAACAACGCGATCTCACCGGCCTCGAAAATCGACTACTTCAAGGCCACGAGCGAATCGCGGCCGGCGTACGAAGTCCCGATCGGCGGAACCGATCAGAGCGTCCTCACGCGCGCCATCCTCTCGGCGTTCGAGAACCCCGAGCCGCACATCATCAAGCAGCTCCCGGATGGCACGCAGACGGTGACCGTTGTTCCGAACAGGTTGCTCGAGTCCGTGCTGCAGGCGCGGGTCGATGCCATTCTCGACGGGGTCGACGGCAATCCGATACAAGACCTCGACACGAGCGTGCCGTCCGCGGACAACATCTACATCGCACGCGTACACGTGGCGGTCGCGCCACCGCCACCGCTTCCGCCATCGCCATCGCCGTCGCCATCAGCCCCACCACTTCCCGGTCGACCCCCTTTCGCGGCACAGCGTCGGTCGGTGCGGACGACGGCGGGTCGTGCGGCAGCAAATGCGATTTCGGATACGCTGCGAGGCCCGGGCGGTCCAGTGGGTCCGGCTCGCGACGTCAACCGTGACGCGCTCGACGCACGCATTCCCGACCCCACGGCAGATCACTTCGAGACGGAAACCGGGTTCATCATTCGCGGCGCCCGACTCGCCGCCGCGGCGGTCACTCCCCACGCTGCCGGTCTCGAGCTCTTCAACTCGGGCAAGGACCCGCGCGGCGATGCCGTGAAGGTCAATCCGAACAGTCCCGCTCTGCCCGTCGCCGTGCGACTGACGGATGGCCGTTGCGTGGTGTTGGCGGCCTTGCGCGGATACCTGGGTCACGCGACGTTCGACGAAGAGGGTCTCGCCAACGTCAGCTACGTTCCCTCTTCGAATAACCAGCGCTGGGGTGCTTACAGGGCCCGTCGCGACAACATCGACCACCTTCGCGCCCTCGTGGCTCTGGCGGTGGAACACAACTCCTTCCGCGTCCGTTCGGAAAAGGAGGCGGTTCGGCTGGCAGAGCGGATCAGGGTCGACAAAGCTTTCGATCCCACGCTTGGACTGTACGCCGCCTACGCATTCGCGCAGGCGGGTATCGATGCACAGGTGCGGGACATCCTGGGCTATATGCGCGAGGACCTGTCGGCCGATCTCTTCGACGTGCGAATGCTCGCGGGCGCCGCGCAGGATTCATTCAACCAGGGCCGCCCGGTGCCGTTTTGCCCGATGCTCACGCAGGGGTGGAACCTTCTGCGCCCGTACGGCGTCGAGCTGCCCAAGGAGTTGGCGGAAGCGTCGCGGTTTCTCTCCAATTCGCTGTGGTCGACTTTCTCGGGACACGGCGCATCCATCGTCTTCGATGCGGTTGAGTCGGGAGCACTGCGATGAGACTGCTACTCGTACACGGGCGCGGACAGGGAGCGATGGACGCCGCCGATCTGCAGGACACGTGGACCAAGACCTTGCGGACTGGTTATTCGACCGCGGCCCTCACGTATCCCGACTCGCTCACCGTGGACTTTCCATACTACGGCGACACCCTCGACGCGCGCGTGGCGAAATCGAAGCTTCCGCTGCCGCAGGACGTCACGCCGAAAGGTGGCGCCGCGGCGACGCCGTACGAGGAATTCGTGCGCAGCTCGCTCAAGGACATGCAGGAGAACGCGCAGATTTCTGACGCTGAAGTCCAGGCCGAGGCGGGACCCATTCCGGCCACCGAAAAGGGCATCGCCAACTGGAGGCTGACCCAGGCCATCGCCCGCATCATCGACCGCCGCTTCACCAGCGTTGCCGCGTACTCGATTGACACCTTCCTCCGTGACGTCTACCTGTACATTTCGGATCGCAATACGTCTCGGGAGATCAACGACATCGTCGCCGCGAAGCTGACCGACGAGCCCACGGTCGTCGTGGGTCACTCGCTCGGCTCGGTCGTGGCCTACAGGGTACTCCTCGAGCAGGCCGGAAAGGTGAAGCTGCGCCGATACATCACAGTGGGCTCGCCACTCGGGATCAGGACCATCGCCAGCAAACTCGGAGTGCTCAAGAATCCGGCCGCAGACCTGCTTTGGTACAACGCCTACGACAAACGGGACATCGTGGCGCTCAATCCACTCAAGGCGCCTCACTTCAAGACGGATCCCGAGATCACCAACTACGACCAGATCCGAAACGCGACGGACAATCGCCACGGCATCATCGGATACCTGAATGACAGGACCGTGGCACAGCGTATCGCCGAGGCGCTCTCGACGTGACCCGCAATGGCCGATCGCGTCAGCGGACACGAGCGGCACCGACCCTGCCGGTACTCGGGTCGTGGTTCGCGGCCAACTCCCGGGGATTCGCCCGCGAAGGCCTATTCGAACAGGGGGTGTACGCACCCGGCGGACAGCCCACACTCTACGATCCAGTGTGGACCAGCCAGCGCGTGCCGGACGCCGTGCTGCGGCACGAGGAAGTGCATCAGAACCTGATGCAGCAGACGTTTCACGGCGTGCTCACCCTGATCCTGTCCGAGTACGGAAAGGTTGCGAATGCCAGCGCGGCGTGGACCGCTTGTCTCGACGAGCAGTGGCTCGTGCAGGAGCTGGGCGCCACCTACGCCGAGCTCGCCTTCGTCCAGCGTGTCGACCTCGAAGACTTCTCCGCGCTCGTCAACGCCCTCCCGGCCGCGGCGAAGCGCGAAGCCCCGTACCGAGAGGCATTCGACTTCGCGAACTGGCTGCTTCCTCTCGACGACGACGCCCGGCACGAACGGTTCGACCCACGCACGCTCGTGATCGGGGCGCTGTGCAGTTGCAGCATGGGCACGGCATGCCTGCGCGACATGGCGCGCTCGCCCTTCGACGATGCGCGCTTCGCCTCGTGGATCAGGAGCAATTCGCCCCGAGCAAGGCTCGAGCAGATCGGCCGGGCGGCTGGGCCCCAAGCCTTTATCGACATGACTCGGGTTGCCGCCAACCGAATGAGCAGCGGCCCACTGACTCATGGCCTCGTGCGGGAGCTTTTCGACGAGCTGTCGACAACGATGCTGGCGCACGTTCACGGTCTCACGACCGAGCCACTATCGCAGCTCGAAGCTCAGGCCAATGCCGCGGTGGATCGACTTCGGAAGGACTGTCCGGCGTTCGAGTTCGACGTCGCCCGGTCCCTCCGTCCCAGGGGAGCACTGTTCACCGACCCGCAGAAAAAGCGAGAGCTCGTTGAACAGCGGGTCACGTTCGACGCAACAACAGACATCGACGCGTGGCTGGAGGCGTGTCAGACCGCCGGAGGCCTCCACCTGATCAGCGGCGCTCCGAACCCTGGGGACGAACCGCTGGTCTCGCTCGTGTGCATTCCCAGCGTTCCTGGCAATCCGATCCTGGATGATTTTCGCGTCAAGCTGCATCCCGCTCGGTTCTTCGCGTGCGTGAAGCGTTTTCCCGGATTCCCGAGTGTCATGACGATGGTCGGCGATGGCTGGCTCTACTGGACCTCGCTTCTGTCCCTGCTCCCCGATGGCGACTGGGTGCGCCGTCGGGTCGAGAACGCCATTCGCATTACGGTGTTCAGGAGTCTTTCGTCAGAACTCATGGTCAAGCTCCTGAAGCAGGGGGGACTGTACGAGGGCGCGCGATGTATCGTGCTGGAGATTGAAGAGGGCAATCACGTCGCGCTGTTCGACAATCCCAAGGTCAAGGGCGTCTACGCACTCCAGAAGATCGCGTTCGGGCCGGCGGTGGCCGAGTTCCAGGACTTCATCGAACGGAATGGCGTGAAGCCAATCGATCATCCTCGACGCGTCGCCGATTTCCAGCTTCTCTACTGGATTATTCAGCGCGAGTTCAAGACTCCCGATTAGTCCGGGGCATGGCACGCCCCGAGAGAAACCCGGGCTACGTCACCGTCACGTCACAGTCTGCTGTTGGCTGGATCGCTGCCCTCCAGTAAACTGTTGAATCCACTGGCGCGGAGAGATGGCCGAGTGGTTTAAGGCGCACGCTTGGAAAGCGTGTGTACGGGAAACCGTACCGCGGGTTCGAATCCCGCTCTCTCCGCCACTCCCTCACCTTCGGTTCGGTCGTCGGCGGCTCGAGTGGGCCTTCCCGTCGGGATGCCTCCGCCTGCGGCTCGGCATCCACGACCGAATCCCGTTCCCGGCCAGCGCTTGTCGCCGCTTCGCGGCTCGAATCAGGCGGCTGACGACACGAACGGCGAGGTCCGGAGGACCGGAGCCGTCGTGCTGGAGGCGGTCGCGAGCGTGCCTCACTCGTGGGGCACGGCGAGCGCCCGGCTGCGAACCTGCACCGGGATCCATGGACGAGACCTGCTGCCGGTAAGATACGGGCGCGTCGAGCCATGCGGCTGTTCAGCCCCTCTCCTCCGAATGACGGGACGTCGCGATGAGCGACGAGAAACGGGACGACCGACGGCGGTCGGCCCCGGAGCGCCTCGACACGCTGTTGGGCGCGGTGCTCGAGCTTCCGCCGGACGAGCGCGATCGCTGGATTGACGAGAGCTCGACCGGCAATGCCGCCCTGCGAGGGCAACTGCGCGAGATGCTTCGCAAGGCGGAGGCGGACGCCGCGCGTCGCTCATCGCCGGCGGAGACCGAATTTCTCCCGTTGTCGGGACCACGCCCGTCGAGCGGCGGACACGGCGGCAGCGGAGACAGCGGTCGCGGCACAGCCGCCGACGAACCCACCGCGACTCCCCTCGTCCTCGGTCAGCACGTCGGTCGCTATCACGTCCTCGATCTGCTCGGCGCGGGCGGCATGGGCCGGGTTTACCGTGCGCTCGATGCCACCCTGGGCCGTGAGGTGGCGATCAAGGGCCTGTCCGACGCGTTTCGCGGCGACTCGCGGAGCTTGCGTCGATTCGAGCGCGAGGCACGGGTCCTCGCCACACTGAGTCACCCGAACATCGCGGCGATCTATGGCTTCGAGCGCCTGAACGGCTCGCCGTATCTCGTCCTCGAGCGAGTCGAGGGTGAAACGCTGGCGCATCGGTTGGCCCGCGGCCCACTGCCGATCGACGAGGCGCTTGCCGTCGCCGTGCAGATCATCGCCGGCCTCGAAGAGGCGCACGCCAAGGGGGTGATTCACCGGGACCTCAAGCCGTCGAACGTCATGCTGACGCCGGCTCGTCAGGTGAAGCTCGTCGACTTTGGCCTGGCGAAGACGCCGACGGTCAAACCCGACGAAGACGAGCCGGTCGATCCGATCACCGAGATCGGCGTGGTGGTCGGCACCGCTCGCTACATGAGCCCGGAGCAGGTGAAGGGCGAGGACATCGATACGCGCACGGATGTCTGGGCGTTCGGATGCGTGCTCTTCGAGATGCTGACCGCCCGGCCGGCATTCGCCGGGCGCTCCGTCTCGGAAGTGGCCGCCGCCGTGCTCCGGGACGAACCGGACTGGAGCGCGCTGCCCGCCGACGTGCCGCGCGCGGTCACGCGGCTCATTCGCCGGTGCCTGCGCCGGGATCCGCGCACGCGCCTGCAGCACATCGGCGACGCCCGCATCGAGCTCGTCGACCTGGAGCAGGATCCCGACCGAAGCACGGAGCGGGCGGCGCGTGCGACGAAGCATCGGCGCCTCCAGTGGTCGATCGTCGCCGCGCTCGCGATGACGGCCGCCGGCGCGCTGTTCCTCCTCTGGCCGAGGCAGCGTGACGCTGCGCCGCCGGTTCGACTGAGCCTCGAGCTTCCGTCGCCCGTGACCCTCGCGAGCGAGTTTTCGGCGCCGTTCGCCATCGCGCCCGCCGGATCACCGCTGGCCATCGAGGCAACCGAGGGCGGGACCCGGCGACTCTACGTGCGCGAGCTCCGCGATCCCGCGCTGCGTCGCCTCGCCGGCACCGAAGGAGCCCGGCAGCCGTTCTTCTCTGCTGACGGACAGTGGCTGGCGTTCTTCACGGAACGCCAGCTCGCGAAGGTGGCGGTCGGCGGCGGCCCTGTGCTCGAACTGGCGGACATCGGCGGCAATCCGCGCGGCGCGACGTGGACGGCCGACGGCACGATCGTCGTCGCGGCGACGCAGACCGCAGGGCTGATGCGCGTACCGGATCGCGGCGGGCGCCCGGTTGCGCTGACCACGCTCGACAAGGCTGGCGGCGAGTACTCGCATCGCTGGCCCGATGCGCTGCCCGGCACGCCGTGGGTCCTCTTCACCGTCGGTCTCGAGGATGCCACCTTCGATGAAGGCCGCATCGAGGCGGTGTCGCTCGACACGGGCGAGCGCCGCGTGGTGCTCACCGGCGCCGGATTCGCCCGGTACATGCCGGGCGGTCGCCTGCTCTTCGTCCGGGGTGGCCGGCTCTACGCGGTGGAATTCGATCCCGGGCGTCTTGCGGTGCAGGGCACGCCCGAAGTGATCCTGGACGCGATCCGCTACGACTGGCGAAACGGCGGGAGTCACCTGGCCGTGTCGACCGGTGTGCTCCTGTACGGGCCAGGTGAGCCGGTCTCACACGAGTACTACCTCTCGTGGGTCGATCGTGAGGGACAGCTCCGGCGAGCCGTCGATACGCCGCGCCGGTTCCGGGATTCGAGGCGCAGTCCGGACGGCCAGCGCATCGCCGCCGCGGTGGGCAGCTCCACCGAGTCCGATCTCTGGTCGGTCGATGCGAACGCGACGCTGTCGCGGCTCTCGTTCGGCCTCTCGCCCTATAGGCCGACGTGGACGGCGGACGGCAGCGGCATCACGGTCGGCGCGCAGAAGGATGGCAAATGGCGGCTGCTCACGATCCCCGCTGAGGGCACCGGCGAGCCGACCGTGCTGCTCGAAAGCCCGAATCGGTTGTATCCGAACGCGTGGACTCCGGATGGCCGCCATCTCCTGTTCCAGGAGAGCGGATCGACGACGGGCTGGGATATCCGCAGTCTGCAGGTGGACGAGGCTCGACGTCCGGTCGGTGCAGCGAAGGGATTCGCCTCGTCGCCGTTCCACGAAACGAATGCCGCGATCTCGCCCGACGGCCGCTGGGTGGCCTACGAATCCGACGAGCTCGACGGAGTGGTGCAGGTCTACGTCCGGTCGTGGCCTGACGGCGCGCACAAAGTGCGGGCCTCGACGGGGGGCGCGCGGTCGCCGGTCTGGGGCGCCAACGGCGAGCTGTATTACTGGCAGACGGGAGAGAGCCTGCTGCGGGTGGTTCGCACTCGCGAGAACGGCCGGCAGCTCACGATCGGCACGCCGGAGCCGGTGTGGAAGAGCGACGTGGCATCCGCGATGCTGCGGCGTGTCGTGGTCACCCTCCCGAACGGGCGCTTCGACATCGATCCGTCGGGGGCGCGCTTCCTGGTGCTCGAGAAGGCGACCCCCGATTCAGGCCCGACCTTGAGGTCTCCGATCGTCGTCCTCGGCCACTAGTCGTCGAGGACGAAGGTCACCATCATGTTGACCTGATACTCGACGATGCGACCCTGGTCGCAGCGGATGTGCTGCTCCTTGACCCATGCGCCGCGGATGTTGCGCAGCGTCTTGGCGGCGCGGCTCAGGCCTTGCTGGATCGCGTCCTCGAAGCTCTTCGCCGACGTCGCGCTGATCTCGGACACCTTGGCGACTGACATGTTCTGCCTCCTCGTGGTCTCGCGGCGTCGACGCGATGGCGTGATGTCGCCACCGCGCGCAGCCATCGCGGCACCGTATCAGAGAGGGGCCGACTCCGCCTCAGCAGCGGACGCGGCGAACGCGGTGACGCGGTGACGCGCGACGATGGCTGGTCAGCACGACTCGCGCTCACCCGATGCGGATCATCGCTTCCTGAATCCGGCTGGCCCTGCAGGCCGGGCATCGGCCCGGTTTGGCGAGCCGGTCGGGACTGAACTCGAAGCCGCAGGCCTTGCACCGGGCGACCAGGATCTCGATCCGGTCGCCGCGCGCGGCGGCCGAGCGGTAGCATGTGCTGCAGGTCGGCTTCGACATCGGCCCGCCGCAAGCCCAGCTCGCGTGCCAGCGACGACACGGAGCGGGGCTCGTTGGTCAGCAGCTCGTGGAGGTGACGCCGCAGGCTCACCGCGTCATTGTCACCCGAGGCTGAGTCCCTGCTCGGAGCGTGCTCGGAGCAAGCTCGGAGCACGCTCCGAGCAACTGGCACTGGCAGCTCGCGTCAGGCGTTGGTCGTCGCCCCTGCGGGCTGCGGGAGCCGGCGGGACGCGAGCTGGAAGGTGGCTCCGGCTGCGGCGATCCCCAACGCGGCGACGCCCGCGAGCGGGCCGCCCGATGCGTAGCCGGCAAGGCCGTCGATCGACAGCGTGCCGGGACCGGTGAAGGCGATGGCGATCGCGACGGCGCCGAGCACCAGGTTGTATTCGAAGCCGCCGCCCTGAAGGAAGAATCCGTTCTTCACGTGCGCGGTCACGGCCGCGACGATCATCACCGACGCCACGAGCGCAGCGGCAGCGGGATTGAGCGCGCCCACTGCGAGCAGCAGGCCGCCACCCATCTCGACGAGGCCGGCCATCACGGCGTGGCGGTGTCCGGGCCGGAAGCCGACCGATTCCAGCCACTGCGCCGTCCCGGCCAGCCCGTAGCCGCCGAACCAGCCGAACAGCTTCTGCGCGCCGTGCGCCGCGAGCGTCAAACCCACCGTGATCCGAATCAGAAGAATGCCGAGCTCCATCACTTCACCTCATCTAGTTGACCGATGCACGATTCACACATGAACTACTGGGCGTCGAACGCCGGCGCGGTTGCTCCATCAGCCGGCTGAGGGCTTCACCTTGGCGAGCAGGGCGGCGAGCTGCTGCGATTCGCTCAGCGACAGGCCACCCAGCAGTTGCCGTTCGGCTTCCTGCTGAAGCTTCGTGCCTTCCTGGCAGGCGCGCCGCCCCGGCGCGGTGAGCACCGCGAGGCGCGTCCGGCGATCCCGCGGATCGGCTTGCCGCGCCACGAAGCCGTCGGCTTCGAGCCGATCGACGAGCTGCGTGATGTTCGACTTCACGCAGGACAGCCGCTCGGCCAGCTGGCTCAGCGGGAGCGACTCACCCGCCGCTGACAGCGCCTTCAGGGCGAGCAGCTTGGCCAGCGACAGCCCGATACCGGCCAGTCGCGACTCGACCTCCGCCTCCGCGGCGTACGCCGCGTGCAGCAGCGTGGCGAGATCGAGGGGGGCCGGTCCCGAACGATTCATACGTGAACTATACACCGATGAAGCGCACTTGGCAACAGCCCCCGCGACCGGCACATTCGGACGTCACCGGCCGGGGCCGGCCAGGTAGCCGGCCAGGTGGCCCACCACGTCACGGGCGTCGTCCTCGATGCCATGGATGAACGTCGACTTGCGGCGGCGAAGCACCGGCAGGCCGAGCGCATAGAGACCGGGGGCATCGACCACCCCGCCGTCGTGGCGCAGCTGGCCTTTTTCGTCCACGACCGGCGCGTGCAGCCAGCGGTAGTCGGGATGGAAGCCGGTGGCCCAGACGATCGAACGGATGTCGCCGCGGCGCAGGTCGATCTGCAGCCGCGAGGACGCCGGCACCCGCGTCGGCTCGAGGGGCTCGGGCTCGCCGACGTCCGCGCCACCGCCGGCACGCGCCCACGCCTCGAAGGTGTCGAGCAGGCGCTCCAGCTTCAGGTCGGCGAGCGCGAACATGTTGCGCAGCCCGCCCGAGAAGAGCGCGCGTCCATCACGGATCGCCGAGAGCCGGCCGACCAGCTCGACGCCCATCGCCATGAGCGCGTTGAGATCGAGCGTGGCGCGCTCGTCCGTCCCGACGAGCTGCGGCGACGGCAGCCGGCGCGCCCGCGTCAGGTCGTCGATCTGGTCGTAGCGCTGATCCCAGACGCCCGACGCCTCCATCCACCACAGCACGTCGCGGCCGCGATAGAGACGAGGCAGGCGGACGTGCTCGCCGATCGCGAGCGTCACCGGCCGGCCCGAGCGGTGGATCTCGGCGGCGAGCTGCACGCCCGTCGCCGACGCGCCGACGACCAGGACGCCGCCCGCGGGCAGCCGATCGGGGTTGCGGTAGTCGAAGGGCGTGCGCTGCTCGATCGACGGCGGCACGCTCGCCTGGAGCGCCGGCACGCTCGCCACGTTGCAGGCGCCGCTCGCGATCACGACGCAGCGGCAGCTGATCTCGCCCTGGCTGGTGGTGACGATGTGGCCGTCACCGGCCGGCCGCAGCGAGGTGACTGCGGTCTGCGTGCGCACCGGCGCGCCCGAGACGGCGGCGAAGCGATCGATGAAGCCGACCACCTCCCCCATCGTCATGTAGCCGTCGGGATCCGGACCGTCGTAGCGATGGCCCGGCAGGCGGCTCTGCCAGTTCGGCGTCAGCAGCCGCAGGGACTCCCAGCGCTCGCGGCGCCAGGAGTTGGCGATCTCGCCGCGCTCGAGCACCACGTGGTCGATCGACCGCTCGGTGAGGACGCGGCTCGCGGCGAGGCCGGCGTGGCCGGCCCCGACCACGACGGTGCTGACGCGTTCGATCAACTACAGCACTTCGACGGTGACGTTCACCGGGTTGGTGATGACGTCGTAGACCGCCGAGCGCTTCTGCGACTGCGCGACCAGCGCCTCGATGTCCTTCTTCGACGCGTCGGCGTCGATCTTGAAGGTCACCTTGATGTCGTCGTAGCCGTTGCGCACATCGCTGTCGATGCCGAGGATGCCGCGGATGTCCATCTTGCCTTCGAGCTTGGACTCGACCGAGCGCAGCTGGATGCCGCGGTTCTGGGCGACCGCGGCGACGCCGGCCGTCAGGCAGCTGGCGAGGCCGACCAGCACGTATTCGATCGGGGTGATGCCCTTGTCCTCGGACGCGAAGATCTCCGGGTGGTCGGCGGAGAAGGACGTCTCGGTCTTGTGCTGCTGCTCCTGGCCGAGGCCGAAGAAGCCCTGGACCTTGCTTTCGCTGTGCGTGCCGTTCTGCCACTTGCAGGACGCCCGCCATGTGAACTTCGCCGCTTCCGGCGCACCCCTCAACACTTCGCGCGCATCGAGCAGCGCCTGGACATTGACCCCGTTGTTGACCGTCATCGTCGCCATTCTGAATTCTCCTGTTCGGCCGTGTGTTTCAGCAGCTCGGGGGCCCCGCTGACACCCCGGGAATACCCCGGGGAAAAGCCCCGCATCATACAACAGCGCCCTGGCCGCCGGCCGAACATCGGTGTCACCTTGCCATTTCGGACGAACAGCAGCGGTATCATGCCGCCCATGCCGTCGTCACCGCCGAAGGCTGCCGCCGGTTCGGTCGGCACGGTCGAGACGCAGTTCCTCGATCTGCCCGACCCGCTCCGCCTCGATTGCGGTCGCGAGCTGGCTGCCGTCCGAGTCGCCTACGAGACCTACGGCACGCTGTCCGCGGCGCGCGACAACGTCATCCTCGTCTGCCACGCGCTCAGCGGCGACGCCCACGCCGCCGGCTTCGCCCGCCGGCCGCCGGCCGAGAGCACCCGCGACGGCTTCGGCGCCGAGGCGCGCGACGGCACCGCGGGCAAGGGCCTTGGCTGGTGGGACGGCATGATCGGCCCGGGCAAGGCGTTCGACACCGATCGCTACTTCGTCGTCTCGACCAACCTGCTCGGCGGCTGCCGCGGCACTACGGGTCCATCGTCGATCGACCCGGCGACCGGCCGACCCTACGGCGCCGACTTCCCGGTGATCACGGTGGCTGACATGGTGCGCTGCGAGCGTGCCGTCCTCGACGCGCTCGGGATCGCGCGCCTCGCCGCGGTGGCCGGTGGATCGCTCGGCGGCATGCAGGCTTTCGAGTGGGCGGTGCGATATGCCGACCAGGTGGACGCCATCGTCGCCATCGCCAGCACCCACGCGCTGCAGCCGCAGGGCCTCGCCTGGAATGCGATTGCGCGCAGCGCCATCATGGCCGACCCGGCCTGGCAGGGCGGGCACTACTACGGCACCGGCCGCGCCCCAGATGCCGGCATGGGCGTGGCCCGCATGGTCGGTCACATCACGTATCTGTCGGCATCGTCGCTCGGCGACAAGTTCGGCCGCCGGCTGCAGTTCGCCGACGACATCCGCTACACGCTGCGCGAGCCCGAGTTCGAGATCGAAAGCTATCTGCGCTACCAGGCCGATGCGTTCGTCAAGCGCTTCGACGCCAACACCTATCTGTATACGTCGCGCGCGCTGACCTACTTCGACCTGGCCCGCCAGTACGGTCGCGGCTCGCTCGCGCAGGCGCTGCGCGAGGTCAGCGCGCGCACGCTGCTGATCGCCTTCAGCTCCGACTGGTTGTATCCGCCGGCCGGCTCCGAGGAGGTGGCGGCGGCGCTGCGCGCGCACGGTCGCGACGTCGAGCTGCACGTCATCGACGCCCCGTATGGCCACGACTGTTTCCTCCTGGAAGAGGCGCGCCAGACGCCGATGATCCAGCGCTTCCTCGCCCGCCGGGCTGGCGTCCCGACCGCCTAGGAGATCTCTTCGATGAACGACATCCGCCGCCCCGAATCGCCGCGCAGCTTCGGCTTCGAGACGCGCCAGGTGCACGCCGGGCAGCGCCCCGACCCGAACACCGGGGCGCGGGCCGTGCCGATTTTTCAGACCACCAGCTACGTGTTCGAGGATCCGGAGTCGGCCGCCGCCTACTTCAACCTGCAGGAATACGGGAACACCTATTCGCGGATCATGAACCCGACGACCGCGGTCTTCGAGGAGCGCATGGCCAGCCTCGAAGGCGGCTGTGGCGGGGTCGCTTTCGCGAGCGGCATCGCGGCGCAGGCGGCGGCGCTGTTCACGCTGCTCCAGCCCGGCGACCACGTGGTGTCGTCCTCGGCCCTCTACGGCGGCACGGTGAACCAGTTCAAGCACCTGCTCCGCAAGATGAGCGTCGGCCTGACCTGGGTCGACCCCGACGATCCGGGCGCCTGGCGGGCGGCGATCCGCGACAACACCAAGGCCTTCTACGGCGAGACCATCGGCAACCCGGCCGGCAACGTGCTCGACATCGAGACACTCGCGGCGATCGCGCACGAGCACCGGCTGCCGCTGATCGTGGACAACACCTTCGCCACGCCGTACTTGTGCCGGCCGATCGAATGGGGCGCCGACATCGTGATCCATTCGGCGACGAAGTTCATCGGCGGCCATGGCACCAGCATCGGCGGCGTGGTCGTCGAGGCCGGCACCTTCGACTGGTCGAACGGCCGCTTTCCGGCGATCGCCGATCCGTCGCCGGCCTACCACGGCCTGCGCTTCCACGAGACCTTTGGCACCTACGGCTACCTGATGAAGCTGCGGGCCGAGACGCTGCGCGACCTCGGCGCGGCGATGAGCCCGTTCAACGCGTTCCTCTTCCTCCAAGGTCTCGAGACCTTGTCGTTGCGGATGGATCGCCACGTCGAGAACGCGCGCAGGGTGGCCGCCTACCTCGCCGCGCACGGCCTGGCGTCGAACGTGACCTACCCGGGCGTCGCCACCAGCCGCTTCCGCCCGCTCGTCGAGAAGTACCTGCCGCACGGCGCCGGCGCGGTGTTCTCGTTCGACTGCCGCGGCGGACGCGAGGGCGGGCAGGACTTCATCCGCGGCCTCACGCTGTGGTCGCACCTGGCCAACGTCGGCGACTCGAAGAGCCTGGTCATCCACCCGGCCAGCACCACCCACCGGCAGTTGAGCGACGACGAGCTGCGCTCCGCCGGCGTCGGTCCAGGCACCATCCGGCTCTCGGTCGGCACCGAATCGGTCGACGACCTGATCTGGGATCTCGAACAGGGCTTCGCCAGCGTCGGCAGTACCGCGATCAGCGGGGGGGCGGCCAGCGAGGCGGCGGCTCGATGACGCCCCCAGCCGATTCGCCGGCCTTCGACCTCACGCGCTACCAGGATCCGCTCGCCATCCAGCGCGCCCTCCACACCGCGAAGACGATCGCGATCGTCGGCCTGTCGCCGAACGAGCTGCGCGCCAGCTACTTCGTCGGCTACTACCTGAAGCGCCACGGCTACCGCATCGTGCCGGTGAACCCGCGCGAGTCGCAGGTGCTGGGCGAGCGCTGCTTCGCCAGCTTGACCGAGGTGCCGGTGCCGATCGACATCGTCAACGTGTTCCGGGCACCGGGTGCGCTGCCCGGCATCGCCGAGGAGGCGGTGCGCATCAAGGCCGGCAGCCTGTGGTGCCAGTTCGGCGTGGTCAACGCCGAAGGCGCGCGGATCGCGGAAGCCGGGGGCGTCACGGTGATCATGGACCGCTGCATCAAGGTCGAGCACGCCCGCTATGTCGGGCGGATGCACTGGCTCGGCTTCAACACGCACCGCATCACGTCGGTCAGGGGCGGCCTTCAGTAGTCGAGTCGGCAGCGGCCCGCTCCGGGCATCATGATCGGCGACACGCCCTACGACGTCGAAGCGGCGTCGCCGTGATCGCGTTCCGCTGCGGCGGCTGGACCGATCCCGATTGCGCGGCGCCGTCGCGATCTACGACGGGCCCTGGGATCTGCTGGCCCGGCTCGGCGACTCGCCGCTCCGATAACGCGCCAGCCGGTCCCGGAGGGGGACCGCACCGTCCGCCCCGGGCGGGCGTCCATCCCATCGCGGGCGACCGCAGCCGCGGCGCGGCTACACTTTCGGCATGCAGGCATGGTGGCGTCGGTGGCTGATCTGCGGCTCGCTGCCGGTGGGGATCGCCGGCGTCGGGACGGCGTCGTCCGAACGCGTCGCGATGACGACGGCGAGCGGCGCTCGCCTCGCGGCTGACTACCGCGATGCCGGCCCGAACGCGCCAGGCGTGCTGTTCTTCCCGATGTGCCGCAAGGATGCGATGGAGGGCTGGGCGCCGGTGGCGGAGCGGCTGCGCACGGCCGGCGTGAGCAGTCTGATCGTGCGCTACCGCGGCTACGACGGCGACGCGACGCCGGTGGCCGGCGATCAACGCGAGCCGGATGCCGACGCGGCGCTGGCCTTCCTGCTGTCCCGCGTGCCGGCCGACCGTGCCGTCGCGGTGGCCGGCTCGAGCTGCGGCGTGTCGCTGGCGCTCGGGACGGCGGTGCGCCACCCGGCCCGACTCCGCGCGGTCGTCGCGTTCACCGGCCCGCACGCGCCGGCGCACGTCGCGCACATCCGGGCCACCCCGGGCCTGGCCGTCCTCAGCGGCGCCGGCGTCGACGATCGACCGGCCCCGGACTGGGCGCGCGAGCTGAAGGCGGCGTCGTCACATCCAGCCTCGCGCCTCCTGCTCCCAACCGGACGGGCGCACGGCACCGATGTGTTCCATGACGGGCCCGTGGTCGCCGCCGACATCGCCGACTGGCTGGCGGCGCAACTGCGGGCGCGCTGAGGCACGGGCGCCCGGCCCGAGGCGCTTTCGCGTGACCGTCCCTTCGGTTACGCTTCCCCGGGCTCCCCGTCCGCCATGTGCTGACCTCGCTGATTCCGTTGTTCGTCGGCCCGGCCGTCCTGCTGCCGATCGCCGTCTATGCGGTGCTGCATCGGCGGGTGCGAGCCGCCGGATGGTACGCGCTGCTCCTCGCCGCCATCGCGCAGTGGAGCATTACCTACGCATGGGAGCTCACCGCCGGCGAGCTCGAGTTCAAGGTCCTCGTCCTCAAGATCAAATACCTCGGCGTGCTCGCCATCCCGGCGATCTGGATCGGGTTCGTGCTCGACTTCGTCGGCACCGAGCCGGCACGCATCCGGCGCACGGTGCGGGCTATCGGCGCCTTCTCGCTGGCAATGCTGGCGATGGCCTGGACCAACGAATGGCACCACTGGTTCTGGGGGCCGATCACCGTCGATTCGAGCGGCGCCTTCGACCTGCTGATCGGCCGCGGCCCCGGCTTCTACGTCAACATCTACTTCACCTACGCCGCGCTGTGGGCAGGCATCGGCGTGCTGGCGACGCGCGCCTTCCAGTCGCCGTATCTGTACGGCAAGCGCTGCGGCATCCTGATCGCCGCCACGATCCTGCCTTGGCTCGGCAACCTCGTGTTCCTGATGGAAGCCGAGAGCGTCGCCAACATCGATCCGACGCCGTTCCTGTTCTCGTGCACGGGCGTCGGCGCGGTGGTCGCGGTCTTCCACTACCGGATGCTCGATCCGATCCCGGCGCTCAGCGATGCACGGGTGGAGAACCTCGGTGACGGCGTGCTGGTGGTCGATGCGCAGGGCCGCCTCGCCGATCTCAACGGCGCCGCCCAGGCGATCCTCGGCCGCCGCGCCAGAGAGCTGGCCGGGACGCCGCTCGATCACGCCCTCCCCGGCTGGACGCTGGCCCGCCTCACCACCGGCACCGAAGACGTGACGCTGGTCACACCCGGCGGCGTTGCCCGCACCTTCGAGCCGCAGGCGGTCGCCATCCACGGCGACGGCGAAGGCCCGTCCGGCTACATGGTGCTGCTGCGCGACGTCACCGAGCGCCGCGCCGCCGCCGCCACCGTCCGCGAGAGCGAGCAGCGCTACCGGCAGCTGGTCGAGAACGCGCACGACCTGATCTTCACCTGCGATCTCGACGGGCGCCTGCGCTCGATCAACCGCGCCGGCCTGG
>JANOIR010000646.1:0-5622 GCA_031407765.1 Vicinamibacteraceae bacterium
TCTGAGAGTGGTAGATTGAGCGGGGGTGCTCCTGCCTGCCGGCACGCCCCGATCGAGACCGAGCCACTCATGTTCACTCTTGCCCGCGTCGTGCTCGTGAGCCTGGTGCTGCCCGCTGCGGCGTTGGCCCAGGCTCCCGAGCCCAAACCGATTCCCTCCGATTCGGTGGAGATCGCGACGACCGGTTGCCTCAAGGGGCGGGTCTTCACGGCCACCCAGCCGCGCGAGGATTTCCTGCGCCGCGGTCCCAACGTCACGGGCCGTAGCTTCCGACTGAACGGCCCGCGGGCGGTCATCGACGTGGTCAAGACCCATGACGGCGATCTGGTGGAGATCGTCGGGCTGGTGCGCAAGAACGACCTGCGCGACACCGCGCCGGGCGCGCGCATCGGCAACACGCGCGTCGTGATCGGCGCACCGCGCTCCGGCGATCCGATGCAGTCGGCGCGGGTTCCGGTCTCGGAGGGCGTCCCAGTGATGGACGCCACCTCCATCCGCGTGCTCGACGATCGCTGCCCGATCCTCCGTCGCTGATCCGAGACCGCCGATGCTGCCCGTCACGCCGACCCTGTCGCTCGACGAGGGCGAGATCGAGGAGCGCTTCGTTCGCGCCTCGGGTCCCGGCGGCCAGAACGTCAACAAGGTCTCGACGGCGGTGCAGCTGCGGTTCGACGTCCAGGCGTCGTCGTTGCCGGCCGAGGTCAAGACGCGCCTGGCCGCCCTCGCCGGCAAGCGCCTGACCACCGAAGGGGTGCTCGTCATCGACAGCCGTGAGCATCGCACCCAGGGCATGAACCGCGAAGCCGCCCGGGCCCGCCTCGTCGCGCTCGTCGAGCAGGCGACGCACCGCCCGAAGACCCGCCGCGCGACCAAGCCGGGGAAGGGTCAGCGGGAGCAGCGCCTGGGCGACAAGAAGGAGCGCGGGGAAGTGAAGGCCGCCCGCCAACGCCGCCCGTCAGGCGACGACTAGCCGCGTACGAACCCGCACGAAGCCGGGCACGAAATTGGAACTGCTGCCGCTGCCGACCCGGTTGGCGAGACGCCGCTGAAGCGGCGTGGGTATCCCTTCCGCGCTCCACTTCCGCAAGCCGGTAGAACGCGCTCCAGCTGAAGCCGGCCGCGACGGCGCCGTTCCGGCGCGATGCGCGGCCGATGCTGGCGACGCCGGTCCAAGATCAGGTCGCGCCTTCGCGCGACCGGCCGGCGCTCGGCTTGCGCGCGTTCTACGCTGCCGCTGGCGTCGGCTTGCTCCAAGTCGCGCTCCAGGAACACCCACACCGCTCACCCCGACGACGTCCTGAGCGGCAAACGCATCGACACGCCATCCGGTGCGTTCGTCAGACTTGGGTTCCGCAGGCCGGTAAGCCGCGCTCCCGCCGGGGCTCACATCGCCCGATCGCGGGCCCTCCCCTCACGACGTTCGCCACGCCACGACCGCCTTGACCGACGCCCTCGTCCCTCTAGGGTCCGAGCTGCGCGAACGCGGTCAGGTCCTCTACCGGGACGGACCCCAACGTTGACGAGCGGGATGGCGTCAGCGCTGAATGGAAGCAGACCATGAGGAATCCCGGCGAGCTGCTGTTCGAAGAGTATCTGACCGCGCGCGGTTACACGTTCGACTACGAGCCGCCGCTGGGCACGAAACGACCTGACTACCTAGTCCGCTGTTCGCCGGCCGTCCTCTGCGAGGTGGAGGAGCTTGTAGAAGCGCGCGAAGACCGCCCGGCCGCCGAGGCGGCCGCACGGGGCGAGAGTTGGTTCGGCTCGATCTCGACGACACCCCGAGTTCGCGAAAAGCTCAACGCAGGCGCGAAGCAGCTCTCAGAATTCAAGGGCCGCTACCCGTGCGTCATCGTTCTGCGGAACACGTCGGCGTTGATGGTCGAATTGGAGACGCTCTTCGTGCAGGCCGCGATGTACGGCGACGCGAAGATTGAGGTGCCGATCGACTTCGACGACGGACAGCCGGTTCGTGAGGCGCGCCTGGTCCACGATCGAAGGACGGCGAAAATGCGCGCCAGCCAGAACACCACGGTGAGTGCTGTCGCCGTGCTCGAGTACTGCACACCGAATCAGCATCTCGTAACGGAACACATCCAGATGCTGAAGGAGGCAAATGCCGCCTACGAGACCTGGACGCCCAGAACAATCATTCGAGCAGTCACCGATTTCATGGACGCACACCCTGAAACGCAGGACCGCGCCCTGAGGCTCCGTGTTATCCACAATCGGCATGCCCTGATGCCGTTGCCGACGTCGGTGTTCGATGGACCGCACGACGAACACATCGATTCGCCTACAGGGCAGCCCACGTGAGGACGAAGACGTACAAGCAGCTAGCGACGATAGTCCCAATAGCAGAGCGCGACGCTGGCCGCCGTCGTACGGCGGATGACGGCATCGCAGCCCTGCGCACAGTTTCCGGGTACCCGGGGCGTCCGAGAATAGCCGCCTCGGATGCCAGTCGATCGCGTTGGGCTACGCGCTGAGGCCGATCATTCGGGCCGGCGGAAAAGGAGGCCGCGCTCACAGCTGGGCGTCGCACGTCTGGACGCCTGGCTGGCCGCAGTGTTCGAAGCGAATGCCTCACCAGCAGGGACGCGGGGCTTTGGCGGTGCGGGCGTTCCTTCGGCGCTCGTATGGAGCAGGCCGACGCAGCGTCAGTCACGCAAGACGTGCGGAGGCAGTCAATCGTGAGGTCGCGCGATGCTGCGCGACCTTGCTTGTCGCGCTGACTGCGGCCGGAGCACGTGTAGCCGGCCTGCGGAACGCGTTCCAGGCGAACGCGCAGAGATGGTGAGCGTTCGCGCTGACGTGCGAGCGCCGAAGGAATGCCTGCACCGCTTCAGGCGTCCTACACCGCACTGTGACGTCGGCGCATCCGCTCAGGACCAGTCGACGTCGCTCCGGATGATGCGGGCGGGGATACCGGCCACCAGGGATCGTGCGGGAACATCCTTTGTCACCACGGCACCCGCGGCGACGATGGATCCGCTTCCAACGGTGATGCCCTTGAGGATCGTGACGTTCGACGCGATCCAGACCCGGTCCTCGATCGCGACCGCCTCCGCGCCCGTTGGATCACCACCTGGCTTGTGAAAGTTGGTGTCCAGGATCTGAACGCCCCAGGAGATGGCACATCCCGAACCGATACGAACCGACGCTGCGGCAATGATGACGGAATCACACGTCACGTAGGTGCCATCGCCGATGACCAGGCGTGCGTGAGGTCCCACCGTAATGCGAACGCCGGGGCCCAGCTGGACGATGCCGTCGCATCGCATCACGGCGGATTCGGCGAGCCTAATCTCCGTGGCAGCACGTCGAGCCGCAATCCGCCCCACGGCGGGCACGAAACATCCGAGGTAGAGACGGCCATCGATCTCGAGGCGTGCCGTGCGATGTCGCTCGATGCGGCAGTTCGAGGCTGCAACCACCGGCAGATCACGAAAGCGAGTCCCTGTCGCTCGCGCAGAGAGGCGGAGGCTGTTGATCAGTTTGGTCGGCTCGCGGAGCGCGCTCAGGAGTTTCATCGCGCGTCAGCTCACGGCACGGTGGCGGCGGCAGGCTTCCAGCGGGCCCCGCGGGGCGGCACGTGGCCAGGCTCGTACATGTCGCGCCACGACAGGCCGACCGCCTCGCGGATGCCGAAGCAGTAGGCGGCGGCAGCCGTATCGACGGCGCAGTGGCCGAGCGTGAACTTCGCGCCCGCGGCCTTGGCCTTGCGCACGAACGCTTCGCCGGGAAGCTGCCGCACGCCGTTGATCTCGATGGCGACATGGTTCGCGATGGCGGCGTCGAGCACCTGCTGCTGGCGCGCCTCGGTCCAGATCGCGTCGCGGCGGCCCGCAAGCGACGGCGGCAGGAAGAGCGGCGCGCCGTACACGTCGACCGGCTCCTGCGCGAGCGAGGACGTCGTCGCGGTGAGCAGCGCGTCGCCGTAGGCCTGCGGATCCGTGGACGCCGCCGCGGCCTTCGGCACGGACGCCGCCAGCGTCTCGCCATCGAGCAGGACGAAGTCGAGCCGCGCCAGCGCCTTCGGCGTGATGGCGGACGCCCACCCGCGTTCGTCGGCGCGCAGGCCGAGGAACAGCGGCTTGCCGCCGAATCGCCTGACCAGGCCGTCGACGCCGGCGTCGTCCTTGATCGCGCGCGTCTTGCCGGCGGACGCGGTGACGCCGACGAACAGGCCGCCGGCCCGCGCCGCGACCAGCGCGGCCTCGAGCTTCGCGGCTTCTTTCGCGTCGAGCGCGCGCAGATCGACCAGCGGGAAGTTGTCGCGGGCCAGGCGATAGCGCTTGGCGGACGCCTCATCCGGGCTCGGCGCGCGGGTGGTCTTGTCGGCCGGCGCCGGCGGCAGCGGATGCACCGCGATCCGCCGATACTGCACCTGGCTCCGGACGTCGTGACACTGCAGCGCAAACGTGCCCTTGCCGATCTTCTGCAGCGGCGGCGTCAGGCCCGGCACGTCGCCCTCGGGCTCGAGATAGTCGACGACCAGCGCATGGTTCACGTGGATGCGGACGCGCGGCCCCTGCACCCGCAGCCGCAGCGTGAACCACTCGTTGTCGCGCGCCAGGGCCTTGTACGCATTGCGGATGCCGTAGAGGCTGCCGGTCTTCTTGTTCTCGATGTAGGTGGCGCCGGTCTCGCCGGGGACATGCGGCTGGTGGTTGTTCACCTGCATCTCGAAGCCCTGCTGCGTCGGCCAGCCGCTGTCTTGCCACGCGGTGTGGAAGTAGACGCCGGAGTTGGCGCCGGTGTGCGTGAGTACCTCGAACTCGGCTTCGAAGTCGGTGAACTGCGCCTGTTCGACGGGGCCGACGTAGAACAGGTGCGAGCGCTCGCCATTGCAGGACAGCGTGCCGTCCTTCACCGTCCACGCACCGGGATGCTCCGACGCCTTCCAGCCGTTCAGCGTCGCGCCGTCGAACAGCGCATGCCATCCGGGCTTCTCGGACTTCGGTGCCGCGCGGGTCGATCCACCCGCCAGTGTCACAGCCGCGACGGCCACCCCCGCGATCCATTGCCGCATGTCGTACCTCCTTGCGCCGCAAGCTAAGGGCCCGGACGAGAATAGGGTTTCCACCTTGGCCGCCGATGCATCCCGCCCGACGGCGTTGCTCGTCGGTTGCATACGCCCGGTATGCGCGCTCCTCGCGCCTTGCCGGGCGGGCCGCCTCGACGCCCAAGGTGGCAACCCTATTCTCGTCCGAGCCCTTCGCGGAGTTTGGCAATTGGTCATACCTCTGCGTGCTATAGTTCGGCGCTCAACCAGGAGGATCGATGCGCACTCTACGGATCGCCGCGCTCGCCGCGGCCGTCATCACGGCAGCCGGTGTGGCCGTCGCCACACAGACAGCCACCCCCAAGCCCGCCGCCATGGAAGGCCTGCTCATGAAGTCGGCCTTGTTCACGTGGGAATCGGTGCCGGAGACGCCGACCGAGCAAGGCGGGCGGCGCGGCGTCTTCGCGGCGCCGACCGCGACGCTCGACGAGCTCGAGTACCACACGACGATGCTCAAGCCCGGCGGATCGCCCCATCCGCCTCACACCCACAAGAACGAAGAGCTGATCATCGTCAAGGAAGGCGCCGTCGAGGCCTACATCAACGGCGAATGG
>JANOIR010000652.1:0-17477 GCA_031407765.1 Vicinamibacteraceae bacterium
CCGTAGGCCGCCTGGTCGCGCAGGTCGAGACGATTCACGATCGCCAGCAGGCGGAACGGCGCCTGCGCGAGATCGAGCGGGACGTTGGCGCCGCCGCTCGCCGCCACCCAGGGATCGATGATCTTGGCCTGCATCATCGTCCGTGCATCGGTGCTCAGGTCGTTGACCGTCTGCGCCGTCATCCAGCGATCGAGCCAGGCGCGGGCGAACGCCGCGCCGGTGACACCGGTGACTGGCGTGTTCGCCATCTGCTCCATGAGGTAGCCGAAGCTCCAGACGCCCATCGATGGCTGGCCGCAGGATGCCGTCGTGCGAGTCGGATCCTCGACGACGCCGAGATCGGTGATCAGCAGAGAGCGGCTCTGGCTGATCTGCGCGGGGTCGCCCCACGGCTCCCAGGGGAAGGGCTTCCCGGCCCGCCACAGACGCGGGTCCATCACCGCCTGTACGTCAGCCTTCGACCGGTGGCGCCAGGTGCGAGTCGGCATGGCGGTCCGCGACTTGGCAAGCCGCTCGATGCGAGCGCGCGCCGCGAGCAGGTCCATGCTGCCGAGGGCGGTGTAGAGACCGTCACCGGCGCGGACGTCGAAGCCGCGCCCATCGTCGGCCAGCAGCACGGTGCCGTATTCGCTCTGGTAGGTCAGGCGCTCGGGCGGTCGGGCGCCGTCCTCGAAGCGGACGCGGAGGACGGCGTTGCCGCCGCGTACGGCACGCGCAAGCGGCTCGATGGTCGCTTCCGCCGGGACGAACGCCCGATTGGTGCGCGGTGGCGCCGTCTGTCCTGATGGCCGCATCACGAGCCCGCCCACCACGACTGCAACCAGCACCAACGTCCGATGCATCATGCGGCACCCCTGCCAATGGAACGAGGGAGCCGGCGCGATCGAACGTTCTGCCCGGGCGCAGAATTCGCGAACGTTCGATCGGCGATGTCGTCGACCCGCGGGGCGGATCGATCAGTTACTTGATCGCGACGGCGATCATCTCGGCCGTCTTGGCGCCGGTGTTCTGCGCCTGGTGCGGCGTGCCGCGGCCGATGAACGCGGTGTCGCCGCGCTTCCAGGTCGTCGTGGTCTTGCCGCCGATCTCGAGGGAGAGCGTGGTCGGCGCGAGTGCGATCAGCACCTGATCGAAGTCGTGAGTCGTGGCGGGTGCTTCCTTGAACGACGCGTCCGCGGCGATGCGGACGACGTCGACGCGCGGGTTCTCGATCAGCCGGGTCATCGTCATGTTGGGGCGGGAGGCGGGGATGGTCGCCTTCGGCGCGGCGTTGCCCTTCAGCTCGACGACGATCGCCTCGAGCGGCGAGGTTCCGGCATTGGCACCCATGTGCTTCTGCGGGCCCGACCACAGCGCGGTGCCCGCCTTGACGTCCGTCGTTTCGCTCTTGCCGTCGGCCCCGGTGAAGCTCATCTTGCCGTCGGTCAGCAGCACCGTCACGTTGTCCGGGTGCTCGTGCATGACGGTCTTCGCGCCCGGGGCGACGACGATGTGCAACACGCGCACCTGGGGGTTGTCGATCGCGACATGGTAGACGTTGGGGTTGACCTTGACGGGGTCCTGGGCGAACCCGGTGGTGACGCCGAGACAGACCGCCAGGGCCGTGAAGGGGAGGCGCGGCATGGGGAACTCCTGACCGACACGCCGTCGACGGCCGCGGACCGGGCGGGCGTTCGCGTGCCGAGCCCGCCGAGCTTGCGCCTCGTCAGTTGGTCCGTCAAGCACCATCGTCGGCCCGGCGACCTCGTCCGTCATCGAGACCTCCACTGGAAGCGGCTACTTCCAATGGACACCGGCTGCGCCGTGCGGTTCCTACTCGGCTTTCAGCGTGACGGCGGGATCGACGCGGACCGCGGCCCGCACCGGCGCGATCGTCGCCACCAGCGCGGTCATCGAGAGCGCGCCGGCCGCCAGCGCGAAGGTCACCGGATCGTCCGGCTGGACCTGGAACAGCAGGCTGCCGATCGTCGATCCGAGCGCCAGCGCCAGACCGCCGCCGGCGAGGATGCCGATGCCGACCAGCGTCGCCACCCGTCGCAGCACCAGCCCGCCGACGCCGAACCGCGGCGCGCCGAGCGCGAGCCGGATGCCGAACTCGCGCCTCCGCTGGCTGACGGCGTAGCCCGTGACGCCGAAGATGCCGACCCCGGCCAGGACCAGCGCCAGCGTCGAGAAGCCGCCGACCAGGCCGGCGATGAAGCGCGGCAGGGCCACGACGTCGTCGTAGCGGCGATCGGACGTCTCGGCGAAGTAGAGCGGCACCGCAGGATCGACCGCGGCGAGCGCCTGGCGCGCCGCGGCGAACACCGTCGCCGGCGGCGCCGAGGTTTCGATCACCGTGTACATCCCGCGCTGGTAGACCTGGGCCTGCGGCACGTAGATCGCCGGGAGCGGGGCATCGCCCGGCCCGTTGTGGCTCACGCGGTGCACGACGCCCACGATCGTGCGGACAGGGGCGTCCATGCCGTTCCCGATGCGGACGCGCTGTCCGATCGCGGCCTCGTCACGCTGCCACCAGCGCCGCGCCAGCGCGTCGTCGACGATCGCGACCAGCGGCGCGTTGGGAGCGTCGCTGTCGGCGAACACGCGCCCCCGCTGCAACGCGATGCCCATGGTCTCGAAGTACTGGCCGCGCACGACGCTCCAGCGCACGACCGGGGTGCGGGGGGGCGTACCGGCCGGCGTTTCCGGCTGTGCCTCGGCCACGCTGCCTTCGCCGCTCATCGGCACGTACGAGATCGCGCCGAGACGGCGCACGCCCGGGGCCGCGGCGAGCCGCGCCGACAACTGGTCGTAGAACTGCGCGACGCGGGCCGCGTCGGGATAGGCCTTCGAGGTCAGGTTGGTCTTGAAGCTGACGCGATAGGCGGTCGCGAAGCCGACGTCGTCGCGCAGCAGGCCCTGCAGGCTGCGGAGCGTGAGGCCGGCGCCGATGACGAGGGCCGCGGCCAGCGCCACTTCGGCGATGGTCAAGCCGTCTCGCAGGCGTGCCGTCGCGCGGCTGTCCGAGCCGCGGTTCGAGCCGAGGATCCCCTCGGAGCCGCGCAATGTGATCGCGACCAGCGCCGGCGCGGAACCGACGACCAGCGTGACCACCACGAGCAGCCCGACGATGAACAGCGCGACCGGCAGATCGAGCGCCACGCGGTCGATGCGCGGGACGCCGGCCGGCGCATAGGCGACCAGCGCGCTGATGCCGAACGCCGCCAGCGCCGTGCCGGCGATCGCGCCGAGCGTGGCGATGACGCCCGCTTCCGTCAGCAGCTGGCGGGCGATGGCGCCGCGGCCGGCGCCGACGGCGAGGCGGATCGACAGTTCGCGCCGCCGCGCGACCGCGCGCAGCAGTGCCATGATGGCGACGTTCACGCAGGCGATGAGCAGCACGCACCCGGCGGCGGAGAGCAGCACCGCCAGCCGAAGCTGCACGTGGCCGTACAGGCGGCTGCGCAGCGATTCGACGCCGAGCGTCCACTGCGCGGCGGGGTAGTCGGCCGGCTGCGCCTGCTGCAGCTCGCGGGCGACACGCGCGAGATCGTCGCGCGCCTGACCGAGGCCTACACCGGGCGCGAGCCGTGCCACCGTGAACAGGTAGCGGTTGCCGCGATCGGAGGCATCGCTCGGCCGCAGGTCGATGGCCAGCCACGCCGCCATGTCGGCCTCGGGGTAGGCGAAGCCGGCCGGCATGATCCCGATGACGGTGAATGGCTCGCCGTTCAGGCGAAGCGTTCGACCGATGGTGTCCCGGGCGGCACCGAAGCGAGTCCGCCATAGCCCGTCGCTGATCACGGCGAGGCGACCGGCGCCGACGTCGGCGGCGGTGAAGGTGCGCCCGTGGGCGGCCGGCACGCCCAGGATGCCGAAGACTTCGGGCGTGACGTCCGAGACCTTGACCCGTTCAGCGAAGCCGTCGCCCTCGCTGCTGCCGTTGAGCGTCATCCGGCCGAGCGCGGCGCCGCCGATCGCCGAGAACGTCCGCTGGCGCGATCGGACATCGGCCAGCTCGGCTCGCGCGAAACGGTCGCCGTCGCCGACCGTTTCGGGCCGGGCGTTGATCAGGCTGACCAGGGCACCGGCGTCCGGGTAGTCGGGCGGCCGCAGCACGACCCCGTAGAGCACGCTGAAGAACGCGATGGTCGCACCCATGCCGAGGGCCAGGGTGAGGACGGCGACGACGGCGTAGGCCGGGGAGCGGACCAGCTGTCTGATGGCATAGCGAAGCTCGCGCATGGCGCAGCATAGTGCAGGCGCTGTGCCACTTGCGTCGGGCTCGAAGACGCCAGCAATATCAGCCGGAATCGAGCTGGCTGACCGAGTCGGCGCGGCGGAGGCGGCGGCCGGACCTGCCCGGCGGCGCTACTCCAGCGTCCCGGAAACGGACACCGACTCGCAGCGGCGATCGCTGGCCGCTTCAGCCGGCAGGCGCAGTTCGAAGCGGGCGCCACCCATGGTGCCATTCGTGGCCGAGACGCGACCGCCATGCTGCTCGACGACGGCCCGCACAATCGAGAGGCCGAGGCCGGAGCCGCCGCTGCGCGCGTCACGAGCCGGGTCGACCCGGTAGAAACGATCGAAGACGTGCGGCAGGTGTTCGGCCGGGATGCCGGGGCCGCTGTCTTCGACGACGAGGGCGACGTCGTCGCCATCGGACGCCGCCCGCAATGCGATGCGTCCGCCGCGCGGCGTGTGGCGGACCGCGTTGGCGACGAGGTTCTGCAGCACCTGCTCGAGCCGGCGCTCGTCGCCGACCACGGACTCGGCGGCCGGCGCGATGTGCCGCTCGAGCGTCACGCCCCGCGCGTCGAGCGCGCCCTGGTGTCTGGCGAACGCGCGGTCGAACAGCCGCGTCAGCGGCACCGGCGCGCGCTCGAACGAACCGCCGCCATCGTCGAGGCGGGCCAGGTCGAGCAGGTCGCCGATGATCGCCTCGAGGCGGAGCGTCTCCTCGGTGACGATCCCGAGATAGCGCGCGCGCGTCGCGTCGTCCTTCACCGCGGCGGGCAGCGCCAGCGTCTCGAGGTAGCCGCGCATCGCGGTGAGCGGCGTCATCAGCTCGTGCGAGACGTCGGCGAGCAGCTGCCGCCGCGATCGATCGGCATCGCGCAGCTCGGCGACACGCGCGTCGAGGTCGGCCGCCATCCGGTTGAAGCGGCGGGCCAGCGACGCGACCTCGTCACCGCCGGCTTCAGGTGCCCGCACCGCGGTCTCGCCGGCTCCGACTGCCGCGGCGGCCTGTTCGAGGCCGCTCAGGCGCCGGTGCACCGGCCGGAACACCAGCACCGCCATCAACGCCGTCCCCGCGATGAGCAGCGCCAGGCCGGCCGCGATCAAGGTCGGGCCGAACTCGGCGAGCAGCGGATGGCCTCCCGCCGGCGCCGGCAGCACGCCGACGATGGCCACCGTCTGGCCGCTGGCGACGACTGGCTGGAAGGGCGGCCGCCGCGAGCGCCCGCCACGTCCCTCCGGCGGCGGCGTCGCCGATCCGCCAGGCCCCGGTCCATCGGGCCCCGGTCCATCGGGCAACGCGCGCAGGCGGAAACGCGCGACCCGGACGAGGAACGGCGGGACAACGAACCGGCCGCTGCGATGCAGCCGATCGTCGAGGCGCACGACGAAGACGCCGTGCGGCCCGCGCCCGAACTCCCGCGCCAGCCACGCGTCGACGTCGAGCCCGGGGTCGGCCTCGAGCGCCGTCGCGAGCTCGGCGGCGGCCACGGCCGCCACGTGGGCCGGGGATCGCATCGCGATCGCGTCGGTGGTCGTCGCCAGCCACAGGAACAGCGCGGCTTGGAGCGCCAGCACCACCGCCACCGTCGCCACGAAGCCGAAGGCGATGCGCCAGTAGACGCTGCGGTACCACACCACTCGCCCTTCGGGCGGCGGCGGGCGCCGCGTCGTCGCCGGCGTTGGGTCAGACATCGGCGGCCTTGTAGCCGGCGCCCCACACGGTCAGGATCAGTGCCGGTTCGGAGGGGTTGCTCTCGACCTTCTGGCGCAGCCGCTTCACCAGCGTGTCGATGTTGCGGGCGGTGACGAAGGTGTCGCCGCGCCAGACGCGCTGGACGAGGGCCTCGCGGCTGAATACGATGCCGGGATGGCTGGCGAGCAGGTGCAGCAGGTCGAACTCGCGACCGGTGAGCTCGACCTCGCGCGGACCGACGGCGACGCTGCGGCGGGCCGGATCCACGACCAGCGGTCCGAGCCGTACCGGCCGGGCATCGCTCGCCGGACCGGCTGCGACGGTGGTGCCCGCGCGCGGACGGCGGGTCAGGGCCCGCGCGCGGGCCACCAGCTCGCGCACGCCGAACGGCTTGGTCAGGTAGTCGTCGGCGCCGGTCTCGAGACCGAGCACCTTGTCCGACTCGTCGCGGCGCGCCGTCAGGAGCAGCACCGGGACGTCGCTCGTCGACACTTCGCGGCGAAGGGCGCGGAGCACGGTCATGCCATCGAGGCCGGGCAGCATGAGATCGAGGATGACGAGGTCGAACGCATCGGCGCGAGCGAGGCGCAGCGCCTCCTGTCCGTCGCCGGTCTGGGTCACCGTCCAGCCGTCGAGCTGCAGGTGCAACGCGACCAGCTCGCGGATGTTCGGTTCGTCCTCGACCACGAGCACGGTGCGCGGTGGGTCCGGGTCGGCCACTCCCGCAGTGTAGCGTCGGCGGCCCGCGGACGGGCCCGCCGGCCGCCTGCCATGATTTTTTCACACCTGCGCCACGGGTGTTTCACGTGTAATCCGTCACACTGAGCACAGTCGACGACGACTGCTGAAACGGGCCGGTGACCAGCGCCGGGTCCGATGGAGACGACGATGATGCGCAGACGACTCGCAGGAATGATTGGGGCGGCCGCGGTGGCCGCGACGGTGACGACGACGTTCGTGCACGCCCAGGGCCAAGCCGGATCGCAAGTCGGTGGGCAAGATGGCGGCGCCCCGGCGGTGCGCCACGAGCGTCGCGGGCCGGGCGGCCCCGGCGGCCCGGGCGGGCCCTTCGGGTTGGGCGGACCGGGCGGCTTCGGGCGCGGTGGCTTCGGCGGGCCGCTCGCCATCCTCCGGCAGCTCGAGCTCACCGACGAGCAGCGGGCTTCGGTGCGACAGGTGATGGAGAGCCACCGTGCGGATCTCCAGGGCCTGGCGGAGCGGATGCGCCTCGCGCACAAGGCGCAGGACGCCGCCGTGACGGCCGCGCAGTTCGACGAGCAGGCGGTGCGGGGCACGTCCGCCGAGCTCGCGGCGGTGATGGCCGACGGCGCGGTGCTGCACGCCCGCCTGCACAGCGAGGTGTTCGCGGTGCTGACGCCGGAGCAGCAGGCCAAGGCGGCCGAGCTGAAGGCGCAGCGCGAGGCCCGTGTCGACCAGGTGCGGGAACGCGTCCGCGAGCGCGTCAAGGAGCGCCGGCAGCGCGTCCAGCCCGACGCCCCGCAGTAGATGACGGCCGCTTCTCGGGCGGCTCACAGAGCCTGCGGGGTCCCGGTTTCCAGACCTCGTCGGTACGGCATCCGGCCACACCTCCCCCTTGAAGGTGGCCGGATGCCGTCGTTCGGCTGCTACTCGCGGCGCTGGGCGCGCCGCGGCGCCTCACGCGAGGTGGCTAGCAGCGGGCTGCTAGGATCGTTCGGTTTCGCCGGTGCGGATGTTCGTGCTGCGCTCGACCGGGATTACGAACACGCGGCCGTCGCCGACCTCGCCGGTCCGTGCGGCGGTGGTGATCGCCTCCACCGCCGGATCGACCAGGTGGCTCGGCACGACCGTTTCGATCTTCACTTTCGGGAGCAGGTTCAGGTCGTATTCCTTACCGCGATACATCGCGGTATGGCCGCGCTGCCGTCCGTGTCCACGCACTTCCGTGACCGTCAGCCCTGGCAGGCTGAGCCGCTCGAGCGCATTGGTGACGTCGTCGACCTTGTTCGGGCGGACGATGGCCATGATCAACTTCATGAACCCTCCTGCAGCGAACGCTCCAGATCGGCCTTGAGCGCGGTGTGCACGGGCCGCGGCAGCTTGGCGCCCGCGTGCGTGAGATGGAAGACGTCGATGGCGCGGTGCCCCTCGGTGGCGATGAGGACGAGATCGACGGCGCAGCCGTGGCGCGAGACCGCGCGGCCGATGCGGTGCAGCAATCCCGGCGCATCCTGCGCCACGATCTCCACAATGGTGTAGGTCGGCGACGATTCCTGGTCGACGTGCACGAGCGGCGTGACCCGCTGCGGCGCGCGGCGATGCAGCAGGCCGTGCTCCTTGCGGATCAGGCGCACGGCGATGTCCTCGTGTCCGGCGATCACGTCCTGCAGCAGACCCGCGAAGCGCGCCCGCCCGTCGGCGTTGCGGGCCAGGAAGTGCTCGCGATCGGCGAACTGGAACACGTCGAGCACCAGGCCGCTGGTGCTGGTCATCGCGCTGCCGCGCAGGATGTCCATGCCCAGCCAGGCCAGCGTCCCGCAGATGTTGGCGAAGAGCTGCGGCCGATCGGTGGCGGCGACGGCGAGCTCCCACACGTCGCCGCGGGGCTCGAGCGTCGCCCGCACGTCGTCGGCGCGGACGTCACGGGCCAGCCGCGCATGCGCGTAGATGCGGGCCGGCTCGGCGCTCGCCAGATAGCGCCGCGGAAAACCGGCGAGGAAGCGCGACAGCGCCTGCGGCTCGAGATCGGACGGGCGGCCGGCTTCGAGCGCGGCCACGCCGGCCTCGTCGGCGGCAATCGTCTGGTCGCCGTAGCCGTGGGTCAGCTGGTTGTAGGTGCGCACGTAGGCGTCCCACAGCACCTCCTCCTTCCACGGCGTCAGCGTGCCCGGGCCGACCGCGTCGATGTCGACCAGCGTCAGCAGGCACAGCATCTTCAGGCGCGCCTCGGTGCCGACGCGCTCGGCGAGGGCGCGGATGACCCGCGGATCGGCGGTGTCGCGCCGGAACGCGACCAGCGACATCTCGAGGTGGGCGCCGATCAGGAACTCGATGTCCTGGCGGGCGTCGACCCCGACCTCTAGGGCGTCGAGGACGCCGTGCGCCATGCGCACGCTCTCTTCGGCGTGGGCGGTGTCCTTCCACTTGCCGACATCGTGCAGCAGCAGCGCCAGGACGAGGCGCTCCGGCGTGGACACCTCGGCGAGGAGGCCGGCGAAGCGCCCGCGCGATCGCGGGCCGTCGAGCAGCCGTTCGAGACCGCGGACCGTCAGCAGCGTGTGCTCGTCGACCGTGTAGCGATGGTAGAAGTCGCGGATGACGCGGCCGCGGATGCGATCGAAGCCGTCGAGCAGGCGGCCGAGCAGGCCGCAGTCGTGCATCGCGGACAGCGTCGCGTAGAGGCCGAGCCGGGGCGCCAGCATCTGCACGAACCGGCGGCGTGCCGCCGGCGTCGGCAGGACGTCGGACAGGCCATAGCGGCTGCCGCGGCTCTCGATCAGGCCCAGCGCTTCGGACGCCACCGGCACGCCGTGCTCCAGGGCCAGCGCGAAGGCGTCGAGCCAGGAGGCCGGCGCGGCGGCGGCCTGCGCCGCATCGAGGAAGGTGACGCACTCGGCGGCGATCTGGATGTTGGGCGCGATCGTGACCGGCAGGGCCTGCGGCGCCGGCGTGATCCGGACGATCGCCGCCTCCAGCGCCCGGGCGACGGTGCGGGCGTGGGCGAAGTAGCGGGTCATCAGCGCTTCGACGCGCTGCTGCACGTCGGCGCCGGGAAAGCGCAGGCGCTCAGCGACGCGCTCCTGCAGCTCGTGGCCGAGGACGTTGGCGTTGCGGCGGCCGTCGAGGTGCAGCAGCGAGCGCACCCGCAGGACGAAGTTCTCGGCCTGCTCCAGGGCGTCCTCGTCGATTGCCCCCGGATCGTGCGCCAGCGACGCCAGGAGGCGCGCCGCGACGATGTCGCGCAGGCCGCCCGGCGACTCCTTCACATCGGGCTCGAGCTGGTAGATCGTGTCGTTGCAGGCGCTGTAGCGCTCGGTGGTCAGGCGCAACAGCGCCTCGATCACCTGATCGCGGGCCTCGCCGGTGAGGCCGGGCGCGCGCCGATCGATGGTCTCCATGACCAGGCGATCGCCGGCGAGCAGCCGGGCGTCGACCTGCGCCAGCAGGAACTCGGGGTCGTCGAGGTCGATCGCCGACGCTTCGGCAAGTGTGCGGACCTGGTGGCCGACGGTCAGGCCGAGATCCCACAGCGGGTGCAGGATCGCCTTGAGCACGCGCTCCTCGCGCGCGCCGATGTCGCGGCCGAACACCAGCAGCAGGTCGATGTCGGAGTGGAGCGACAGGGCGCGCCGGCCGTAGCCGCCGAGCGCCGCGACCGCCAGCGTCACCGGCGAATCGGCCAGCGCCACGCCGGCCAGGTGCCGGATCAGGTCGTCGATGCGATCCGAGAAGCGGGCGTGCGCGGCGCGGCCGCCGGCGCCGCGCTCGATCTCGGTGGTGAACTGCGCGCGCGCTTCCGCCAGGCGCTCGCGGAGGCTGCGTCGGTCCTCGGTTGGCGCGCCGTCGCGCATGCTGGCCCCCATGTCGTGCGCAGTCTAGCAGCCCGTGGTGGAAGTGGCGCCCGGCACTTCCAGCGCGGGCTGCTATCCCTCGGCCGCGGTCGCCGCCCTCACCTTGAGGTAGCATCGGCGGCATGACGACGCAGACGCCCCGCAGGTGGATGTCGACGACGGTCGCGCAGGGGGCCATCGCTCTGGTGCTCGCCGGGATCATGATCGGGCTCTCGGGCCGCCCGGTCGGCGGCGTGCAGGGGCCGCCTGCCGCGGGCCCGGTCGACTGGGCCCAGCGCTCGCGCACATTCGAGCAAACCGGCCTCGCCGAGCCGTTCAAGGGCGTCACCACGGACGGCACGGTGATCCCCAAGCTGTTCGCCATCCGGTCGACGGGCGTCTCCACCGCGCCGGTGGTCGACGCCGCCAAGGCGTTCCTCGCCTCGCTCTCGGAGCCCCAGCGGACCAAGACGCTGTTCGCGGTCGACGACCCGGAATGGCGCAAGTGGATGAACCAGCATTTCTACGTGCGTCAGGGCGTCGGCTTCGGGGAGATGAGCGAGGCGCAGCGCCAGGCGGCGTTCGGCCTGCTCCAGGCGTCGCTGAGCGCCAAGGGGCTGGCGCTGACGCGCGACATCATGCGCCTCAATCACACCCTCGGCGAGCTGAACGGCAACGACTTCGTGCAGTACGGCGAGTGGCTGTACTGGATCACGGTGATGGGCACGCCGTCGGCGACCCAGCCCTGGGGCTGGCAGATCGACGGCCACCACGTGATCGTCAACTACTACGTGCAGGGCGATCAGGTGGTGATGACGCCGACCTTCATCGGCTCGGAGCCGGTGACGGCGACCTCGGGCAAGTACGCCGGCACGTCGGTGATGCAGGCCGAGCAGAGCGCCGGCCTGGCCTTCATGAACAGCCTCGACGCGGCGGCCCGCGCCAAGGCGACCGTCGCCGCCGCCAAGACCGGCAACAACAACCGCACCGAGGCGTTCAAGGACAACGTCGTGCTGGCCTACCAGGGCGTCAAGGCCTCGGAGCTGCCGGCGGCGGCGCAGACGGCGCTCGCCGATCTGATCGGCCTGTATGTCGGGATGATGGACGACGGCCACGCCAAGGTGGAGATGGCCGAGGTGAAGGCCCACCTCGCCGACACGCACTTCTCCTGGGTCGGGGCGACCACGCCGGACGCGGTCTTCTATTACCGCATCCACAGCCCGGTGATCCTGATCGAGTTCGATCACCAGACGCCGATCGCCATCCGCCTGCCGGACGGCTCACGCGGCCCGACGCGGCAGCACATCCACGCCGTGGTGCGGACGCCGAACGGCAACGACTACGGCAAGGATCTGCTGCGCCAGCATCTGCTCGCGCAGAAGCACTAGACGCGCTCAGCGGCTGGAGCCGGCGTCGACTGGCAGGAGGCGGAAGCCGAGTGCGACGGCGACCGCGCGGACACGATCATCGAGGCTCAACATCGTCAGCTCCGGCACTGCCTTCCGTGCCGTTAGAGCGCTGGCGATGTGGATGGCGTCAAGGGTGCGGCTCGGCTCGATCGGAAACGGCCGTCGGGCCCGCTCCACGATCTCATCGTCGAGCCCGAGCAGCGTCCATCCCGCGCAGACGGCATTCAGCCTCGCCTGGCGCTCGAGGGCGTCCGTTTCGTCCAGTTCACCGAGGGCAACCGCACGAGCGATGACGCGGTCGCACTCGATCACCGTGAGGTCGGACGCGATGACAACGTCGGCGGCGGCCAAGGCCGCCGCGGCGGCATCACCCTGTGGCTGGTCCAGCAGCCACGCCAGCACGGCGCTCGACTCGGCGTAGAGGGTCACCGATCGCCGCGGGATTCGTCGAGGAGGGCCGCGACCGACGCCGGCTTCCGGCGCAGGGGCCGCAGGCCCTCGTAGAGGCTCGGATCGTTGGGTGCCCCGAGGCGGGCGACGCCGCGCTCCGCCAGACGTGCCAGGCCGGCGGGGATGCCCGGGTCTCGCGGTGGGCGGCCCGGGGGCACGAGCTCGGCGACCACCGTGCCACGGTCGGTCACGAGCACGTGTTCCCCGGCCTTCACGGCCCGCACGACCTCGCTCAGGCGGTTCTTGAGCTCGCGGATACCAATGGTCTGCACATTCTGAATGTAGCTACGTGAGGCTACATTATCAACCCGCGGTCTGGCTCGGCGGCGTCGGCGGGGTCGGCGGTCGCGTGAGGATCGTGCGCGTCAGCCACACCAGCACGACGATCGACACCGCCAGCACCGTCCACAGCACCGGCCAGCGCGCCAGGTCCTTGGCCACGTCGGCGGCGCCGCGCGCGTAGTCGACGTTGACCGCGACGGGTTGGACCGCCGCCGAATCGAGCGGCGTCGCCGAGTAGGCGAGCACGTCCTGGCGCAGCTCGGCGAGGTCGTAGGTCGGCGCGCCAGCCGTCGCGTTGCCGAACAGGAGCCGATACGTGCCGGCGCCGGTCTTGAAAGTCAGCCGCGGCACCCACACGATCGCTTCCGCGCGGGTCAGCGTGAGCGGCGCGTTGTCGCCGTCGCGGATTTCGAGACCCAGCGTGCCGGCGCGCAGATCGCCGAGCTCGAACGACTGCACCGCCGGCGCTGTCGAGGCGTCGGGGCGGGTGGCGCGCAGCACCTCCTCCGTCAGCACCCGGTGGCCGTGCGGGGCGCGCGCATCCGGCAGTAGCAGCGCCGCCGGCCGCGTGAAGAAGGTGTCGCGGAAGAGCAGATCGATCTGTGCCAGCGGCGGCGTGGTACGCGACGCGGTCTCGGGGCCGCTGGCCGGCACCTGAAAGCGCCACGCAGACGTGCGCGGGGCGTTGGCCCGCGGCGTCGCCGCGCCGATGGTCAGCGGAATCCGCGAGGCGAGCGCGGCCGTCTGCAGCACGTACGGCACTTGCCGCTGCTCGGTATCGACCAGGCGCACGTCGCCGAGGTCGGGCCGCAGATAGGAGAGGTCGTGCGGAGCCAGCGTCAGCGTGTAGACGTCGTCGCCGCCCTCAATCCGCACCGTCCGCGCCGCCGCCCAGAGCGCCGGATCGACGACGGCGCCGCGCGCCGCCAGGAACGACATCGGCGGCAGTGCCGCGTAGCGCGGGTTGGCGACCTCCGGCCCCAGCGTGCCCTGCGGATACGCCGCGGCGAGGCCGAGCCGGGCCCGCATCGCCTCGAGGTCGTAGACCGGACGTCGCGTCGCGGCGTTGCCGTAGTACAGCGTCAGGGACGCCGCCACCGGCGGCACCAGCGCGCGGCGCTCGACGCCGGACAGCGTGACCCGCGGCTTGCCCAGCGGCGGGCTGTCGCGATCGTCAATCTCGATGACGAGCGGACCGGCGACCGGCCGCAAGAGGTCGACGTCGCGGCGCTCGGTATCGAGATCGGCGTCGTCGAGATGCAGCCGATAGATCGCGGTCTGGGTCGAGACCGGCACCAGCGCGCCGTCGCGCCCGGCCTCGAACACGCGCGCGTCGCGCCAGAACGCGGCGTCGTCGGCGGCGATCGTGACGCGCTCGACCGACACGCCCGGGGGCGCGTCGACGCGATAGCGCGACGGCTGCCCGGCCGGCGTCTCGAGCCGCGTCAGGTCGGCCTCGCGCGTCCACCGGCGGCCGCCGAGCTCGGCGCTCAAGATGGCCGTGACACCGCGCACGACGATCGGCGCCGAGCGCCAGTCGTCGACGGTGAGGCGGACGTACCGAGTGCGGATCGGTGTCGCCTGCTCGAGGGCGGTGTCGTGGATCTGCCGGCCGCGCCAGGGCCGGTCGAACACCCAGGCGTCGCCGGCGCTGCCGGTCCAGCGCTCGCCGTCAGCCGACGTCTCGAGCTCGATGCGCTTGCTGAAGTCGGCGCCGTCGATGTCGAGCTCGAGGCGATCGAAGAGGGTGGCCTCGCCGAAGTCGATGACCCAGGTCGAGATCCGACGCCGCTCCTGCTGCGCCTCGACCAGCCGCGCCGGACGGCGGCGCTCGCGCACCCGCGGCAGGTCGGCGTCGATCACGAACGGCACTTCGCGCCCGTCGTCGGCGATCACCCGCAGGTCCTGCAGACCGGGCTGGCTGTGGATGGCGACCTCGGGCGGGATCGCGATGGAGACGAACTTGCCGTCGCCGGCCGCGGCCGCCGGCGGTACCACCGCGCGGCGGTAGCGCCTGGCCGCGCGGGCCGTGTCGGTGGCGCCGGTCATCTGCGCGCGCAGGCCGGCCGTGCCCGTCGCGATCAGGATAAGGGCGGCAACGGCGGCGAGCGCGCGCGGCATCAGTCGGCCTTGCGGAAGAACCGCTGGTAGAGCAGCGAGAAGATGATGAGCGAGGTGCCCAGCCCGACGAACGACAGGATCCGGTAGATGCCGGTCAGCGCCGACAGGTCGTAGAGGAACACCTTGCCCACGGTCAGCAGCAGGAATACCAGGGCGGCGAGGCGCAGCCCCTTGGTCCGGCGCCACAGGCCGATGCAGAGCAGCGCCAGCGCGTAGAGGCCCCAGGCGATCGACCGCGTCAGTTCGCGCTCGAACCGATAACTGAAGTCGATCTCGACGTAGCGGCCGCTCGAGAAGTAGTCGGCGATCTCGAGGTTGATCAGCCAGAACAGCAGGACCAGCCCGAGCCCGCCGACCATCGGCACGATCCCGGTGCGGTCGCCGACCAGCCAGTCGTAGTCGCGCGGGTCCTCGCGCCGCGCCTCGGAGCGGCGGAGGATCCAGGCGCCGGCGAACGTGCAGAGCACGGGCGCGCCGTAGGTGTAGAGCAGCCAGTTGAAAATCGGCGCGCCGCGCGGCTCGTAGGTGAGCACTTCGGGGTTGGCGAGCAGCCGCACGCCGACCGCGCCGAACAGCAGCAGCCCGAAGTACTTGAGGCCGGGGTGCGGGACGAGGCCGAACACCCAGAAGACCGCCACCGCCTCCAGCGCCCAGCCGATCGTGATCCACTGGCGATCGAGCTGCATCGCGATCGCCGCGGCGACGAAGCCGAGCGCGATGGCCGAGAAGAGGGCGAGGTAGTTGAGCCGCCGCGCCGCCTCCTCGGGATCGTCGGTGTCGCCCGAGAAGACGCGGCCGATGCCGGCGAGGGAGGCGACGCTGACCGCGGCCAGCAGCACCGCGAGGAGGCCAATGGTGCTGGTCCCCCAGACCTGCACCCAGGCGTCGCGGAAGAGGACGAAGAAGGCCGGCCCGATCAGCGCCGAGGTCAGCCACGAGCCGACCGCCAGGCGCCAGATCTGTGGACGCACCGCGTTCAGGACGAAGGGCAGCACGACGAAGGTGAGATAGATCGCCAGCTCCGCGCCGACGGCCGTCGTCGCGGTCTCGGGGCGGAAGCGCTGGACGTGCCACGACGTCGCGAACAGCCAGCCGGCCGCGGCGGCGAGTGGGACCAGCGATGTCCAGGACTGACGGATGGCGACGAGCAGGACCAGCGCGAGGTCGAGCGCCGCGAGCGCGAAGATCGGCCCGGGCGCGGAGTACTCGAGCTGATCGATGGCGCGATGCAGGCCGGCGTAGGCCATCGCCACCGCGGCCAGCACGGCCAGGTCCGCGCGCAGCCACCACGGCATCTCCTCCGCGCCGCCGTCGCGATCGCGCACGGTGCCGACGATGACGAAGGCGATGGCCCAGACGTGGGCGAAGGCGAGCAGGCCGACGTAGGCGCCCGGCACCGCTGCCTGTTCGAACCACAGGCGGGCGAGGAGCCCCAGGAGCACCGCGCCAGCCGGCAGCAGCATCGGCGCGAGGTCGACCGACGTCCGCTCGACGGCGATCAGGAACAGCAGCACCGTGATGCCGATCACGAGCGCCGGCGGCGGCACCTCGATCACCAACAGCAGCGCCATCGTGAACACGTAGAGGCCGCCGGCGACGGCCAGCCCGCCGGCGCCCAGTCCGGACAGCAGGGGGCGCGAGCCGTCCGCCGCGGCGTGACCGGGGAAGAGCCGGCCCAGCACGTTGTAGCCGGCGGCCAGGGCCACGACGATGAGGGCTGGCGCGATCGGCGACGGCACCTTGGTGAGGTGGATGCTCCAGACGGCGATCGCGAGGGCCGTGGTCGCCGCCGAGACGATGACGAGCGGCCGCAGGCGCCACAGCCCGATGACGACGGCCGCGAGGTCGAGCACGACGAGGTTGCCGAACACGAGCGGCCACAGCGGGCGCGCGTCCCCGCCTTGGGGCAGCCCCTGCACGACGAAGCGTGGATCGGCGGCGAAGACCACCGAGGCGGCGAGCGGGATCGCCGCGCCGATGAAGCCGAGCGCGTGCGTCGTCGAGACGTCGTCGCCGTCGGCGGTGGCGAGGGCGTGCCACAGATAGATCCCGCCGAGCACGCCGAAGGCGACCATCGCCACCGGCAACGTGTCGGGCTGCAGCCGGGCCACGGCCCAGCCAAACTGGATCAGCGAGGTGCCGCCGAGCGCGAGGGCCGCGATCACGGTCCAGGCCTGGCGCCGCGCCACGAACAGGTAGCCGAGATTGAGCAGCGACAGGTAGGCGAAGAGCCCGATCGGCCGATCGGTGCCGGACGAGAGCAGCAGCGGCGTCGCCAGGCCGCCGAGCAGCCCGAGGATCGCCGTAAAGAGCGCGGCGTGGCGTACCGCGATCACCGCCGCGACGAGCGTGACCACCGACATGCCGGCGAAGGCCGGCATGGTGTCGACCAGCCCGTACAGCGTGTGAGCGGCGAACCAGGTGATGTAGAGCGTGACGATGCCGGCGCCGGAGATGGCGTCGGCGGTCGCCTCGTAGCCCTTGCGCAGGCCGAGCTCGGCCCAACTCAGGGCGCCCGTGCCGAACACGGCGAGCAGCGTCACCCGGATCACCGGTGTGAAGAAGCCCTGGTCGATGCTCCACTTGGCGAAGAACAGCGCCGCGATCACGAAGGTGATGCCGGCGAGCCAGGCGGCGCCGCGGATGCCGAGCATGCTCTCCCAGTCGAACGGGACGGCGAGCGGCGGCGGTTCGGCCGGCGGTGCCGGCGGCGGGCGGTAGGGCGGGCGAGGCGGCGCCGCTCCGTCCGCGGGCGGGGGCGGCGGCCAG
>JANOIR010000666.1:0-3296 GCA_031407765.1 Vicinamibacteraceae bacterium
GCGCTCGTCGCCTGGCGGCTGGCTGCCACCGCTGCCCGGGTCGCAGACTTTGCTGCCGTGGCGTGGTGGTGGGCGCTCGTCGCCGCGTTGGGCTGGGCCCTCGCGGCGGCCGCCTGGCTTCGCTGGCGACGAAGCCTGACCAGGGGACGCTGGTCCTAGCCGTTCCCCTTTTCGTCGGCCTCTTGGTTGGGACCTCCTGGAGGGTCGGCCGAGCGTGGCTGAGGGGTGATAGTTGACACGAGCCGGCTGCGGCTTCGAGGGACGCGATCACATGTCACCGACGCCAACAACCATGCGGTCTGCGCCATCGATCTCGATCGGGGCGTCGTGTCGACGCTTCGGGTCGGCTGATCCCGTCCAGCGGAAGATCCTGCGCGCGCTCGTTGGAGCGCTGCTGACGGCTGGACTCCTTGGCACGAGGGCGGCCGCCGCTTCGCAGGCACCCGTCGTGCCTGTCTTCGACGACGAGCAGCAGATCGTCTCGGACGTGCCGATGACGCTCCCCCTCTTCATGCTCGGGCGCGGACTGACGCTCGTCGTCGTGGAGGTCGAACTGGACGACGACGGAGCCGTCAAGGTCGCCCACGCGTTGTCGGGGCCCAGAAGCGTGTCGGGCGATGCGGTGTTCAACGTCAAGCGGTGGCGCTTCGCGCCGAATCCGAAGCGGCGGGCGGTGGTCATCTACCGCTTCGAGGTCCTGAAGGCGCAGTGCCGATCCGGTGTCGGCTACGGCACGTCCACCTACAGTCGCCGCGGTCACGTCGTGACCGTCACGGGTTGCATGTGGGAGAGCAATCCATGACCGACCTGGGCTCGATGACGCGGCGTGTCGGGGCGGTCGTCGCCGCTGCCGGCATCGTGTGCGGCTGGCCGGCACTCGCGGCGCAGCAGGCGAGGCCAGGGGCCGCCGACGAGGACCAGGAGATCTACGTGCAGGCTTACGCCACGATGGACCATCCTGGGCCCTTCGACGCCAGCGGAGAAGGCTACGTCGTTGTGAAGCTCGCTCTCGACCGGGGCGGAAACGTCAAGGAGGCCGTCGCGCTCTCCGGGCCCCGCGGCCTCGTGGCGCCGGCCGTCGAGAACGCGAAGCAGCTGCGCATTCAGCCCACGGCTGGCCGCACGGTCGTGATGGTCTATCAGTTCACGGTCTCCGATGTCTGTTTCGGGACCAGCTACTGGTACGAGAGCAACTTGATCACGGTAAACGGTTGTCGCAGGCTCTACTCCACGCGCTGACGCGCATGAACACATTCCGCCTTGCCGTCCTCGGGCTCTTGGCGGTCCCAGCCTGCGCCGTCCGGCACGATCCGACCGGCGAACCACGTGGGCGTACGGTGTGCGTGGAGCGCGCGCGCCCGCCGGCATCACTGATCCGGCCTGGCGATCGCGCGATCGACCTGCGCTGGTGCGGCGGGGCGCCTTACCCGGAGCGAGGCTACTGGCTGCCGGCGACTGCGACGGTCGACGATGTCCTGCTGAAAGGGTTCCCGAACCTGGGATACGGGCTGGTCCTCGCCGACGTCGTTTCGCTCTCGGGCGAACGGGATCCGGGCGGCTGGATCCACACAATGGTGCGAGTCCGGATCGTGGACGCCGCCTCGGTGCTCGGGCCGGGCACCGGTCCGTACGGCGCCGGCGCCGTGCCGTTCATGTTCGAGGACGGCGTCGTCCGCATCAACGGCGTGATGGTCCGCACGCCGTATCACGAGCGTGCGGCGCTCGTTCCCTCGCGTCGGTATCTGTTCACCTATGCGCAGGACTCTGTGACCCCGAATCCCTGGGCCGGCCCGGTGTGGGCGGTGAACGCGAACGGCCGCATCACCGGAGCCGTCGGCGATGTCCGCGGCCGGCTCTGGATGCGCGCACTGATCGGTCAAGACGCCCAGGCTGTGATCGACCGCCTGAAGACGCGACCGCCGCTGGCCCGATAGCGGCACGAGTCAGTCCTGGCGCCAACACGTCCTGCGCACGATCTTCCTGGACGCGGGACCGTCGCGACCTGCCCGTCCGCTGACGAGCTGTTCGCGGGCCCGCACTGCCGGGGGCCAGGAACCCAGGATCTGGCGCTGACGCACTGAAAAACTAACATCTCATATTAGAATTTCATGGTAATGACGGCCGCATCAACCTCCATCGCGCGACAGGCTGCGGCTGAAGTGCGGCGGGCCCTGCGCCGCGGCCGCGTCGTTGCCCTGGTCGGGCCTCGACAGGCGGGCAAGACCACCATCGCCCGCGCCATCGTCGAGAGCGGATCGCCGAATTACTTCGATCTGGAGTCGCCGCTCGACGTGGCTCGGCTCAGCGAGCCGATGACCGCGCTCGCACCCTTGCGCGGCACCGTCGTCATCGACGAGGTGCAGCGTCGACCAGACCTTTTCCCCGTCCTGCGGGTCCTGGCCGATCGCTCGCCTCTGCCCGCCCGCTTCCTGGTGCTGGGGAGCGCGTCGCCGGGTCTGCTGCGCCAATCGTCCGAGAGTCTGGCTGGCCGGCTCGAGGTCATCGAGACCGCTGGCTTCGTCCTCGGCGAGGTTGGCACAGAGGTTCTCGAGCGACACTGGAGGCGTGGCGGTCTGCCGCGGTCGTACCTCGCGCGCAGCGAGGCCGAGAGCTGGACGTGGCGCGACCAGTTCGTTCGCACATTTCTCGAGCGCGATCTGCCCCAGCTCGGCGTCGGCATCGCGGCGCCCACGCTGCTGCGCTTCTGGACGATGATCGCGCACTACCACGGACAGGTCTGGAGTCACGCCGAGCCGGCCCGCACGCTTGGCGTGAGCGAGCCCACCATCAGGCGGTATCTCGACGCCCTGACCGGGGTGTTCATGGTGCGGCAGCTCCAGCCGTGGCACGAGAACCTCGGCAAGCGGCAGATCAAGTCCCCGAAGGTGTACGTCCGAGACAGCGGTCTCCTGCATCAGTTGCTTGGCATTCGCACCGCCGCGGATCTGCAGCGCCATCCCAAGATGGGTGCCTCCTGGGAGGGCTACGTCATCGAACAGGTACTCGCCAGGCTGGCCCCCGACGAAGCCTACTTCTGGGGCACGCACAACGGCGCCGAGCTCGACCTCCTATTGTTCAAGTCAGGCCGCCGCTACGGCATCGAAGTCAAGCGGGCCGATGCGCCAGGACGCACACCATCGATCGCGTCGGCGATGAGCGATCTCGGCCTGGAGGCCCTGGCGGTGATCTATCCAGGTGCTCGACGCTACGACATCGACCGACGGATTGTGGCCGTGCCTGCCGCCGAGGTATCGAAGGCGTCCTGGCGGACCTTCTTCTAGTCCGTAACCGAGGGC
>JANOIR010000675.1:0-3465 GCA_031407765.1 Vicinamibacteraceae bacterium
GAATGGTGTCGTCGAAGAACTTCTCGCCGTAGAGCTCGGCCGTCAACCGGAGCGGGCTGCGCGTCGGCACCGCGAGGCCGAAGCCCCAGCGCAGGCCGTTCGACGTCTCCACACCGCGGATGATGGTGTTGTCGTCCGGCTGCCCGCGCATGGCGAAGCCGCCGTAGCCCGACAGCTCGAACACCTTATTGATTTCCTTGCTGACGATGAGGTCAGCGAGGAAGTCGGCCTTGCCGGAGGTCGTGCCGACGGACGTGTCGCCGGTCGGGAGCTTGACGATACCGCGGACGGCGAGGGCCACCGGCGCCTGCGCATACTCGGACAGGATGTTGAACTTGGCGCCGGCGTAGATGTCGCCGAACGTCGTCCCCGACCACGGCTGCTGCGCGAGCGGATATTCATTGACCGGACCACCCGCGTCGTTGGTGCCGAACGGGAAGCTGGCGCTGCCAACCGGGCGGAAGTCGCGATCGATGCGCGTCACGACTCGCATCGAGAGGAACAGCTCGGTGCGATCGCCGACGCCGTAGCCGAACGTGCCGATGAAGTTGCCGATGTCGGTGAAGCCGGCCTCGCGATCGATGTTCGAGTAGTAGGCGCTGGCCGAGTAACGCTTGCGCGGGAGTACTTCCGCGGTGGGCACGTACCAGATGCCCGTGTCACCGAGGAAGGTGGTCGTTGCCGGTCGCGTGGCATCTGCCGGGGCCGGCGGCGCGGTCGCCGGCGTCTGAGCCTGCGCCTGCGCGGCCGTTGCGCCAGCCAGCATCACACATGCTCCGAGCACCGTCGTCCTGCACCATCGCTCTATGCCTGTTGTCGTCACGAGTACGCCTCCGAGTCACGTCAGAAAAAATCCAGAACCCATCCTACGAGTCGACTTCATCGAAGTCAACGTCAAGCGAGTCAGGATCTTGCGGGAACTGCGGCGTGACGGACGAATGTATAAATCCGACTCGTCCGTGGCGCCGGGATGTGTTGGATTACGCGTCAGCAGCGGCCGGTTTCTTCTTCGCGAAGAGCCAGGCGATGCCGATGCTGATGATGTAGAGCACGATCATCGGGCCGGCCATCAGCGCCTGCGAGACGATGTCGGTGCCGGGGGTGAGGATCGCCGCGGCGATGAAAATGATGAGCAGCGCGTATTTGAACTGCTTGATCAGGAAGCGAGCGGTGACGAGGCCGATGCGGGCCAGGAAGTAGACCGCGGTGGGCATCTCGAAGACCAGGCCCATCGCCAGCATCATCTTCACGTACATTCCGAACACCGGCGCGACTCGCGGGATGAAGACGATCTCCGCCCGTTCGAAGCTGGCGAAGAACTGCATCGTCCAGGGGAGGGCGACGTAGTGCGAGAACGCCGCGCCGAGCGTGAAGAACACCGTGGACAGGAAGACGAACGGGATCGCGAGCCTCTTTTCGTTCGAGTACAGCCCCGGCGCGACGAAGCGCCAGATCTGCCACAGGATGATCGGCAGCGCGAGGAACAAACCGGCGAGCGCCGCGAGCTTCATCTGGAGCATGAAGAACTCGCCTGGCTCGGTGTACTGGAACTTGCCGCCCTTGATGGTCGCCCGAAGCGGTATGAAGATGAAGTCGACCAGCCGGTCGATGTAGATCCAGCTGATAACGAAGCCGATCCCGAGCGAGGACACCGAGACGATCAGCCGCTTCCGGAGCTCGTCGAGATGCTCCAGGAACGACATCTTGTCGGCGCCGGCGGAGTCGTCGTCGGGATCGCCGTCGCCGTCGTACGGCGCAGGCGTGCCTGGAAAGGGAACGAGGGCCATGGGCGGGGGCGCGGGTCGCTGCGGCTAGCCCACTAGTCCGCCGTCGCGCCGCGCGGCGTCGTCTCCGCGGCCGCGCGCGGGCTCTCATCGACCACGGGCGAGTCGGCGGTGCCCGACTCGACGGCGACAGGAGACTCGACGGCGACAGGAGGCTCGACGGCGCGCGGGCCGGTCGGCATGTCGACCGGCGGCGTCGTCGCGACGCGCTGCTTCTCCTCCCGCTGTTCCTCGACGCGCACTTCTTCCTCGAGCGTGTTGCGCAGCTCGTTCGAGGCGCGCTTGAACTCGCCGAGGCTCTTGCCCAGCGAGCGGCCCAGCTCGGGCAGCTTGCGCGGCCCGAAGACGAGCAGCGCGATCACGAAGATGACAATCAGTTCGGGCATGCCCAATGGGCCCATGGCGGCTGTGCTCCTTCAGGCGGGCCCCGGCGGTTTCGCCCGGGGTACGTATCTGCGGTTGGGGCGGGCGGGTCGGCTCGCCGCAACCCCTTGGCTGGATTATAGAAAGCCCGTCCCGGGGGGTCAAGCGGCGCACGGCTCGTCCGTGGCTGGAAGTCGTTGCCGCCCCTAGGGTTGTCTGTTACAGTCGATGCATGCTCCTACGCCGAGCCTGGACGACGATGGTGGCTGCCGTAGCGCTCGCAGCGCTTGCCGGCGGTCTGTTCGGCCCGCGCCTCCTCGCCACCGAGGACGAAGTCGAGGCCCGTTACCGAGTCTTCACAGCGGCGCTGGCCGCGGTCGAAGCGCAGTACGTGGGGCCGGTCGAAGCCGATCGCCTCGTCTACTCCTCGATCAACGGGCTGTTGAACACGCTCGATCCGCATTCAAGCTTCTTCGATCCGCGTAGCTACGCGCAGATGCGCGAGCGGCAGGAAGGCCACTACTACGGCCTCGGCATCACCATCCAGGCGATCGACGGCGACATCCTGGTCGGCACCGTCTTCGAGGGCTCGCCGGCCTTCAAGCGCGGTATCCGGCGCGGCGACACGATCGCCAAGATTGCCGGCGAGAGCGCCAAGGGCTGGGCCAGCGACAAGGCCGTCTCCAAGCTCAAAGGCCCGAAGGGCACGTCGGTGCAGGTTTCGATCAAGCGCCGCGGCTTCGACGAGCTCATCGAGCTCACCGTCGAGCGCGACGAAGTGAGCATCCAGAGCATCCAGGGCGCGTTCATGCTCGATGAGCGCACCGGCTACATCCGGCTGCGTGATTTCTCCGAGATCACCGATCGCGACCTGGGCCGCGAGCTCACCAAGCTCCAGGGCCGCGGCATGCAGCGCCTGCTGCTCGATCTGCGCGACAACCCGGGCGGGCCCCTCGATCAGGCGATCCGCGTCTCGAACCGCTTCCTTCCGCGCGGCGACATGATCGTGTACACCCGCGGCCGCACCCGGCACTCGGACGAGGACTACCATGCCTCGGAGCCGGCGACGGTGCCGTCGCTGCCGATCATCGTACTGGTCAACCGCAACAGCGCCAGCGCCTCCGAGATCGTCTCGGGCGCGCTGCAGGATCACGACCGCGGGCTGATCGTCGGCGAGACGACCTTCGGCAAGGCGCTCGTCCAGTCGCTCTATCGCATCGCCGGCGAGGCCGGGCTCGCGCTGACGACCGCGCGCTACCACACGCCGAGCGGCCGCATGATTCAGCGTCCCTGGGACGGCACCTTCGACGAGTACATG
>JANOIR010000003.1:0-5702 GCA_031407765.1 Vicinamibacteraceae bacterium
GGCGGCGGCGAGTCCATGACCGGGCCGGACGGCTGGTACCGAATCGATCATCCGTGCGTCGGCGCGGTGAGCGGCAACACCATCACGATCCTGGCGACGCATCCCGCCTACGCCAACGCGTTCCGCTTCACCGGGCGTGGCTTGATGGGCCTCGACCGGCTGGATCTCGAGATGCGGCGTCCGTAGAATCGCCGGGTGACCGATGCCATGCGGAAGCTGCTCCCAATTCCCCTCGCCTGCCTGCTCGCGTCGGCGTGTTACGAATCGACCATCCCCCTAGGCCCGGTCGATCAGGGGACCATCGACCAGGCCTTCGTCGGCACCTGGACGTGTGTGGATCCGAAGGACGCCGCCAACCGGTCGACGCTGACCTCGCGCCCCTTGAACCCGCATCAGTACGCCATCGAGTGGCGCGAGTCGCCGACGCACGTGACGCGTTACCACGTGCATGCGACGAAGGTCGCCGGCGAGACGCTCTTCAACGTCCAGGAGCTCGACACGACGAAGGCGGGCCCATCGTTCGCGTTCCTCCGCGCCCGCATCGGGGCCGACCGCGCGCTCTCGATGGCCATCGTCGAGGCCGACGCGCTGAAAGGGCAGAAGGGCGAGGCTGCCATCCGTGAGATTGCGCGCCGCGTCGCCGACGCGGCGCTCTACGGTCCGTTCGCGACCTGCACGGCGGTGGCGGCGCCGGGGGCGAAGTGATGCTCGAGCTCCTCCGAACGGGCGGCGGCGAGCTCGACGATCCGGGCGTCCGCGACGACAAGGCCGACGCTGGCGGCGGATCGCGGATTCGCTGCCCGCACTGCGCGTGGGAGCCGGGTCGAGAGGCTCATTGGGCCTGCGCCTGCCTGCACGTCTGGAACACCTTCGAGACCGGCGGCATCTGCCCGGCGTGTCAGCGACAGTGGCTGGAGACGCAGTGCCCGAAATGCCAGGGCTGGTCGCGGCACCTCGCGTGGTACGTCGACGAAGCCGGCACGGGGCAGTAACGGCGACGTCAATCCGCGGGCGGGAGCGCCCGGCACCACGCCGCCACCGTGTCGAGGATCCCCTCGAGCACCGCGCCTTGCGTGCCACGCGGCAGGCCCGTGACCTTGAAGCTGTGATCCCCGCGCTCGATCGGGTGGATCGTGGCGAGCGCGCCCAGCGGAGCCAGGTGCGGCGCGAGCTCATCGGGCCGGCCGAAGTCGTCGCGCGTCCCCTGGATGACCAGCAGCGGCGTCCGCAGCGTGGCGAAGTGCGCGACCCGCAGCTGCTCCGGCCGCCCCGGCGGATGCAACGGATAGCCGAGCGCGACGACGCCGGCGACCGGATGCGCGACCGGCCCCGTTCCCGCGTCCGCGCCGGCCGCCACCATCGTCGCCATGCGGCCGCCCATCGACTTGCCGCCGATGACCAGGCGCCGGCCGGCGAGCCAGCCCCGCTCGGCGAGCGTGGCGATCAACGTGCGGTAACAGGCCTCGAGCTGCGGCGCCGGGTTCGGCGCCTTGGCCCGCCGCTCCATGTAGGGGAAGTTGAAGGTGATCGCATCGAGGCCGCGCGCGGCGAGGCCGGTGGCGCAGCCGACCAGGAAGGGATGCGCCATGCCTGCGCCGGCGCCGTGCGCGACGACGATCGTCACGCCGACCGGCGGCACCTGCGAGGCCGCGACGTAGCGCACCGCTGAGATCGGCTGCGCGCCGCTCGTGAACGGCTCCTGGGTGTTCGAGGGCGCGATCGGGGGCGCGTCGGCCATGGGTGCCTCGCGATCAGGGCGTGCCGGAAGGCGGCGCCTCGCCCATCCACGCCTTGCGGTGCGCCTGCTGCTCCGGCGTCGCGTCGGGCCTGACCTCGATCCGCCAGGTGTCGGCGGGCTCGCGGCCGAGCGTCGCCGGCAGGCGCAGCAGCTCGTCGCGACGGGCAACCAGCAGCGTCACCGCGCGGCCCGGCGTGTACTGCTCGAGCCGGCGATCGAGCCCGTCGGCGCGCACGCGGAAATCGTCGATGGCCAGGATCTCGTCGTCGACGTTGACGCCGGCCTGGTGCGCCGGCGTGCCGCGCCGCACCTGCGTCACCAGCAGCCGACCGCCGTCGTTGCGCGTGGTCGCGCCCAGCCAGGCCTTGCCAGGACCGGCGGTGGGCGACACGTCGACTGGCTTGAAGCGCAGGCCGAACCAGTCGAGCGCCTCGTCGTAGACGATCTCGTCGGTGGTCTGCAGCACCGACGTCCACCACGCACCGAAGTCCTGCCCGGAGACGTCGCGGACGACGCCTTTGAAGTCGGCTTCGGTGAAGCCCTTGGCACCGGCGTAGCGGCTGTAGGCGAGCCGCATGACGTCGTCGAGGTTCTTGCTGCCGGTCGTCGCCTTGCGGATCTTGGCGACGAGGACGAAGGCGATCACCGCGCCCTTGGTGTAGTAGCTGATCGCCGTGTTCGGCGTGTTCTCGTCGGCGCGGTAGTACTTGATCCAGGCGTCGAGCGACGCGGTCTCGACCGGCTGCGTGAGACGTCCCGGCGTCGTCTGCAGCTCGCGGATGTCCGCGCCGATGCCGTCGACCAGCTCGGCGTCGGTGGTCAGGCCGGCACGCCGTGCCGTCACGTGCTCGTAGTAGGAGGTGAAACCTTCGGCGATCCACAAGCTGGGCGTCGGGTTCTCGCGCTCGTAGTCGAACGGACCGAGCTCGACTGGCCGCAGCCGCTTCACGTTCCAGGCGTGGAAGTGCTCGTGCGCGGCCAGCGTCAGCCAGCTCACATAGGGGCGACGCGTGCTCGTCGCCCAGCGGCTGGCCATCAGCACGGTCGAATCCTTGTGCTCGAGCCCGCCCGTGGCCTCGCTCAGCACGTTGATGAAGGCGTAGCGCTCGTAGGGCAGGCTGCCCCAGAACCGCTCGTGCTCGGCGACGATCCGGGCGATGTCCGCGGCGGCCCGCGTGCCGTCGAACACGCCGGCTTCGCCCTCGTTGGCCAGCACGTGCGGCTTGCCGCCGACCTCGAAGCGGTGGACGGTGGGATTGCCGACCAGGATCGGCGAGTCGACCAGCTCGTCGTAGCTGGCGGCGCGGTAGCGGTGCGGCTCGCCGGCCACCGGCGCCAGGCTGGTCACGCTCGTCTTCCAGGCTGCCGGCAGCACCAGCGTCACGAGGTGCGGGCGCGTCGTGCCACGCTCGACGAGTGTCAGGAAGGTCGGGGCGCCGTTCAGCAGCGCGAAGCGCGACTCGACCCAGTTGGTGCGCACCGACATCTCGCGGCCGTAGACCTTGTAGGTCACGGTCACGCGCGGCGCGCCCTTGGCGTCGATGCGCCAGCGGTTCTTCTGGCTCTTGGTCACGACGAGCGCGGCCCCGTCGGGCGCCTTCGCCGTGACGCCTTCGACGTGGCGCTCGTACTCGCGCACGAGGTACGAGCCCGGCGTCCACACCGCCATCATCAGCTCGATCGCGGGTTGCCCGGCCGGGACGCTCGCCTCGACCTCGACGTAGTGGGTCTCGGGCGCGGGGAAGCGGAGGGTGTAGGTGATCGGCTCCGAGGACATGCGGGACTGGGCGGCGGCAGCAAGGGGCGTCAGGGCGGCGAGGGCCACCGCCAGCGCGAATCTGCTCATAGGGTCACATCGTGTTGGCGAACACCGCCGTGCCGTCGAGGCCGGCATGCCGGTTGAGGATGATCGACACGGGCATGTCGCGCATCAGCCCGTCGAGCGGTTCTTTGGCGTTGAACGCGGTGACGAAGGTCGGCGTCTCGAACGCCGGCAGGATCTTGGCCGGGATGCCGCCGCCGATGTAGACGCCGCCGGTGGCCAGGCCGGCGAGGGCGAAGTTGCCCGCCGCCGCGCCGAACGCCGAGACCCAGAGCTCGAGTGCCTCGGCGCAATGCGGGCAGCGTTGCTCCAGGGCGGCTTCGCTGATGCGCGCCGGCAGGTCGATGGCGTCGCCGTCCCGGAAGACGAAGCTGCGCCCCTGGCTGGTGAAGCGAGCGACGTTGATCAGGCCCGGGCCGCAGATGATGTGTTCGATCTGGGCGCGGCCGTAGAGCCGGATCAGCTCCTGCAGCAGCTCGATTTCGCGCGGCGTGCGCGCCGCGAAGTCGACGTGACCGCCCTCTGACGGCGACGGACGCCAGTGGCCGTCCACGTTGACCAGCAGCGCCTGACCCAAGCCGGTGCCCGCGGCCAGCAGCGCGCCGTTGCCGTGCGGGTTGCGCTTGCCCTGCTGCAGGACGAGAAGCTCGTCGTCGCGGAGCACCGGGACGACGTAGGCCATGGCCTCGAGGTCGTTCAGCAGGTGCACGTGCTTGAGCTGCATCTTTGCCTGCAGCTCGCGGGCGTCGACCGCCCAGTCGACGTTGGTCAGCTGCACGCGCTGATCGATCACCGGCCCCGGGACGCCGAAGCAGGCGGCGTCGATGGCATCGGCGGCCACGCCGGTCTTCTGCAGGAAGGCCGCGAGGATGTCAGCGGCGTCGGGGAAGTCGAGCGTCGCGAACTCATGTGTGACGACCGCGTCCGGTCGATCGGTCCCCGTCTGGCGAAACAACCCCAGCAGGGTCTTGGTACCACCCAGGTCTCCGGCGAGCAGCATGCGCCGTCGATTCTACCGTCGTATCCTCGTTACCGCGCTCTCACGCGACCGGCAGGTCCGCTACACTGACCACAGGATGGCCGACGTGGCGGCACGCGCACTCCCCGGCGACCCGGCTGGCAGCCCCGGAGGCGATCAGACCTTGTATGGATCGCGAGCCATTCGCGAGCTGTATCCAGGATTGCGCGAGGATCGCCTGCGCTACCTCGAACGCTGGGGGGTGATTCGTCCCGCCCGGGTCACCGGGGGCGAGCGTTTCTACGCCTTCGCCGATCTCGCGGCGCTGCGCTACGCCAGCGCCGAGCTCGCCCGCGGCGCGCCGTTCCGCTCGGTGGTGCGCGACCTGCGCACGATGCGCCAGCGCCAGCTCGCGGATGTCCCCGGCGCCCAGCTCTCGTTCGACTTCCAGCCCGCGCGCGAGACGTCACCCGCCAAGGTGATCGCCCTCGGCGTCCGCGCGGTGGTAGCGCCCGCGAGCGGCCCGGCGTCGGCAGGACCGGCGTTGAGCGGGCCGGCCTCCACCGGGGAGCCGCTCGCGCCGGCGCCCGTGCTGGACGATCCGCAGCGCCTCGCTCGTGCCGCCGCCTGCTTCGCCGAAGGCGCCGCGCTCGACACCGGTGACGCATCGCGCGACGAGGCCGCGATGGCGGCCTACCGCCAGGCGGCGGCCCTCGATCCGACGATGGCGGCGGCGCTCGTCAACCTCGCCAACATCCACTACGCGCGCGATCGCGCTGTCGAGGCCGAGGCGCTCTACGAGAAGGCGCTGGCGATCGAGCCGGCGAGCTTCGAGGCCCAGTACAACCTGGGCAACGTTCTCCACGACTCCGGGCGCTTCGAGGGCGCGGCGCGCTACTACACCGGCGCCTTGTCGATCGACCCCACCTACGCCGACGCCCACTTCTATCTCGCCGTCACGCTCGAGAAGCTCGGACGCTCGGCCGACGCCAAGCCGCATTGGGTCGCGTATCGCCGGCTGGCGCCGAACGGGGAGTGGGTGGAGCTGGCGCGCGAGTTCAGCGAGTGACGCCGGACCAGCGGGCGGCCCAGCGAGGCCACTCGCCCCGCATCCACTCGCGCATGCGCGGCAGGCGCGGCGAGCCCTGCGGGAGCGCGGTCAGCGCGCGCGGAAGGTAATTATG
>JANOIR010000013.1:0-28171 GCA_031407765.1 Vicinamibacteraceae bacterium
ACCGAAACGAATGTTCGATGGTTGAACTACGGCAAACTCGGGCCGCGAATTTACCCGTCGCGCGGACGAGCCGGCCGCGCAAGTCGTCGGACCACTGTGGCTTACCGCGCTACTACCACTGCGGCACGAGCGGCGCCAACGAACTGTCCGTGCAGGCCGCCGTCGCCGAGCTGGAGCAGGGGCGAGGCGGCGGCGTCCTGACGATCTCCGGGATCGTGACCGACGACGACCCGGCCGCCGACCAGACCCTGATCGCCGACGACGCGCGCGGCATCCTCGTGCCGCACGCCCCCTGGAAGACCCGGCCGAAGCCGGGCAGCCGGGTCGTCCTCCAAGGCCAGCTGCGGATGGCCGACGGCGACATCCCCACCTTCACGGTCTCGACGATCGTCTCCAGCGAGCCCGGCAAGCTGCCCGACGCCGTGCTCATCGAGGCCGGCGAGCTGCACCTGCCGCGCTTTCTCGGCCAGCGCGTCCAGCTCAAGGCGCAGCTGCAAGGGCTCACTCCGTTCCCCGATCGAGTCCGGATCACGGCGACGAGCCGGGCCCTCCAATACGATCTCGACGCCCGCGGGATCGCGCGCGCCCTGCTGACTGGGCTCCTCGGCGCACAGGTGCGCGTCACCGGCACGGTGTGGCCGGCGCGCGTGAGCCCGAACGGCGAACCGCTGGGCCGGCTCGGGCTCTCGTCGATCGCGGACCTCGTGGCGCTCGAGCGAGGCGTGCTGACCAACGGCGCCCGGCGTGTCCTGACCAACGTCGACGCGGTCCGGCGCCTCGACCCGCGCGACGCGGCGCTCGGCCACGAGGTCAGGCTCCGCGCCCGCCTCACGCTCGTCGATCGCCCCTGGAACATGCTGATGGTCCAGGACGACACGGCGGGCATCTTCGTGTTCGCCAGCGCGCTCGAGCATGCGCTGCCGGACTGCAAGCCCGGAGACACGGTCGAGATCGAGGGCGAGAGCGGGCCTGGCGAGTTCGCGCCGATCATCGTCGCCAAGCGGCTGAAGGTGGTCGGCCACGATGGCCTGCCGGCGCCGCGCTGCATCGACCTCGGACGCCTGCTCGCCGGACTCGAGGACAGCCAGCTGGTCGAGTTCGACGGCGTCGTCCGCGACATCACGCGCGACGACCAGGACCACTTGATCATCGGCCTGTCGCACGCCAACGTCCTCTTCAATACCTACGTGCCGGCCATCGGCACCCAGGCGCTGCCGGCCGGCTTCGGCATCGACGCCGAGGTCCACGTGACCGCCGCCGTCGGCGCCCGCTTCAACACCCGCCGCCAGATCATCGGCGCGCAGCTGTGGGTGCCGACCATTGCCCAATTGCGCGTCGATCGACCGGGCCACCAGAACACCGACGCGCTGCCGCTGCGGACCACGTCGCACGTCCTCGGCTTCGCCCCGTCGGACCGCCCCGGGCACCTGATGCGGATCAGGGGCACGGTGTTGGTCGCCCGCCGCAACGAGATCCTCCTGCGCGACGAGGCCGGCGGCCTCGAGGTGCATCCGCGTGAGCCGGTGGCGCTGTCGCCAGGGGACATCATCGAGGTGGTCGGGTTCCCGCAGCCCGGCGTTTACGCGCCGACGCTCGAGGCGGCGACAGTCAAGCACGTCGGCCGCGCCGCCCTGCCTGAGGCGCACCTGCTGACCGGCAAGGACCTGCTCAAGAACGAACTGGACGGCGAGCTGGTCCGGATCCGCGGCGTGCTGCGCCAGCACGTCGTCGGCGCCGACGAGGATGTCCTCATGATCGAGGCCGGCCCGACGGCGCTGTCGGCACTGCTCGAGCATGGCGGCACGCCCAGCCCGCGGCTCGATCTCGGCAGTGTCGTCGAGGTCACCGGCGTCGCGGCGGTGCAGACGACCCGCGCCAGCAGCCGGCTGGTGCCGAGCGGCCTTCGCCTGTTGGTGTCGGGGCCGGCCGGCATCAAAGTGATCGAGGGGGCGCCGTGGTTCACCGGGGCCCGCGTGGTGTGGATGGTCGCGGCCCTGGCCGGCCTCGTCGCGGTGTCGCTGGCGTGGATCGTGACCCTGCGCCGCCGCGTCCTCAAGCAGACCGCGGCGTTGCGCGAAGCCAAGACCGCAGCCGAGAACGCCAGCCGCGCCAAGAGCGAGTTCGTGGCCAACATGAGCCACGAGATCCGCACGCCGATGAACGGCGTGCTCGGCATGACGGAGCTGCTGCTCGACGCGCCGCAGCCGCCCGAGCACCGGCAGTACCTCGAAATCGTCAAGACGTCCGCCGACGCCCTGCTCCACATCATCAACGACATCCTCGACTTCTCGAAGATCGAGGCCGGCAAGCTGGACCTGAGCCCGCACCCGTTCGTGGTCCGCGATCTGGTGGCCGACACCGCGCAGATGTTCGCGCTGCCGGCGCATCGCAAGGGCCTCGAGCTGACCTGTCGCATCGCGCCCGAGGTGCCGGAGCAGGTCACCGCGGACGCCGAGCGCATCCGCCAGATCCTGGTCAACATGATCGGCAACGCGATGAAGTTCACGCCGACCGGCGAGATCGCGATCGACGTCTCGCTGGCCCAGACCACCGCCACCGGACCGCTGCTGGCCTTCACCGTGCGCGACACCGGCATCGGCATCGCCGAGGCCAAGCAGGCGCGGGTCTTCAACGCCTTCGAGCAGGCCGACGCCGGCGTCGCCCGCGCGTTCGGCGGCACCGGGCGCGGCCTCGCCATCTCCGGCCGCCTGGTCGCGCTGATGGGCGGCACCATCACGCTCGCCAGCCGCGAAGGGCACGGCAGCGTCTTCACGTTCACCATCCTCACCGGCCTCGCCGGCGCCGTCGGCCTCGCCGGCGCCGTCGGCCTCGAGGCGCGACCGGCCGGCCCGGTCGACGCCACCCCCGGCCAGCGCGTGCTGGTCGTCGACGACAACGACACCAACCGCCGCATCCTCGACGAGACGCTGCGGCTGTGGGGCTTCGTGCCGACGCTGGCCGGCGACGCGGCGGCGGCGCTCTTGGCCCTCGACCAGGCGCGCGGCCGCCGCGAGCCGTTCCACCTCCTCCTGGTCGACGTGCACATGCCCGGCACCGACGGCTTCACGCTGCTCGAGCAGGCACGGCAGCGCGGCGACATCGGCGGCGCGGTGGTCGTGATGCTGACCTCCGATCGCCAGCCGGGCGACCTCGATCGCTGCCGCGAGCTGCAGGTGGCGACGCATCTGATCAAGCCGGTCCGTCAGACGCAGCTGCGATCCGCGCTGATCGCCGCAACCAGCGCGCGCACGGACACGGCCGCCGTGGGCGCCGGGCCGCGGGCGATCGCCGCCTGCGCCGAGCGCGATCGCCTGCACGTGCTCGTCGCCGAGGACAACGTCGTCAACCAGAAGCTGGCGCGGGCGATGCTGACGCGCCTCGGCCACGACTGCGTGCTCGCCTCGGACGGCCGCGAGGCGATCGCCGAGTGGAGCGCCGGCGGCTACGACGTCGTGTTCATGGACGTCCAGATGCCCGAGCTCGACGGCTTCGACGCCACCCGCGAGATCCGACGACTCGAGGCCGGCCGGGGCGTCCGCGTGCCGATCGTGGCGATGACCGCTCACGCCATGCCCGGCGACCGCGAACGCTGCCTCGGCGCCGGCATGGACGACTACGTCAGCAAGCCCATCTCGCTCGCCGAGCTCGCCCGCGTCCTCACCTCGATTCAGGCGGCGCGGCCCGACCGCGCCCAGCCGCCCGCCGCCTAGATGCTGTTCCAGGACTTCCTGCTCGCCCTGCGCGCCGTCGGCCGCGCGTCGGCCAGCCTCGCCGCGGCGCTCGCGCTCGGCGTCGCCGCTGCCGGCTGTGGTGACGCCAGCGACCCGCTCGATCGTCTCGTCAGCGACGTCGAGTCGGGGCGGGTGGCGCTGGGCAGCCGGGTCCGCATCGCCGGCGTCGTCACCGGCACCGCGAACGGCGGCGAGCTGGTGTTCGTGAGCGACGGTCCGCGCGGGGTTGCGCTGGAGAAGGCGAAGGGCCTGATGCCCGGCCGCCACGTCGTCGTCGAAGCTCGGCCGCGCCGTGTCGACGGCCGCATCCGCTTCAGCGTCGAGCACGTGCTCGCGACCTCGGCGGGGACGCCGCTGGCGGCGCTGCCGGTGGCGCCGATCGAGGTCACCACCGGGCGCGCCCTCGGCCGCCGCGTCGAGCTCACTGGGTGGGTGCAGACGGTCACGCTGGCGTCAGGCGTCCCGTCGATGCACCTGTCGCTCCGGGGCAGGCACGTCGAGGCGCACGTGCCGCGGGTGCCGCTGGCTACGCTGCGCCGATATATGGGCAACCAGGTGCGCGTACGCGGCGTGGTCAACGAGCCGCGCACGCTGACCGCAACCGAAGCGGTCGGGCGCCTCACCATCGACGCGATCGCCGACATCGAACCGGTCGGCCCGCAGTATCCGCCGCCGCGCGAGCGCCGGCGTCTCACCACCGTTGCCGCGGTCCGCTCGCTGCGGCCCTCCGACGCCGCCGCCGCGCACGACGTGAGCATCAGCGGAAGCGCCACCTTCGTGGCCCCTGGCTGGAACGGGCTGTTCGTGCAGGACGAGACCGGTGGCATCTTCATCCTGGCGACCGAGACCACCGAGGCGCCGAAGATCATCCGGCCGGGCGATCGACTGGAGATCGTCGGACACAGCGCACCCGGTGACTTCGCGCCGATTGTCACGGCCACCCGCATCCTCGTGCGCAGCGCCGGCGAGCTCCCCCCGGCGCGGCCGGTCAGCATGGAGACGCTCGTCACCGGCGGTCTCGACAGCCAGCTAGTCGAGGCGCACGGCGTCGTCCGCGGCGTGCGCACCGAGGACGGCGTCGCCCGCATCGAGCTGGCGATGGCGCGCGAGCGCTTCGACGCCTTCGTGCCGCTCCCGCCGTCGGGACGAATGCCGGTCGGCTTCGGCGTCAACGCGCGGCTGCGCATCGTCGGCGTCGTCGGCGCGCGCTACAACACGCGCCGGCAGATCGTCGGCAGCCACTTCCAGGTCCCGTCGACCGATCAGCTGATCGTCGAGGCACCGGCGACGCCGGATCCGTTCGCGCTCCCGACCGAGGCGGCTCGCGAGATCCTCACCTTCGAGACGCGCGATCGTGCCGGCGTCCTCACCCATATCCGCGGCACCGTGCTGGCCGCCCAGGGCGCATGGCTGTACCTGCGCGACGATACGGGGGCGATCCAGGTCTACACCCGCGACTCGGCGCCCGCGCACGCCGGAGACGTCGTCGAAGCGGTCGGCTTCCCGCGCGCCGGCGGCTTCACGCCGATCCTGGAGGACGCGCGCATCCGCACCGTCGGCACGCAAGCGCTGCCGCCGCCGGTCGACGTCCGCGACCCGGCCAGTCTGCAGGGCGATCGCGATGGGGAGCTGGTGCGCGTCCGCGGCCGCGTGGCCCGCGTCTATAGGACGCCGAGCGAGACCGTGCTCGTGCTCGAGGCCGGGAAGGCGACCGTGTCGGCGTATCTCGGCGTGGCCGACCGTGCCCGCGTGCTGACGCCGCCGATCGGCAGCGTCGTCGACGTTACCGGCGTGGTCGCCATGCCCATGCAAGCGGGCCTCGATCCAGCCGCGGAGCGCTATCGGCTGATCCTGGGATCGCCGGAGTCGATTGTGGTCGTCGAGACGCCGCCGCGGCTGACGACCGAGCGCATGCTGTGGGCGGCCGGTGGACTGGCGACGGCGGTGCTGCTGACGCTGGCCTGGACGATGACGCTGCGCCGCCGCGTCCGCGAACAGACCGGCGAGCTGCGCGTGGCCAAGGACGCGGCCGAAGGCGCGAGCCGGGCCAAGAGCGAGTTCGTCGCCAACATGAGCCACGAGCTGCGGACGCCGATGAACGGTGTGCTCGGCGTCACCGAGCTGCTGCTCGAGATGCCGCAGGACGACGAGCAGCGGCGCTACCTGGCGATGGTGAAGTCGTCGGCCGACGCGTTGCTGCACGTCATCGACGACGTCCTCGACTTCTCGAAGATCGAGGCCGGCCATCTCGATCTCGAGGCACGGCCGTTCTCGGTGCGCGACTTCGTCGCCGACGCCGCCCACCTGTTCGATCTGCCGGCCCGGCAGAAGGGGCTGACGCTGACCGCCGCGGTCGAAGGCGACGGGCCCGACGTCGTCGTCGCCGACGCCGAGCGCCTCCGCCAGGTGCTCGTCAACCTGGTTGGCAATGCGATCAAGTTCACGCACGCGGGCTCGGTCCGGGTCTCGGCGAGCGTGGCCCCGGTCGCCGGCGATCCCGTGGCGATGATCGTCCGCTTCGCCGTGTGCGACACCGGCATCGGCGTGCCGCGCGACCGCCAGGCCAGCATCTTCGCCGCGTTCACGCAAGCCGACGGGTCGATCACGCGCAAGTACGGCGGCACCGGGCTCGGCCTCTCGATCGCGTCGCGGCTGGTCGGCATGATGGGCGGCGCGATGACGCTCGAGAGCGAGCCGGGCCGCGGCAGCACGTTCACCTTCATGATCCGCGCGACGCGCGCGCTCGCCGAGGTCGGCGGCGGCGACGTCGGCGCCGAGATCGCCGATGCCGGCGAGCGCAGCTGCGAAGCGGATCCCACCAGCACCACGAGCGGCGCCGGCAGAGCGCGCATCAGCGGCGCTGCCGGCGCGACTGGCGACGCGCGTGCCACGACCGGTGGAGCGAGCGGCTTCGGCGCGGCCGGCGGAGCCAGCGCGGCGCCAGGAGCCAGCGCGGCACCATCGGCCAACGCAGCGCCAGGCGCCAAGGCGGCGCCAGGGGCGGTCGGGGCGGGCGGCGCGCGGCTCGACGTCCTGGTTGCAGAGGACAACCCGGTCAACCAGCGTGTCGCGACGGCGATGCTCAAACGGCGCGGACACCAGGTTACGATCGCGGAGAACGGCGCCGAAGCCGTCCGGCTGGTCGCATCCCGCACGTTCGACGCGATCTTCATGGACGTGCAGATGCCGGAGCTCGACGGCCTGGAGGCGACGCAGGTGATCCGCCGCGCCGAGGCCGGCACCGGCCGCCACCTGCCGATCATCGCGATGACCGCGCACGCCATGAACGGCGACCGCGAACGCTGCCTCGCCGCAGGCATGGACGACTACCTGACCAAACCGGTGTCCATCACCGGCATCGACCGCGTCCTCGACGCCCTCGCCGCGTCCAAGGCGGCGTAACCCAGGCCGGGCGCAACCCGGGCCGGGCGTCTTTCGGGCCGCTGATAGCATGGCGCCGTGAACTCTGCCGTTCTTCTCGTGGATTGTCCCGACGCCAAGGGACTGGTGGCGTCGATCTCGCGCTTCCTGTTCGAGCATGGCGCGAACATCCTCGACGCCGCCGAGCATCGCGACAACGAACGCGGCCGCTTTTTCATGCTCGTCGAGTTCGATCTCGAGGGGTTCGATGTTGCCCACGCGGCGTTCGGGGTAGCGTTTCAGCCACTTGTCGATCGCTTCGGCATCGACTATCGCGTGGAGTACGCGGCGGATCGACCAAAGACCGCGATCTTCGTGTCACGCTACGAGCACTGTCTGGTCGATCTGCTGTATCGACATCGCACGGGCGAGCTGCGCTGCGATGTGTCCGTCATCGTCAGCAATCATCAGGACGCGGGGCCGCTGGCCGCCTTCCACGGCATACCGTTTCATTGCATCCCCGTGACGGGGGTGACGAAGGCGGCAGCCGAGCGCGCCGCGATCGCGCGACTCGAGGCCCACGGCATCGAGCTCGTCGTCCTTGCGCGCTACATGCAGGTGCTCTCGCCGGAGTTCGTCGCCCGGTATCCGCGGCGGATCATCAACGTCCACCACTCGTTCCTGCCGGCGTTCACCGGCGCGCGCCCGTACCACGCCGCGTTCGATCGCGGCGTCAAGCTGATCGGCGCGACCGCGCACTACGTGACGGACGTGCTCGATGAAGGGCCGATCATCGAGCAGGACGTGGCGCGGGTGTCGCATCGCGACCAGGTCGAGGATCTGGTCGCGAAGGGCCGCGATGTGGAGAAGGTGGTGCTGTCACGCGCAGTACGCTGGCATCTCGATCATCGCGTGCTGGTCTCGGCCCACAAGACGATCGTGTTCGACTAGCGATCGCCGATGAGGTGCCGATTGCCGCGTCGGCGCTCGTGCCGGCGGCGGAGCCCTACCGCTCGTAGGACGGGATGTAGGCGATCGGGCGGGTGGCGGTGAAGGCGGGCTTGAACAGGTCGGTGCGGGCGACGCCGTCCATATCGCGGGCCACGGGGAGGCCGAGGACGTAAAGGACGGTAGGGGCGACGTCGACGATCGATCCCAGGCGGGCGCGACCCGAGCGCACCGGACCGCCGTAGGCCAGGAGGAAGCCGTCCGGGGCATCCTCGTGCGAACCCGAGTCGTCCGGCTGGCCGAGGACGCGCGCCAGCAGGCGCTTGCCGAGCCCGACCGGCTCCATGCCGAAGCCGGAGACGACGAGCAGGACGTCGTCGGGCCCCATGGTGTCGACGACGTGCGCGATCTCGGCGTCGAGGAAGGCATAGTGCCGATCGAGGATCGTGGCCAGCCGCGCCTCCCCCGACTGCCCGGTGCCGCCGAAGGCGCGCGGACGCGCGTGCTGCAGATACAGATGCCCGGCGCGATCGATGCCCTCGTAGCGGACGGCAAGCAGCCGCGGCCGGTACTCGTCGCGCAGCTGCACCGCGATCTCCCGCCGCCAGGCATCGCGGGCCAGCGGCGGATCCTCGACCGACCCGGCGCGCACCGCGAGCGGGCCGCCGGCGACCGCGATGGCACGCAGCACGGCGTCGGCCGGTGCGCCGAGGCGGGTGGAGTCGCCGCGGGCGTGCGCCGCGGCGCCTGGCTGGAACTCGTCGGTGATCAGGAAGCCCCGCAGCGGGGCCGCCGGCGCGGTCACCGGCCAGCCGACGACGCCGGCCGACACGCGCTGGCTGCTGAGGATCGTCCACAGCGGCCGCGCCCGCACCGCGCTCGATTCGTATTCGGTCGGCCTGAGCAGGCCGAAGTGCACGAGCGCCTGCGAGAAGCAGTAATCGGGCAGCAGCTCGATCGCCCCCTCGGGGGGGCCGTACTCGTAGCGGGCGGCGGCGCGGACGCCTGTCTGCGGCGGGTACTTGCCGGTGGCGACCGCAGTCCACACCGGGGCCGGCTGCGTCGGCCGCAGCGTCTCCAGATAGAGCGACACGCCGCCTTCGAGCAGCCGCCCGAACGCCGGCAGGCGACCGTCGGCGACGCGTTGTGCGATGTGATCGAGCGAGGCGCCGTCGGCGGCGAGGATCGTCACGCGCCCGCCCTCGAGGCCGGCGCCGGCGAGCGGCGACAGATCGATGGCGCGAGCGGCGAGCCCTCGCGGATCGCCCCAGCCGCGCGCGGTCAGCGGGAACCCGATCGACGCCAGCAGCGTCAGCGTCAGCAGCGTCGCGCCCACCCGGCTGCCGCGGCGGCCGAACGAATAGTGGACGATCGCGATCACCAGCAGCAGCACCGCGCAGAGCGTCGTCGCCCCCGCCGCGGCGCCGAGACGCCGCCGCGCGTCCTCGTCGAGCGCCAGCTCGTAGCCGACGAAGTTGGCCCACATCAACGCCGCCGACGCAGCGACCACGATCAGCCCCACCCACGACAGGATGCGGATGCTCAGCCAGCCGGGCGACAGCGGCCGCCGCGCGAGCGCTTCGCGCGCGATCAGCATCGCGTAGAAGAGGACGGTGAGGTGCGGCGTGTAGAAGAGCGCCAGCCGGCCATAGAGCGGCGCCGCCGTCGACCACGACAGCGGGATCTGACGATTGAGCTGCAGGACCAGGATCGTGACGAAGGCCGCGCCGAGCAGTCCGCCCAGCAGCGCGTTCGTCAGCATTCGCAGGTAGCGCATCGTGTCGTTGCTGGTTTGGCGGCCGCGCTCTCACGCGCGACCGCGGGCCGCCCATCGGCGCGTTCGGCTGCTATTCGCCGCGCTGGGCGCGCGGCGGCGCCTCACGCGGGGCGGCGCTCTCCTTCTGGAGCATATACTTTGAGGCGATGCTGCTCGATACCGCCGAGGCCCGCGTCGCCCCGGTCGATTGCGACGCCGTGGTCCGCGCCAACACGCGGTTGTCGGCCGATTACCATGTCCTCGCGCTCGAGGCGCCCGACGTCGCTGCGCGCACCCGGCCGGGCCAGTTCGTGATGGTCAAGCCGGGCCGCGGCCTCGATCCGCTGCTGCGCCGGCCGTTCTCCGTGTTCCAGATCCTCCGCGACGAAGCCGGCTCGCCGACCGGCGTCTCGATCTTCGGCAAGATCGTCGGCAAGGGCACCGGTCTGCTCTACGGGCTCGAGCCTGGCGAGCGGCTCGCCTGCCTCGGTCCGCTCGGACGTCCCTTCACGCCGCCGCCCGCCGATCGGCCGGTCTGGTTCGTCGCCGGGGGCGTCGGCCTGGCGCCGTTCGCGACGCTGGCCGACGCGTGCCTCGACCGCGGCCTGCACCCGACCCTCTTCTACGGCGCCCGGCGCGCCCACGACCTCCATTTCGCCGAGTGGTTCGCCGATCGGGGCATCGACGTCCGCGCCGCCACCGAGGACGGCAGCGCCGGGGCGCACGGCTACGTCACGACGCCGCTCGGTCAGGCGTTGACCACGCTGGGCTCGGACGGCGGGCCGTCGATCTACGTCTGCGGGCCGACGCCGATGATGCGTGCTGTCGCGGAACTGGCCGGCCGCCACGGCCACGATGTCGAAGTGTCGCTCGAGCAGACGATGGGCTGCGGCATGGGCGGCTGCTACAGCTGCGTCGTGCCGATCGTGCAGCCGGGACGGACGCCGCATTTCGTCCGCTCGTGCCTCGCCGGCCCGACCTTCCGCGGCTCGGCGCTCGCCTGGGAGGGGCTGGCCCATTGAGCGCGCCCGATCGGACCAGCCATCCCGAACCGTCCGGTCACGCCGAAGAGGGCGGCCGTCCCGACCTGTCCGTCCGCATCGGCGCGCTCACCCTCGCGAACCCGCTGATCGCCGCCAGCGGCTGCTTCGGCTACGGCGTCGAGTACGGCGCGACCATCGATCTCGCGACGCTCGGTGCGGTCTGCGTCAAGGGCCTGTTCCTCAACGAGCGCGAGGGTCATGCGCCGCCGCGGATTGTCGAGACCCCCGCCGGCATGCTCAACGCCATCGGCCTGCAAGGCGTCGGCGTCCATCGCTTCGTCAAGGAGACGCTGCCCGAGCTGCGCGCGCTCGGCGCCGTCGTGATGGTCAACGTCTGCGGCACCACGATCGACGAATACGCCGAGGTGTCGCGCATCCTGTCCGATGCCGAGGGCGTCGCCGCCATCGAGCTGAACATCTCCTGCCCCAACATCAAGGAGGGCGGCATCCAGTTCGGCTGCAGCCTGCCAGCCGCGCACGAGGTGATTGCCGCCGTGCGCAAGGCCACGAGCCTGCCGCTGATTCCCAAGCTGACGCCGAACGTCACAGACGTCGCGTCGTTCGCGCGCGCCGCCGAGGACGCCGGCGCCGACGCCGTGTCGCTGGTCAATACGTTCCTGGCGATGGCCATCGACGTCGAGACGCGGCGCCCGAAGCTGACCAACGGCATGGGCGGCCTGAGCGGGCCGGCGATCCGCCCGATCGCCGTGCGCATGGTCTACGAATGCGCGCAGGCGGTGCGGATCCCGATTGTCGGCATGGGCGGCATCGCCACCGCCGAAGACGCGCTCGAGTTCCTGATCGCCGGCGCCACCGCCATCCAGGTCGGCACCGCCAACTTCGTCGATCCGTTCGTGTGGCCGAAGCTGCTCGACGGCATCACGGCGTACCTGCAGCGCCACCGCATCACGCGCGTCGCCGACCTCGTCGGCACCGTGCAGACGAAGCGGGCAGCCGCGTCCGAGCCGTCATGCACCGGATCCAGCGTGCGGGAACGGTGAACATGAATCAGCGCTCCCGGATACTGGTCGCGCTCGATGTGCCCACCGCGGGCGACGCCGATCGCCACGCCGCAACCCTCGCCGGCGCCGTCGGCGGCCTCAAGATCGGCAGCACGCTGTTCACGGCGGAAGGGCCGGCGCTGGTCCGCCGCTTCGTCGAGCAGGGCCACCGCGTCTTCCTCGACCTGAAGTTCCACGACATCCCGCACCAGGTGAGTGGCGCCGTGCGATCCGCCGCTGCGCTCGGCGCGTGGATGCTCACGATCCACACCTCCGGCGGCGCCGACATGATGCGCGCCGCTGCCGACGCGGCACGGGAGGCGGCCGCGAAGCTGGGAACGACGCCACCGCTCGTCATCGGCGTCACCGTCCTCACCAGCCTCGACGATACGGCAATCGCCGAAGTCGGCGTCGCCCGGCCGCTCGCGGAGCACGTCGAGCGCCTGGCGGTGCTGGCGCGCGAATCGGGGATCGACGGCGTCGTGTCGTCGCCGCAGGAAGCCGCGCGCCTGCGCGCACTCTGCGGCCCCGACTTCCTGCTGGTCACACCGGGGATCCGTCCGGCGCCGGCGCCGGGGGCGCCGCGATCGGACGATCAGGCCCGGACGCTGACCGCGGCGCAGGCGATCGCCGCCGGCGCCAGCTACCTCGTGGTCGGCCGTCCGATCCTCGGCGCCCCGGATCCGCGCGACGCCGCACTGGCCCTCGCCGCCGAGACCGCTTAAAAACTGCAACGTTTCGGGGACCCTCCCGGAGCGCCTCCGGGAGCGCCTCCGGGAGAGGCTCCGGGAGCGCCTCCGGGAGAGGCTCCGGGAGCGCCTCCGGGAGAGGCTCCGGGTCCGCCTCCGGGAGAGGCTCCGGGAGACGAAAACGGCCGGCCCCTCGGTGAGAGACCGGCCGCAGTCGGGTCGGGACGCGGGCGAACGCCCGCGGATCCGCGCTACTTCGCGGTGATGAGGAAGTGGCCGCGGCGGTTCTGCGAGTAGCAGGTGTCCGCCCGCTCGTTGCAGAACGGCTGTTCCTTGCCCTTGCTGACCGTCGTCACCCGCTCGGCCGTGACGCCGAGGCTGGTGAGGTAGGCCCGCACTGCTCCGGCGCGGCGCTCACCCAGGGCCAGGTTGTACTCCGCGGTACCGCGCTCATCGCAGTGCCCCTCGACGGAGATGCGGAGCGTTGACCACCGCTTCAGGTAGTCGGCGTTCTTCTGCAGCGACGCCCGCGCCTCGTCGGGCAGATCGGAGCTGTCGAGCGGGAAGAACACGTCGCCGAGCGGCTTCTTGGCGTTGAGCTCTTCGAGCGACATGCGCGCGAAGATCTCGTCTTCGGTCGGCACGCGCGTCTCCGGCGTAGGGGTCGCAGCCGGGGGCGGCGGCGGAGGCGGCGGCGTCGTGGCCTCGACCGGCGGCGGCGGTGGCGGAGCGGGAGGCGGTGGCGGCGGCTTCTTGCCGCACGCAGCCAGCGCCGTGGCGAGGCACAGGGAAATCGTCAACAGCCGCGCACGAGATTGTGACATCGAGGAAACTCCCGGGAGAAGGGCCGGTCGGCACGACCATCCGCCGCGCCAACAGACCCGGAAGACTATACACGCAGCGCCGGCCCGCCGGTGTGCCGCCCGATACACCTACTGCGGGGCGATCCCGCGGGCGTTGGTGACGGACGCTTCGAACACGCGCAAGCCGAGCGCCCGGCGATCGCCATGCCTTGGATCGCCGGCGCCGACGTGCTCGGCCGGGACGAACACGCGGCTCGAGCGAAGGGCGATCCGCCCGTTCGCCGCGCGCAACACGTCCGCCGGCACGATCGCGTCGAGGACGAACGCATCGCCCGGGGTCGCCCGGGCGAGCTCGCGCCCACCAGCCGTCAACGTGACTATCGGCGCTTCGTCAAAGGTCTTCAGTGGTGATTCGGCGACGAGGCGGATCCGGACGTCCCGCTCAGCCGGCCAGACCTGGAGCCACGACTCGCTGCTCGACCACCGCCAGCGGAGGCCGGTCCGCGGCTGCAACTCGTCCTCGTGCCAGCCTTCGCCGAAGGCGAATTGGATCTGATCGGCCGGCTGCAAGCCGAACTGCTCGACCGCGGTCGGCACGAGGCGCGACGACCCGTCGGCGGCGACAGCCGTCACGACGAACGGCGCGAAGCCGGATGACTCGCCTACGGCCGGCACGGCGGGGGTTCCCGGGGAGACGCCCCCGCCAGCGGATGGCGCCGCCGGCGTCGCGCCGGGCTCCAGCGTCGCGCCGGGCAGCGTGATGCTGCGCAGGAAGAACCCGGGATCGGGGGCGACGTCCCAGGTGTCCATGACGCGGCCGGCGACGGTCAGCGTGAAGCGGGCCAGCGGTGCACCCGGCCCTCCCAGGTTGCGGCCGCCGAGCACCAGGCGCTGCGTCGCCTGGCCGTGCCGGATCCAGCCCTCGGCGCCGCCCCGCGACGGCCCCCGGCCGTCGGCGTCCGAAACGCCGGCGATCTCGGGCGACAACGCCCAGCCTCCGCCGAGGAACCAGCCCGGCGGGCCGTCGATCACGACCCAGTCGAGCCCGCCCGGCCGCGTGCCGCCGAGAACGCCGGCGGCAAACGGCGTCGACCACTCGTAGCGGCCGTTGGCGTGCCGGCTCGCCGGATCGATCAGCGCGAGGTCGGTACGGCGCGCGTCGGCCAGGAGCCACGTGCGGCCGGTGCCGCCCTCGCGCCAGTAGCGCGCCATCTCCAGCCATTCGTGACCAGTGGGCGCATCGAACAGGCGCCACGGAAAGCCCGACGGTCCGACCCAGCCGCGGACCCTCCGCGTGTCGGCGTAGGCCCGGCGGTGCATCGCGACGACGACCTCCTGCGGCCGATTCGCCGCCCGCATGTCCGCGAACAGCCGGAAGACGGGCGCCGGCTGGCGCGTGTAGGCGAGCAGCGACGGCAGGCCGGCGCCGAGACACAGGGTCGCGAGCACCGCCGCGACGCCCCGCGCCGCCCAGCGCGTGAGTCGGGAGGCACCGAACGCGCCGATGCCGATCGCCGCCAGCATCGCGATCGCCGGCACGATCGGCAGCGCGTAGCGCGTCGTCACGTTCTCCTGCCAGACGAGGTGAAAGATGGCGTAGGGCCCGGCCGCGCCGGCCAGCAGCACGAGGCTCCGGCGGTCCCGGCGTGCGAGCACGACGACCCCGAGCGCGGCGAGGAGCAGCACCACCACCGCGAGCGGGAGCGGCCCCCAGGGCAGCACGAAGGTCTGCAGCAGGTTCATCGCCAGGCGCCAGAGCGGGCGCGTGCTGGTGAAGAGCATGTCCACACCCTCGAGGTCCTCGCCGGCCTGCGAAGCGATCGCACGCCAATAGCCGCCCGGCCCCCCGGTGGCGATGACGAGCGGCACCGCCCACGCGATCACGCCGACGGTGAACGTGATCGCGCTGCCGACGATGGCGCCGGCGGCGCCGCGGCCGGCACGATCGGCGATGACCAGGATCAGGAGCGGCAGGGTCAGCCACGCCGTCTGCGTGCGCAGGCCGGTGGCGAAGCCGGCGGCGAAGGCGGCCAGCACGATCAGGCGTCCGGTGGCGGCGAGCTCGGCCGACGGCACCTCACGATCGCGCCAGCCGCGCTGCCGCGCGAACGCCGTCGCCAGCAGCGCCTGCACGCCGAGGGCCGCGGCGAGGCCGGGCGCGTCGCTCAACGGCCGGCTGACGGTGACGAGCGCGAGCGGGCAGGCGATCGTCAGGATCCCGGCCGCGAGCGCCGTCTCGGCGTCGCCGCATACGACGCGGGCAACCGGGAGCAGCGCGGTGATCAGCAGCGCGCCGGCCAGCATGGCGAGCAGCGACAGCACCGCGGTTTCGACCGGTCCGGCGGTCCACAAGACCGGCACCGCCCAGGCCAGGCCGCTTGCCGCATGCGCCACCCCGGCGACGAGCTTCGCCGCCGCCATCAGCACGGGATAGCCCGGCGGGTGGGGCTGGTGGCGGGCGACGTCGAAGTCCTGCACGCCGAGCGTGAAATTGATCGCGTCGACGTCGTCGAGCTGTCCGGGTCCGGCGGCGAGGTGCAGCAGCAGGCTGGCGAGCCCGATCGCGAGCGCCAGCCAGACCCACGTGCGGGCGTGAGGAGTGGAGCCGCGCCCGTTCGCGGGGGCGTCCGTAGACGGCGGCGGCGTCAGCTGATCACCCGGAGCGGAATGCGATCGTTGAGGCTGCCGGTGCGATAGCCCTCGAGGTCGAGGGCGACGAAACGAAACCCGGCGGCCTTCACCGCGGCGGCGATGGCGCGGGCGGTGTCGGGCTCGATGGCGCGGGCGAGATCCGCGCGCGCGAGCTCGAGGCGGGCGACGTCGTCGTGATGCCGGACGCGACAGCCGCGGAAGCCGAGGCCGCGCAGCGCCGTCTCGGCCTGCTCGATGGCCCGCAGCTTCTCGAGTGTCACCGGCTGTTCGTAGGGCACGCGCGACGAGAGGCAGGCCGAAGCCGGCTCGTCCCATTGCGGCAGGCCGGCGCGACGCGCCAGGGCGCGGATGGCGGCCTTGCCGAGGCCGACTTCGTCGAGCGGGCTGCGGACGCCGGCCTCACGGGCGGCCTGCCGGCCGGGCCGGTAGTCGCCGCGATCGTCGGCGTTGTTGCCATCGACGATCACCGCGAGGCCGCGGCTGGAGGCGACCCCGCCGAGGACGGTGTAGAGCTCGTCCTTGCAGTAGTAGCAGCGGTTGACGGGGTTGGCGCGGTACTCGGGTCGATCGATCTCGCGGGTGTGCACGACCTCGTGCGGGAAGCCGGCCTGACGCGCCAGGGCCAGCGCGAGATCGTAGTGATGCGCGGGATAGCTCTCGCTGAGGGCGGTGACCGCAAGGGCGCGGTCGCCGAGCACGTCGTGTGCGATCCAGGCGAGATAGGCGGAGTCGACGCCGCCGCTGAAGGCGACGAGCGTGGAGCCGAAACCGGTCAGGAGATCGCGCAGCGCGCGCTCGGCGGCGAGCGCGCTCGTGTCGAGAGGGATCGCGTCCGTCGCCGGGGCCTCCGGCGGGCTACTCCTCCCAGTCCTCCCGTTCCTCTTCCTCATCGTCCTCGAGGTCGTCGTCCTCGTCCTCGTCGTCGCTGTCTTTCTCGTCTTCTTCCTCGTCCTCGTCGTCGTCGTCCTCATCCTCTTCGGTGGTCTCGAACTCGAGGGGGGACAAACTGTTGACCACGAGGCTCGCGCCGCACTCCGGACAGTTGACGATGTCGCCTTCTTCTACATCAAACTCGTCGACTTCCAGATCGTCCGCGTCGCACGCCGGGCAGGTGGCCATCTCACGCTCCAGTTATGGTCCGAGCTCGACCCCTCCCTGTGCCGTACCAAGGGCCGAAGCGAAGCCGGATTATAGCAGCCCGGGCAAAAAGTGCGCGCGACAAGGCGCAACGCCCAGCAACGTCAAGAAGCCCCGAAAATACGGGCCTGTGGCAGAATGGCACGGACAACGCCAGTGGTCGCCAAGACCGTCCTCATCGCGGATGACACCGCCTACGTGCGGGACCGTTTTGCCGCCGCGCTCTCGGATGCGGGGCATCGACCGATCCTCGCGGGAACCGTGTCCGAGCTGCTCGCCTGCGTGCGTGGCGAGGGCGCACGCCTGGACCTCATCGTCATCGACCTGCAGCTGCCCGGCTCGAAGGGCGTGGACGTGCTCAAGACGATCCGCGACGGCGGCTGCAAGGCGCCGATGCTGATCTTCAGCGGCACGATCCCCAGCGCCCGCAACGTCCGCGAGCTGACGCCGTATCAGATCAGCGGCTTCATCAACGAATACACCACGCCGACGCACATCCTCTCGGCGCTGGCGCCGCACCTGTTCCCCGACAGCTTCAACCGCCGCGCCAGCCCGCGCGTCGCGCTCTCGGTCACGGTGTCGCTGCGCATCGACAACGTGATCGCCTCGGCGGTCAGCGCCAACGTCAGCAAGGGCGGGCTGCAACTGCGGACGATGACGCCGCTGGCAGTCGGCCGGCGGCTCCGCGTCCGCTTCCGCCTCCCCGGCGGGGGGCGCGAGATCGAAGCCGAGACGACGGTCGCGTGGAGCGACGCGCGCAGCGGGATGGGCGTCCAGTTCGACCGGCTCGAGCCGCAGGCTCAGACCGAGCTCGACGAGTTCGTCGACCGCAGCTTCTTCTCGAACCGCAAGGCGTAGAAGCGCGCTCGGCCGGAGCGCCGCGCTCGAAGCGAGGCCTGCTCGGAGCTTGTGCTCGGAGCGTGCTCGGAGCCTGCTCGGAGCGTGCTCCGAGCAAAACTAGGGCGAATGCAGGTGCCCGATCCGGGTGCTGGATCAGGGCGTGCGCGCCAGGCCCTGGAGCTCCCACGAGACGCGCCACGCGGTGCCGTCCGGATCGGTGCGCGCCTCGGTGAAGCTGCCGCGCAGGATGCCGGAAGCGGCATCGACCTCGACGCGGAAGTCGGCCAGCGTGCCGAGCGTGGTCGACGCCCCGCTCGCCGGCGTCGAGATGATGGTGCCATCGAGCGTGAGGCCGCCCGGCTCGCTGACCGTCCCGGTCACGGCGGCTGACGGCGAGGTCAGCGGCGGGCTGAGCGCCAGCGTGCCGGTAGCGCGATCGCGCGCCTGGGTCAGCGTCAGCGTCGTCGCGACGACGCGATTGACCGGGTAGGACGCGGCGCACACGGCCGGCTGCGGGTGGATACACGCGACGACCCGGCGGGTACCGGTCCAGGCGCCGGCGAAGTTGGGCACGGCGCGCATCGGCAGCGTCGCGGAGTCGGAGGCGAACACGGCGCGGATGGTCGTGCTGCCGGAGCCGAGCGCGGTGATCCGGCCGGCGCGATCGACGGCGACGACGCGGCCGTCCGAGCTGCTCCAGTCGGCCGGGACGACGCGCGCGGGCGAGGCGCCCTCGGTCAGCCGCGCCTCGAGCAGGATCGACGAACCGACCGTCAGGAAGTCAGGCTGCGGCGCGATCGCCAGCCGCGACGTGCCGGGCGTCGGCGTCGTCGGCGGCGTCTCGTCGGATCCGCAGGCGGCGCAGAGCGCCGCGACGAATAGCAGAGTCAGCCGTCGCTTCATCGGCGGTATCGTCGCACACGTCGCAGAATCTGCAACGCTGCAACGTCTCCCGGAGGCTGTCCGGGAGCGTCTCCCGGAGACGGTCCGGGACGACCTACTTCGTCCGGAGGAGGCGGAGGGCGTTGGCAACGACGATCAGCGAGCCGCCGACGTCGGCGAGGACGGCCATCCACAGCGTCGCCACGCCGGCGATCGCCAGGACGACGGTGACCGCCTTGATCACCAGCGCGGCGGCGACGTTGGCGCGGATGGTCGACAGCGTGGCGCGGCCGAGTCGGATCGCGAGCGCGGCGCCGCGCAGGTCGTCCGACATCAGCGCGACGTCCGCGGTCTCGATCGCAGCCGCAGTCCCGGCTGCGCCCATCGCGATGCCGACGTGCGCGGCGGCGAGCGCCGGCGCGTCGTTGACGCCGTCGCCGATCATCGCGACCGGACCGTAGCGCGCGGTGAGATCGCGCACGAACGCGAGCTTCTGATCCGGCAGCAGCCCGGCGGCAACCGTGTCGACGCCACTCGCCCGCCCCGCCGCGTCGGCCGCCGGCGCGTGGTCCCCCGACAGCATCGCCACGTGGCGGACGCCCGCCGCGCGCAGCTCGACGATGGCATCGCGCGCGTGCGTCTTCAGCTCGTCGCCCAGCGTGATCACGCCGATCGCCTGGCCGCCCCGCGCCACCAACACCACCTGCAGGCCCTGCGCCGTCGCCGCCGCGACCTGCGGCTCGAGCGCGCCCGTCAACCAGCCGCGCGACGCAAAGTGGCGCGGCGAGCCGAGCACGACCGCAACACCGCCGACGTCCGCGGTGATGCCGAGGCCGGGGATCGCCTGCACCGCCATCGCCTCGAGGCGCGCCGATCCCGCCTGGGCCCGGGCGTGCGCAGCGATGGCTCGATCGACCGGATGGGGCGATCGCGCGGCCACCGCTGCCGCCGTGCTCAGCACCTCGCCGGGCGCGACGCCGCCGACGCCGATCACGTCGACCACGCTCAGCACGCCGTGTGTCAACGTCCCCGTCTTGTCGACCGCCACCGCGGCGATCGCAGCCAGGCGCTCGAGGTGCAAGCCGCCCTTGATCAGCACGCCGTGGCGGGCCGCGGCGGCCAGCGCCGAGACGATCGAAATCGGCGTGCTGAGCACGAGCGCGCACGGGCAGGCGATGACCAGCAGCACCAGCGCGCGATAGAGCGCCATCCCCACCGGCTCGCCGAACGCCAGCGGCGGAACGATCGCAACGAGCGCCGCCAGCACCAGGACCGCCGGCGTGTAACGCGCAGCGAAGCGATCGACCCACGCCTGCGACGGCGCCCGCGTCGCCTGCGCCCGTTCGACCAGATGGATGATCCGCGCCAGCGTCGTGTCGTCACCGACGGCGGTGACGCGGACGTCGAGCGCCCCGGTGCCGTTGATCGTGCCGGCGAACACCCGATCACCCGCGGCGCGCGCCACCGGCAGCGATTCGCCGGTGATCGGCGCCTGGTTCACGTCGCTGCTTCCGGCAACGACGTCGCCGTCGAGAGCGATCCGTTCGCCGGGGCCGATCAGCAACACGTCGCCGACGGCGATCGCAGCGACCGGTACGCGCTCGAGCCCGGCGCCGTGCCGGCGGGTGACGTCGGTCGGGGCGTCCGTGACCAGCGTGCGGATGGCGTGGCGGGCACGATCGAGGCTGCGTCGCTCGAGTGCCTGCGCCAGCGCGAACAGGACGACGACCGTCGCTGCCTCGATCCACTCGCCGATCAGCGCGGCGCCGGCGACGGCGACCGTCATCAGCACGAACATGTCGAGGCGGCCCTGCCGCACCGAGGCCATCGCGCGCCGGAAGGTCGTCGCCCCGCCGGCGACGACGGCCAGCGCCAGCAGCGCCACCGACCATGGACGCGGCGCGCCGACCGCGACGGCCGCAAGCCCAGCGGCCAGTGCCGCCGACGCGATCGCCAGCCAGGGGACAGCGGACGCGGCCGGCGGCGCGGCGGCGTCGCGGGTCTCGTCGTCGGGGAACGCGCGCAGCCCGGTCTCGGCGACTGCTTCGGCAATGGCCCCGCGCGACGTCACCGCCGCGTCGTAGGCGACCCGCAGCCGCTGCCGGACAACGTCGGTGGAGGTGCGCTCGACGCCGCGCAGCGAGCCCAGCCGCCGGGTCAGCAGCTCGGCCTCGTGCTGGCAGCACAACCCTTCGACCCTGAACGTCGACTCCGTGTGGTCGACGCAGACGGCGCACTCAGCGGCGCGGGCCATGTCGCCTCCCCCGCCACCACGTGTGCGTCGGCTGCAGCCCCGCGCCCTCCTGCGGACGTGGCGTCATGGACGCGCCTCCTCGATGTGCCGGCGCCCTTGATCGAGCAGCGTCCGGATGTGCGCGTCGTCGAGCTGGTAGTAGACCTGGCGACCGGCCCGGCGGGCACGGACGATACGCAGGCTGCGGAGCAGCCTCAGCTGGTGCGAGACCGCCGATTCGGAGAGCCTGACGACAGCCGAGAGGTCCGACACGCAGCGCTCGCCGTGCGCGAGCGCGTCGACGAGTCGCACGCGGGTCGGGTCGCCGAGAACGGCGAATGTGGCAGCCAGCTCTTCAGCCGCCCGCTCGTCGAGAAGAGGGCCGGCGGCGAGGGCCGGCGCCTGGCCGTGGGGAGCGATTCGGTGAGGTTCGATTGTGATCATATGAGCAGGCGTTCATATGTTACACCGACCGATTCGACGTCGTCCGCGTCGGATCACCGGAAAGTATTCCAGGGAACGACGTTGACACTGTTTTTCACGTGCGACTACGATGCCGGGTTCGGGGCGGCTGCGCCGCCCGGCGTCAACAGGGAGAGTCACTGGTGATCGAGGTTCAGCACCTCACCAAGCAGTACGGCCGCGTCACCGCGGTCGACGACATCAGCTTTCGCGTCGACAAGGGCGAGATCCTGGGGTTCCTGGGGCCCAACGGCGCCGGCAAGACCACGACGATGCGGATCCTGACGGGCTACATGCCGGCCACGGCCGGCAAGGCCGTCATCGCCGGCTTCGACATCTTCGACCAGCCGCTCGAAGCCAAGCGCCGCATCGGCTACCTGCCCGAAACGCCGCCGCTCTACACCGACATGACCGTCCGCGACTACCTGCTCTTCGCCGGGCGGCTGCGCGGCGTCGCCGCCAAGGCGCTGCGGGCGCAGGTCGACACCGCGATGGAAAAGGCGCGCGTCGCCGACGTCGCCAACCGCCACTGCGGCAAGCTGTCGAAGGGCTACCGGCAGCGCGTCGGTCTGGCGCAGGCGATCCTGCACAACCCCGAGGTCCTGATCCTCGACGAGCCCACCGCGGGCCTCGATCCGAAGCAGATCATGGAGACGCGGGACCTGATCAAGGGCCTGGCCGGCAGCCACACCATCATCCTGAGCACGCACATCCTGCCCGAGGTCTCGCAGATCTGCGAGCGCGTGGTCATCATCAACAAAGGCAAGGTGGTCGCCGTCGACACGACCGAGGCGCTGACCGAGCGCATCCAGGGCAACCAGACGGTGTTCGTCCAGGTCGACGCGCCGGCCGGGACCGACGTCGCGGCGGCGCTCGGCGGCGTGCCGGGCGTGGCGCGGGTCACGCCGGTCGACCTGCGCGGCACGCTCGCCAGCTTCGAGATCGACTGCAACAAGGGCGAGGATCGCCGGCGCGAGATCGCCCGGCTGGTCGTCTCGAGCGACTGGGGGCTGGTCGAACTGCGGCCCACGCGCCTCAGCCTCGAAGAGATCTTCCTCCAGCTCACCACCGACGAAGCGAAGGGCGACGCGCCCGACGCCGCCGCCTGAGGCCAGCCGTGTCCATCACCCTCGCCATCGCCGCCAAGGAGCTGCGCTCCTACTTCGCCTCGCCGATTGCCTACGCGGTGATCGGCTTCCTGGCCATCGCCTTCGGCTTCATGTTCGTCATCTATCTGTGGGGTTTCCTGGAACAGATCGAGCGGATGGCCGCCAATCCGATGTCCATGCAGCCGGTCAACGTCAACCAGATGCTGATCCGCCCGTTGATCATGCAGCTGGGCGTGATCTGGCTGTTCCTCCTGCCGATGATCACCATGCGGGCCTACGCCGAGGAGAAGCGCAACGGCACCATCGAGCTGCTGCTGACGACGCCCATCACGGACCTGCAGATCATCCTCGGCAAGTTCCTCGGCGCCCTCGGCCTCTACGGCGCCATGCTGCTCGCCACCCTGCCCGGCGTCGTGGTGCTGTTCGCCTACGGCAATCCCGACTGGCCGCCGGTCGTGTCCACCTACCTCGGGCTGTTCCTCTTCGGCGCGGCCTTCATCGCGCTCGGCCTCTGGATCTCGAGCATGACCGAGAACCAGATCGTGGCCGGCGCCGCCACCTTCATGCTGCTGCTCCTCCTGCTGCTGGTCGGATGGCTGCGCGACTTCACCACGTCACCGGCGGTCCTGGAGGTCGTCTCGGCGCTCTCGATCTACGAGCACCTCGACGACTTCACCAAGGGTGTCATCGATACCAAGCACGTCGCCTACTACCTGAGTGTCATCACCTTCGGATTGTTCCTGACCTCACGCAGCGTGGACGGTGAGCGGTGGCGCGGGTAGGCAACGACATGTTCACTCGCATCGCCAACATCCTCGGCTGGCTCGGTGTCGCGCTCGTCCTCGCCGGCGTCGCGACCTGGCTGACTCGACCCGCCCTGGTGCCGCTGCGCCAGGGCTTCGCGATCGCCGGCCTCGTCTGCATCGTCATCTACGCCGCGAGCCAGTGGCGCGAGATGGCAGCGTCGCTCTCCAAGCGGCAGACGCGCTACGGGGCGCTGTCGATCGCCAGCGTGCTCGTCGTGCTGGTCCTGATCGTCGGCCTCAACTACCTGGCCCAGAAATACAGCCGGCGCTGGGATCTGAGCTCGGCCGGCGAGTTCACCCTGTCGGAACAGACGCGCACCGTCATCAGGTCCCTCAAGGAGCCGCTGCACATCCGGGTGTTCGGCGTCCCGCAGGAGATGCAGCCGTTCCGCGATCGCCTGTCCGAGTACTCGTTGCTCTCGAACAACGTGCGTGTCGAGTATCTGGACATCGACAAGGATCGCTCGGTGGCCAACCAGTACGAGGCGCGGGCCAACGGCACCATCGTCGTCGAGTACCAGAAGCGGGTGGAACGGGTCACGAGTGGCACCGCCGAGCAGGACATCACCAACGCGATCATCAAGGCCGTGCAGGGCCGGCAGCGCAAGGTGTACTTCGTGACGGGACACGGCGAGCACGATCCGGCGAGCAGCGACCCGATTGCCGGCTTCAGCCGGGCCAACGAGGCGCTCCAGCGCGACAACTGCCTCATCGCCCCGCTGGCATTGGCGCAGCAGCCGGAGGTGCCGTCGGATGCCGACGTCGTGGTCGTCGCCGGGCCGACGCGCGACTATCTGCCGACCGAGATCGAGAGCCTTCGCCGTTACCTCAATCGTGGCGGCAAGGCGCTGATGCTCCTCGATCCGCCCGACGCGACGACGGCGCCGCCGCTGACCAACCTCGTGGCCTTCGTGGCGGAGTGGGGCATAGCGGTCGGCAACGACATCGTCGTCGATGTGGCCGGCCAGGCCCGCGGCCGGGGCCCCGCGTTTCCGGTGATCGCCAACTATCCGACCCATCCCATCACGGAGCGCTTCCGCTTCTACACGATGTTCCCCCTGGCGCGCACCGTCACCGCGGTGACGGGCCATGCCCGCAACGCCCAGCCGCTCCTCCTCAGCAGCGACGTGAGCTGGGCCGAGACCGACCTCAAGGCCCTGTCCGCGGGCGGGAGCGTCTCCCTCGATCCCACCGACAAGAAGGGCCCGGTCGAGCTCGGAGCGGCGGTGGCGCTGCCGGCCCCCGACGCGCCGCCGCCGACACCGCCAGCCCCGGGCCAGACGTCGCCGCCGCCGCCGCGACCGGAAACGCGGCTCGTCGTCATCGGCGATTCCGATTTCGCCGCGAACGATGGGATCGGCTTCCAGGCCAACCGTGACTTCCTGGGCAACACGATCAGCTGGCTGGCGCAGCAGGAGAACCTGATTTCGATCCGGCCGACGCCGCCGAACGATCGCCGCGTGACGGTGGACGCCAACGGTTTCCGGCTGATCGCGCTGCTGCTGCTGGTCGGGGTCCCGGGGATGGTGCTCGCCATGGGCGTGCACACGTGGTGGAGGCGGCGCGGATGAACCGCGGGCGCAACACTGGCATTCTCGCCGCCCTGGCCATAGGCCTCGGGGCCTATATCTTCTTCATCGAGCGGCACCGAGAGCCGCCAGCGGCGCAGGCGCCGGACGCGCCGCGCGGCAAGGTCTTCGCCGGCGTCGACGGCGACAAGATCGAGGAGATCCAGATCGCCGCCAGTGCTGGCGAGTCGACGACGCTGCGCAAGGTGAACAAGGCCTGGCGCCTCGCCGCGCCGATCGATGCGCCGGCCGATCAGACCGAGGCCGGCAATGTCGCGTCGAACCTCGCGTCCGCGGACGTGCAGCGCGTGGTCGACGAGCAGCCGAAGGATCTCGGCACCTTCGGCCTGGCCAAGCCGCGCGTCACCATTACCTTCCGCCTCGCCGGTGACAAGGCACCTCGGACGCTGCTGCTCGGCGACAAGAACCCGACCGGCAGCGACCTCTACGCCAAGGTGGCCGACGCGCCGCGCGTGTTCCTGGTCTCGGCCTACCTCGAAGGCACCCTCGACAAAGGCGCGTTCGGCTTCCGCGACAAGCGCGTCCTCGCCTTCGATCGCGAGACGATCGATCGCATCGAGATTGCGGCCGGCGCCGAGAAGACCGCCGTGGCGCGGCAGGCCGACGCCTGGAGCGTGGTCGCACCGGCCAACGCGCGCGCGGACTTCGGTGTGATCGAGTCGGTCCTGAGCCGGCTGGCCAACGGCCAGATGAAAGCGATCGTCTGGGATCCGGACGCGCCGGCCCGGCCGGTGACCCCGGCAGGGGGGCCACTGGCAGCAGCCGCGAAGGCGCCGGCGGCGACCCGACATACGCTCAAGGAATTCGGTCTCGACCCGGCCGAACGCCGTCTCACGCTCGCCGCCGGCAGCACCGTCGCCGAGATCCACCTCGGCAAGCCGACGCCCGAAGGCGACGTCTACGCCAAGGACGCGTCGCGTTCGATTGTCTTCACGATCGAGAAGGCGCTGGCCGACGACCTGGCGCGCAGCCCGGCCGACTTCCGCAGCAAGGATGTGTTCGCGTTCCGCGCGTTCACCGGCACGCGCCTCGAGATCACCCGCGCCGGCAAGACCGTCGTGTTCGAACGCAAGAAGGGCCCCGAGAAGGACGCGGCGATGAAATGGGTCGCGGTGCCGCCGACCAAGCCGGTCGACGAGGCCAAGATCGAGGACCTCGTCGGCAAGGTCGCCACGCTCCGCGCCGAGTCGTTCGTCAACGCGCTGCCGGCCGGCGCCACCGAGTTCGCGCGCGTCCAGACGGCGTTCGATGAGGGCAAGCACCACGACGTCGTCGTCATCCACCAGGCCGGCCCCGACTACTTCGCCATCCGCCAAGGCGACGCCGGCGCCGGCAAGCTGATCGCCCCGGCCATCACCGACATCGTCACAGCGCTCACCGCAGCCGGCGGCTGACCTTCCGCGCGGGCCACTCTCCCGCTACGCCGCCCGCAATGGCCTCGAGGCGCCGGTGACTCGGTCGTCCGCGCCGAGGAGGCCACGGCCCCGGTCGGCTAAGCTAGTCCTATGCCGGATCGGGGCTCCGCCATCGCGATCGCGCTCGCGGCGTCGCTCACAGGGGCGGTCCTCGTCGCGGCATCCCCGGGCACGGGCGCGGCACGACGCGACGCCACCGCGGTCGTGCGCGCACCCGCCGCCGACGATCTGCGCGATCGCCTCGCCGCCGTCTTCGACACGGCCGACGTCAACGCGCTCTGGGCGGCCAAGGTCGTCTCGCTCGACACGGGCGAGGTGATCTTCGAGCGCAATCCGCGTCTGCTCGTCATGCCGGCGTCGACGATGAAGATCGTCACGCTCGCCGTCGCGGCCGAGCGGCTCGGATGGGACGCACGGTTCTCGACCCGCCTGGAGACGACCGGCGCGATCGAGGATGGCATGCTACGCGGCGACCTCGTCGTCACCGGCGACGGCGACCCGACCATCGGCCAGCGCGCCGACGCGCCGCGCGTCCTCGACGAGTGGGCCTGCCGGCTGGCGGTGCTCGGCGTGACCCGGGTCGAGGGCCGGTTGATCGGCGACGACGACGCCCTGCCCGACCAGGCGCTCGGCTCCGGCTGGGCCTGGGACGACTTGGCCTTTGGCTACGCCGCGCCGTTGAGCGCGCTGCAGTACCACGAGAGCGCGGCAGACATCGTGATCACCGCGGGCGCGAAGCCGGGCATGCCGGCCACGGTGCGGATCGAGCCTGCCTCGACCGACCTCGTCGTCAGCGGTCAGGTATCGACCACGGCTGCCGACGTGCCAGCCGCCGTCTACACCCGGCGCCGGCCGTTCACCCGCACGCTCGAGGTGACGGGCAGCGTGCCGAAGACCAATCGCGACTACGTCCGCTCGGTCGCGGTCGACAATCCGACGCGCGCGTTCCTCGCCGCGTTCCGCGACGCGCTGGCCCGCGCCGGCATCACCGTCGCCGGAGAGATCGCAGACGTCGACGAGCTCGTCGAGAAGCCGCCGTCGCCGCGGCGCGTCCTGCACACGCACGAGTCGCCGCCGCTGCGCGAGATCGCCGTGCGGCTGATGAAGGTCAGCCAGAACCTGTTCGCGGAGACCTTGCTCTCGCGCATCGGCTTGGGCTCCGACGTGCCGGATCCGGATCCGCTGATCGCGGCGCGCGGCGTCTACGAGCGCACCCTGGCCCGGTGGGGCGTGCCGATCGAGGACGTCATCGTCGCCGACGGATCGGGCCTGTCGCGCTACGACTACGTCACGGCCGCCGCGCTGGTCACGGTGCTGACACGGATGGCGCAGGAACCGCGCGACGCGGCCGCCTTCGAGGCGACGCTGCCGATCATGGGCGTCGACGGCACGCTCGAGCGACGCCTGCGCGACACGCCGCTCGAGGGGCGCATCCACGCCAAGACCGGCACCATGTCGAACGTCCGCGCCCTGGCCGGCTACATGACGACGCGCGCCGGCGAGCGTCTCGTCTTCGCGATCGTCGCCAACAACTTCAAGGCCCGCGCCTCGGCGATCGATGTCGTGGTCGATCGCGCCTTGCTCGCCCTCATCGGCAAGGACCGGTCGCCCGCCGCGCCCGCCGCAGGCAGTCGCTAGTAGTTTCCGGCGATCGCCGCGCGGGCGGCGTCGAGGATGGCGTCGGCCGGCGCGTCGAGCCCGCCGCCTTGCGCCAG